>CAYLVP010000013.1:0-7855 GCA_964387155.1 uncultured Rhodobacterales bacterium | reverse complement strand
TCGGCTTGGAGACAGGCCAATGACAACATTCAAAGGTGTCTTTCTCGATGTGAAGCCGCTTGACCAAGATGATCTGGATCTGACGGAACTCGCAAATGCGTTTTCCACGCTGGACGTGTACGCAAACACCTCGGCTGACAAAGTGGTAGACCGCCTTAAAGATACGCAAGTGGCGCTCGTCAACAAGGTGCTGTTGACTGCCGACGTGCTGGCCGCTTGCCCCAATCTCAAACTCGTCTTGATTGCTGCGACGGGCTTCAACAATGTTGATCTGGACGCCGCGAAACGGCTGGGAATTACCGTCTGCAACTGCCCTGCCTATAGCACGGCTGCCGTCGCCCAGCATACGCTGATGCTGTTGCTCGCGCTTGCGACCAGTTTGAATGACTATCAAGCTGCCGTACGCGCAGGACAGTGGCAAAGAACCGAACATTTCTGCTTTCTTGACTTTCCGATTGTTGAGCTGTCCGGCAAGACGCTCGGGATTTTGGGTCAAGGCGAGCTTGGCGGTGCCGTGACCAAATTGGCAGAGGCTTTAGGGATGCGCGTGTTGAGCGCCAATCTGCCGGGACGTCCGGCCAAGCCAGATCGGCTGGCGCTGGATGATCTGTTGCGACAGGTCGACGCCCTGTCACTGCATTGCCCGCTGACAGAACAAACACGCAATCTGATCGGGGAGCGGGAACTTTCGCTGATGAAACCCGGCGCGTTCTTGATCAACACAGCACGGGGCGGGCTGGTTGAGGAGCAGGCTCTGGCTGATGCGCTCAAGCGCGGGCAGCTTGGCGGCGCGGCCACAGATGTTCTGACGCAGGAACCGCCGGTCAACGGCAACCCATTGCTAGACAGTGATGTCCCCCGCCTGATTGTAACGCCCCATAGTGCCTGGGGCAGTCGGGATGCACGACAACGCGGCGTTGATCAGCTTGTCGCAAACATAAAGGCCTTCCAAGAGGGTGAGCCCATTTGCCGGGTGGCGTAGCCATCAATTCGAAACCTAAGACATGACTGACCGCTCCACATGGTCAAACAGGACTGACAAGGAAATCTGATGAAAAATCTTGATGGCATCCACTACATGATCCCAACCCCGTTCACCGAGACGGAAGACCTTGATTTGGGGCCGATCGCCGGGATGGTGGACCTGTCCGTCACCGACGGGTGCAGGGGCGTGGTCTGTCTTGGGGTTACGGGAGAGGCAAACCGGCTGGATGATGTGGAACGCAATCTGATCATTGACGAAACCGTCCGCGCGGCGGCTGGCCGGATCGAGGTCACTGTCGGTGCCAGCGGGACCGGGACACGGCAAACCATTGAACGGTGCAAAATGGCTGCCTCGCTCGGGGCCACGGCCGTCATGGTGGCGGCGGTGCCGATGCCAAAGTCCAATTTGAAGAAGCTCTATGAATACTACGAGGCGGTCGCCGGATCGGTAGATATACAGGTCGTCGTTCAGGACTACCCTGCCGTCACCGGCGTGCAGATGCCTGCGGATTTCATCGCCAGGCTCACAAGCGATTTCGACAACATCAACTACCTCAAGCTTGAAGATCCGCCATGCCCCCAGAAGGTGACAGAAATTAGAAAGCTGACAGGCGACACCTTGGGGATATTCGGCGGCCTTGGTGGCGTCTATCTGTATGAAGAACTGTGCCGTGGCGCGGTGGGCGCCATGTCGGGCTTTGCCTATCAGAACATTTTTGTCGAGATGTATAATCTGATCCAGGCGGGCGACAAAAAGAAAGCCGGCGAGGTGTTCTACAAATATCTGCCAGCCATCCGGTTGCAATTTACCCACGGCCTTCTGATCAGCCTGCGCAAAGAAATCATGAAGCGCCGTGGGCTGATGACCTGCACCAAGATGCGGCATCCCGGTGCGGAGGCGGACCAGACGACCATCGACGAGTTGTTTGCCTTGCTTGATGAATTGGGGCTCGAGTAAGCGGAGCGTTCCGGCTCTCCAACCAAAGGGGGAGCCTGCAATAGCCATCTGCGCGGCCGTTTCTGGGGTCCAAATGCTGGGGCTCTCTGGCCGCAAGACCACCGTTCAATTTTGAACGGTCTAGCTGTCCCAAACGACCCTGAAGCCTTGATGCGGCGTGGCACTGTCGGGCGATGTGCCTGACCGAGCGGCGATCCTGTAGCGGAAGCAATAGCTTTTGTGACACAGGAATGAGCCACCTTTCGACAGCTGGAAACCATTCATCTGCGCGAGCCGCAGTTTGACCGATTTCTTGAGCGACCGGATATGGAAAGCGTCGCTTGTCCACTCCCAGACATTTCCTACCATATTGAAGAGGCCATACCCGTTTGCCGAAAAGGACTGCGCCGGAGCTGTGCGAAGATAGCCGTCCTTGCCGGTGTTGGTGTGCGGAAACCTGCCCTGCCAGATGTTGCAGGGCAGATGGGTCTCGTCATCGGGTTCATCATCGCCCCAAGGGAATTTCACGTCTCCCGAACCACCGCGCGCGGCATGTTCCCATTCCGCCTCTGTGGGGAGGCGACCCCCAACCCAAGAGGCGTAGGCCTGCGCATCTCTCAGCGAGACCTGGACGACGGGATGGTTGGGAAACCATGTCTGTTCTTGAGTCCCCGCCCCGTTGATATCGCGCCAGTTTGCGCCATCCACGCGGTGCCACCATTCGGCATTTGGAACCGCCTGCGTCGGGCCAACACGCGCGTCAATGTCGCTCCAAAAGACGAAAGACCATCCGAACTCTTCCGCCTCCGTGACATAGCCTGTCGTCTCAACAAAGGCCTCGAACTGGCTGTTCGTGACTGTCGTGCGCGCCATCTGGAACGCTTTGATCTGTTTGCGCCGAAGCGGGCTTTCGCCATCATCCTTGATATGTGCATGATCCGTGCCGAGAAAGCCCCGCCCCGCCGGGATCGTCGCGGTATCAAAATCTATGGCAGAGCGCGCGGCGGGAAACACCGGCGTGGTGCCTGCAAGCTGGCTGGTATTGCGCGCCGGCCTACAGCAATTTGGGTTTTCGGTCATGCGGGGTCCGTCATCATTCAGATGCGTCTCAAATACAGGCGTCGTGTGAAATCGTAAACTGGACACCATGAATGCGATCCTGGCGCTGGACCCAATGAAATATTCCAATGGGTTATTGGTTATGCAAAGTTATCATTTTTCGAATGTTGTTTATGGCGCTAGCCTTGGGGCGGGAGGAAAGTGTTGAGCAATAATCCAAATATCTTGCTGATCGTGTGCGATCATTGGGCTGCCGAGCATCTTGGCTTTGCGGGAAATTCCGCGATCCTGACGCCCGGTCTCAATGAGATTGCCTCATGCGGTGTGCGTTTCTCAAATGCCTATTCCGAGTGCCCGGTCTGCATACCCGCGCGGCGCAGCTTGATGACGGGTATGTCGGCGCGTTCTCATGGGGACCGGGTGTTCAATGATCAGCTAACCTTTCCGAAGGTCACAACCCTTGCCAGCGCCTTCAAGCAAGCAGGCTATCAAGCGCAGGCAGTTGGCAAATTGCATGTGCATCCGCAACGCGACCGGATCGGGTTTGACGACGTCATCCTTGATGATGAAGGGCGTCCCCAATTTGGCGTCACAGACGACTATGACATCTACCTTGGCGATACTGGCCATGCCGGGCGGCAATTTGATCACGGCATGTCGAACAACCAGTACCATTGGCGGCCCTGGCATCTGGACGAGGCCCATCATGCCACCAATTGGGCCGCAAGACAGATGGCGCGCACAATCAAACGGCGCGACCCGACGCGCCCCAGCTTTTGGTATCTCGGTTTCCGGCATCCGCATCCGCCGCTTGTCCCGCCGCAATCCTATATGGACCTGTATGACCGTATCGAGATTGACCGCCCCTATGTGGGTAACTGGGCCAAAGCAGAGGATCTGCCCTTCCCCATCCAAGCGCTACAGGCGCGCACAAACCTCTATACCGATGAGCAATTGTTGGAGGCAAAACGCGCGTTCTACGCGCTTTGCACCCAGATCGACCATCAAATCCGCTACCTGATTGGGACCTTGCGGCTTGAGGGTATCCTGGATGACACGATCATCATGTTCACCTCGGATCATGGGGATATGCTGGGCAATCACGGGATGGTTGCGAAGCGCATTTTCTACGACTCCAGCGCAAACATCCCGATGATCCTGATGCCCAACAAGGGCAACCCGCGTGTGCCTGAAGGCTCTGTCGATGATCGGCTGGTAGGCTTTGCGGATGTGATGCCGACGCTTTTGGATTTGGCAGGGCTGGACGTGCCGGACACTGTCGATGGGCGCTCGATGCTGGGTAAGCGCAGAGACTACATTTATGGGGAATGCGGAGAAGATGATCATGCGACCCGCATGATCCGCACGGAACGCTGGAAACTCATCTATTACCCGACCGGCAACCATTTCCAGCTGTTTGACATGCAAGACGACCCGCATGAGATGACCGACCTTGCGCACGATCCAAAATGCGCCAAGACTTTGGCAGAGCTGACGGGCGTGCTCATGTCTGAGCTTTATGGCTCCGATCTCGACTGGATAGCTGACGGAAAACTGACCGGCAAACCTGATCGCCCATACCATTGGGCGCCACATCGCAGCCTCAACAGCCAGCGCGGCGATGGCTGGCCCCCCAGTCCGGCCGTCGACATCCCGCAAATCGAATGGACACAAGAACGCGGAGGCAATTAGCCTCAAACCACTGAAGCGTAAATCAAGGGCAAAACTGCCCGACCAATGGGAGGAATACACATGAAACTGGCAACATCCTTGGCAGCCTTAGCGCTCGCCTTTTCGGGCACCGCCGCTTTTGCGGACTACCCGGAGAAGAACATCGAGGTCATCATCTCCTATGGCCCCGGCTCGAACACCGACACAGGTGCGCGGTTGTTTATGAATGCTATGGTCGCAGCGCTCGGCGAGGGTGCAAACTATGTCCCTGTCAACGTCGCAGGCGCGGGTGGCACGATCGGCACGGCGCAGCTGGCCGCATCGCCCGCAGATGGCTACACGCTTGGCTATAACCCAATCGCCACTTTGACAATCCAGCCGCATTTGCGCCCGCTTCCCTACGGCGAGGACAGTTTCGAGCCGATCTGCAAAGTCACCGAGACACCGACTGCGGTGATGGTTGATCCCGCAGGCCCCATTCAAACGATGGAAGATCTGGTTGAAGCTGCCAAAGCAGGAAATGTCGTGGGCGCGGGCCCTGCGCCCGGCAGCTTGCCATTTATCGCCGCCATGTCCGCCATCAAGGCATTCGGAATTGATGACGTGAAATACCTGCCCGTAGGTGGCGGCGCAAAAGCAGCAGCGGCCGTTTTGGGCGGTGATGCGACCATGTCGACAGACATGTATTCCGCCGCCGGAACCCGGGGCCTGAAGGCGCTTGCCATTCTTGGCGACGAGCGCCGCCCTGATGCACCCGATGTGCCTACGCTCAAAGAGCTTGGGCATGACGTGCAGTTGTCGATTTGGTTCGGGTTGGTTGCCCCGGCCGGAACGCCCGAAGATGTAATCGACACCCTGTCAGCGGCCTGCGCTGAAGCGGTGACCGATCAAGCGTTCATTGACGGGATGGCCGCCGCCAGACAGGTGATCGACTATCAAGGCCGCGAAGAATTCCAGGCCTTCTACGCCGACCAGTTCGCCAATAACCGGCAGCTCTTGGTCAATATCGGGCTGGCAGAGTAAGTCAAAGAAGCGGAGGCCGCACCATGATGGAAAATCCACGCAGTGATATTTCGCTTGGTGCGGCCTGCAGCATTATTGGGGTCACCCTTTTGATGCAAACCTACACCGAAAGCGCGAGCGCTTTCCTTCTGCCTGGCGATATCTCACCCTACTTTACGCCTAAAGTGTTCCTCTTTGCATGGATCGCAGTGTCGCTTGGCATACTGGTAAAAGGCGTTATCGGCTTAAGAACTGCATCTCACCCGCCGGTGACGCGCAACTGGATTGCCATCGTCGGCTGCTTTGCGGCCGCAATCATAGCAACCGCATTGATGAAATCGCTTGGGTTTTTGATGGTCGCGCCATTGGCTGTCTCCGTCAGTGTATGGCTCTTGGGCTATCGCAACCACGTTCTGAACCTTGCAGTGTCTTTGGGCGTCCCTATCGGCCTGTACCTGATGCTTGTGCAATTGGCGGGCCTGCCGCTGCCGCGCGCATTCTGGCAGGGCTAACGCCATGGTGATCGAGAACTTTTCCGCCGCGATCGGCCTGGCGCTGGACCCTCTGGGGCTGTTGATCATGCTGGGCGCTACGATTTTGGGCATGATCGTTGGTGCGCTTCCCGGGCTAGGGACCGTAACAGCGCTTGCGATGGTCCTGCCCTTCACCTTCGTTTTGCAGCCTGCATACGCGATTGGGATGTTGCTGGCGATCTATGTCAGCTCGGTCTTTGGCGGTGCGATCCCCGCCGTCTTGATCAATGTGCCCGGCACGCCGCAATCGGCGGCCACCTCCTTTGAGGGGTATCCGATGGCCCAGCGGGGCGACGCGCCTTTGGCGCTGGGATGGGTCACGGTCGGCTCGACAATCGGAGGGCTTTTTTCCGCGATTGTGTTGATGTTTGCCGCACCCCAACTTGCGCGTCTGGCTTTGGAATTTGGCGTTGTCGAGACCTTTGCATTGATCGTTTTCTCGCTGACCACCATCGCATGGGTCAGTGCGGGCAACCCGATGAAAGGGCTGTTGGCGGGGCTTATCGGGCTTTGGCTTTCAACGGTCGGCACGGATGAGATGAGCTTTACGCCACGGTTTACTTTTGACTATTTCGCCCTGACCCAGGGCTTTCACGTGGTGCCGATCCTGATCGGGCTTTTTGCCCTGTCAGAAGTTTTTGCCGCGGCGGGCAAGGGCGCGCGGGAGTCGATCCAGAACATCGCCAAAGCCGGTTTTAGGGTGGCACCCTTCCGCGAATGGTGGGCGATAAAGACCACGCTGCTCAGGTCCTCCGCGATAGGCACATTCCTTGGCATCCTGCCGGGCGTGGGCGCAACCGCCGCCTCGCTGATTGCTTACGCGCAGGCCCGGGCGGGGTCCAAAAACCAAGCCAATTTCGGCAAGGGCGAGCCGGAGGGGCTGGTCGCGTCCGAAAGCGCAAACAACGCCGTGACCGGCGGCGCGCTTGTCCCCACTTTGGCGCTTGGCATTCCGGGGGATGCGGCGACAGCGGTGATGCTGGGCGCGCTGATCGTGCAGGGCATTCAGCCCGGCGTCGCTTTGTTTACCAGCAATGGCGATCTGGTCAGCTTCATCTTTATCGCGCTTTTCATCGTCAACATCATGATGCTGCTGGTTGGCGCGCTGACCTCCCAACTGTTCACCCGCATTCTCAAATTGCCTCATGCGCTCATTATGGGCGGTGTGGTGGCACTGGCGCTTGCCGGGTCCTACGTGATCCGCGCCTCTATCTTGGATGTTTGGGTGACTGTTGTGGCAGGCTTCGTTGGGCTTTTGCTCCGCTATGCAAATGTGCCGCTGGCCCCGATTGTGATTGGATTCATCCTTGGCCCGACGCTTGAGAGCAGCCTGCGCCAAAGCATGATCTTGAAAGACAGCAATCCGCTTAGATTTCTTGAAAGCCCCATCGCCTGCTTCTTTTTTGCCGTGACAACAATCGTTGTTCTTTGGCCGCTGATTTCCAGGCGCATGAGGAAATCAAGGGATGTAGCCCGACGATCTTCTTAACGCCTGAAGACGCGCAAACTGCCTCGGCTCAACTGGTGATTTCTTCAGCAGCTGCATCCTGACGCTACCGGTGCGGGCGAACGAAAACCGAAAATGGGCTAGAGAGAACCGACAATACCGAAAAGCAATAGGCTCGACGAGATCGCGATACGCATCGTCTGCCCCAATTTTGGGTGTCAC
>CAYLVP010000012.1:51179-61761 GCA_964387155.1 uncultured Rhodobacterales bacterium | reverse complement strand
GACAATGGCGACGGCACGGCCACAACCGGCACCATCTCGCTGGGCGTCAACGACGTCTCCGAGAACAATGACGCCGGCATCGAAGACCCCGGCACGGCTGCCATCACGGGTCGCTACTTCTGCGACGAGAACGACAATGATGTCGATGATGGCGAGCCCGGCATTGCAGGGGCCACGGTCACGCTGCTGGATGCCAATGGCAACCCGACCGGTCTCACCACGACCACGGATACCAATGGTAACTACAGCTTCACCGGGCTGCTGGCAGGCACTTATGCGGTCGCTTTCGCGGCTGAGGCCTCCGGCAAGAGCTTCGTGGCGCTGGATGACCCGGACGGCAATGGCGATGACACCAATGACAGCGACGTTGATCCGTTCACCGGAACAACGGCTCCGATCACGGTGGCTATCGGCGAGACCTCGGAAAACAATGACGCGGGCGTCGAAGACCCCGGCACCGCGGCGCTGGGTGACACGGTCTTCATCGACGCCAACGGCAATGGCCAGCAGGATGCAGGCGAGGTCGGTGTCGAGGGTGTCCAGGTCGAGCTGATCGACGTCAATGGCGGCCCAAGCCAGTTCACCACCACCGATGAGAACGGCATGTATCTCTTCGACAACCTCGATGCTGGCGACTACCAGGTCAATTTCGAGGAAGTGGACGGGTTCGACTTCACCACGGCCAATCAGGGCGATGATGCCTCCGATAGCGATGCGGATCAGACCACCGGCACCACCGGCACTGTCTCGCTGGATATCGGTGAAATCGACCTGACCGTGGATGCAGGGCTCGTGGCCGAGAACGGTGCACCAAACCCGGCCGATGATGCGGTCACTGGCTGCGCCGACGAGGACATCACCCTCAACGTGCTGGGCAATGACAGCGATCCTGACGGCGAGAGCCTGACGGTCACTGCCATCAACGGCGTGGCAATCAGCGAAGGTGAAACCATCACCGTGGACGGCGTGGAGATCACGCTGAACGGCGGCGAGCTGGTCTTCAACGGCGAGGCCCAGTTTGCCGATCTCGACATCGGCGACGAGGCCACGGTGGACTACACCTACACGGTCTCTGACGGCACCGACACGTCGGACGCCACGGCCTCTGTCACCTTCAAAGGCGATGCCAACAGCGTTGAAAGCCTGATCGACTCGCTGCCGGCAGAAATCGATGCGGTCTTCGGTGGGTTCTTCCCTGATGAAGGCTTCTCGACCTTTATCGACGGAAGCGGCGATGAGCGTCTGGATGGCCAAATCTTTGAGAATGCCTACTGCCTTGAGCGTCCCGAGGACTTCGTCGACAACGTGTTCGTCTCTGGCAGCGTGACAGTGGGGCTTGATAGCGCTGTTGAGCAATCCGACTTTGAAAATGACAATGTCGGGTCGCTGCTGGAAGTGCAGGATGAAGACGGCAACACATTGTCCATCACTACGGGCGTCGCCGGAAACCTCGACCTCATCAACTGGCTTGTGAACCAAGACTTCACCAGCCAGGACAATGGGGACGGCACTGGCACCACCTACAATGATGCAGAGGTGCAGTTGGCGATCTGGGGCATCACGGATGGAGACTCTTCGCCACAAGACGGGGCGATTGCCACGCAGGACAATGTCGATGAGCTGATCGCTCTGGCCATTGCCAATGGCGAAGGCTTTGAGGCTGGTGAGGACGATTTGGCCAGCTTCATCTTCGATCCAAATGAGACCCAGGATGGCGTGGCCGAAGCCGATGACCACGACCAGGCCTTCATTGTCTTCGTGCCATTCGAAGAGTTTGACTGCATCTGCTAAAGGTCACGAAAAAACCGGCCTCGCCAGTACTGGCGGGGCTGACAATTTTGTCAAATTTTGTCTTGGGAAATAGACATTCACAGACAAGACGTTAATATCAACCCAAAGGCTCGAAGCGCCTTTATTCTTAACTAGGAGAAAGCTTGTGAAGACACTTATCCAATCTGCCGCCATTCTGGCGCTGACAGCACCCGCTGCTTTTGCTCAAGGTGTACCACCTGTTTTTGGCCCCGGCATCGGAAAAAACAACGCTGTTGCCGTGCCTGAAATCAGCGCGCTGGAAGGCACTGCTGCTCTGGCCGCTGTTGCTGCCATCGTTCTGCTGGCATGGGAGCGTCGCCGCCGCGCGTCGTAAGCCCTTAGGCTAAAGTATTAAGACAGGCCCGCTTGGTAAGATGGCGGGCCTGTTTTCAATTTGGTAGGTGGGGCCTGCTACTGTTTTCCAAAGGCGTGCGGACATCCCGCGCCTGTTCCGTCCAAGTTTAAGCCGAGTTTGACCCCATGAGTGCTTTGGATACTTCCCCGCCCCATCCTCAATCCGGCTCCCCGAGCGGGTCCCGAACCGGCCATCCAAGCCAGACCCGGCGCGCCCTGATCCTGGTCGTGGCGCTGCTGCTGGTCGAGCTGATCGCCCTGGGCCTTCTGTTCAAACATGGCATCGATTTCAAATGCCGCGCCAATTGGCCCACCGCCGCCTGCAAGGCAGCCAGCACCTCGATGGTGGGGATCTATTGCACTTTGGGCGCGCTGGTCCTGCTGGCCTCGCTGCGCCCGGCCCCGTTTCGCGCCCTGATCGACCAGGCCGGTCAGACCCGCTGGCCCCTGGGCCTCAATCTGGCAGGTGCGGCCCTGGCGGTCCTGCCGGTAGTCTTTCTCAAGGATGGCAGCGCCACCCAGGCGCTGATCCCTACTTTGATCTGCTGGGCCCTTGGGCTTGTCGCCATGCTGGGGGGGCTCGCGCTTTATCTGGCCCCGGCCCGTCGCTGGCAGGCGTTTTTGTCCAACCAATGGCAGCTTTTGCTGCCGGTCATCGCCACCGGGGTGATGGCCCCATATCTCGCCAATCTGATCCGGCCGCTCTGGCAGCTTGAGACCATTTCGAACGCGACTTTCGTGGCCGTCACCCGCATCGTCGAGGGGCTGGGCTATGAGGTGCTGACCGACCCCGCCCAAAAGATCATTGGCGCGGGGGAGTTCTTCATCGATATCGCGCCGCAATGTTCCGGCATTGAGGGCATCGCGCTGGTGACGCTGTTTGTGACGCTTTATCTCGCGCTCTTCCGCCGCGATCTGCGCTTCCCGCGCGCGCTGCTGCTTTATCCCATCGGCATTCTGACTTCGGCCGCCTTCAACGTGCTGCGCATCGCGGTGCTGCTGATCATCGGGCTGGAGGGCAGCCCGGAGCTCGCCGTGGGCGGCTTCCACAGCCATGCGGGCTGGCTGATGTTCACGCTGATCGCGCTGGGCATCGTGGCGCTCGCCCAGACCGTGCCTGCCTTGCAGAAAGCCCCGACCCAAGCCCCGGCCCAAGGGGCGGCCCCCGCCCCTGCCGCAGCCCCTTTGCCGCTGCGCCAGGACCCGGTGGCTGCCGCCATCCTGCCCTTCGCCGTCTTCATGCTCTCTGCGCTGCTGGCGCAGGCCTTCAGCCAGAGCCCCAGCCTGATCTACCCAGGCCGGGTGCTGTTCATGGCAGGCGTGTTGCTTTTGTTCTGGCCGGTCTATGCGCGCCTGCCCTGGCGCGCCGATCCGGTGGCTTTGGGCGCGGGTGTGATCGTGGGGCTGGCCTGGGTGCTGATCCCGGTGGAGCCCGGCGACGGCGCAGCACCTTACGGCGCGCTGACAGGTCTGGCGCTGGTGGGCTGGTTTATCGCGCGCGGCATTGGCACGGTGCTGCTGGTCCCGATCATCGAAGAGCTGTTCTTCCGCTCCTATCTCGAAAACCGGCTGCGGCTGGGTCAGGGCGCGCTGTGGTCGGTGGCCGCAGCCGTGATGACAGCAGCCCTTTTTGCCGCGCTGCATGACCGCTGGGTCGAGGCGTTTCTGGCCGGGCTGGTCTTTTCCTGGGTGATGCGGCGGCGGGGCAATGTCACCGATGCCATCCTCAGCCATGCGGCGGCCAATCTGGTGGTCTTCGCCGTGGCCTGGGCCACCGGCCAGGTCCATATCATCTAAGGCAGCGGCCCCGGCCTGCTATTGCCAGGTGGCCAGAAAGGCCAGGGTCACGATGGCAATGGCGCATAGCTGGCTGACCCGGTCGGTGATCGCATAGACCACCGGGTCGTCATGCATCTGCCCGCGATGGGTGATCAGCACCATGCGGCTGATCCAGTACAAGAGCACAAAGCAGATGCCCCAGAGCGGGGCCGCGATACTGTAAAGCCGCTGCACCGCGTCCGAATTGACATAAAGCGCCAGAACCAGCACCGAGACATAGCCCGAAGACACCGCCATATTGGCCACAAAGGGCAGGTCCGTGGTCTCGTACCCCCGGCCCGCCGCCTTCTCGGCCCCGGTGGCCGCGTTGGAGACCAGCTCTGCCTGCCGTTTGACCGCCGCCAGCGAGAAGAAGAAGAAGGTCGAAAAGGCCAGAAGCCAGACCGAGAGCGGCGTCTGCGTCGCCACCCCGCCTGCGATGATGCGCATCGTATAAAGCCCCGCCAGCGTGCAGATATCAAGAACCAACATCCGCTTGAGCGAGAAGGAATAGGCCGTGGTCAACACGTAATACAGCACCATCACGCCCAGAAAAGCCCAGCTCACCAGCCCTGCCAGCCCCAGCCCCGCGACCAGCAGCCCCGGCGCCAGCACCGTCCCCCACATGAGCGGCAGGGTGCCGGCCGCGAAGGGGCGTTTGCATTTGCGCGGATGCGCGCGATCAGCATCAAGATCGAGCAGATCATTGAGCAGATAGACGCTGGAGGCGGTCAGGCTGAAGGCCAGAAAGGCCAGCAGCGCCAGCCCGAAGGCACCGCCCGTGATCTTATGGGCCAGCACCATGGGCAGGAAGATCAGCAGGTTCTTGAGCCATTGATGCGGGCGCAGCGCTTTGAAAAGCGCGCCCAGATGGCGCGCGGGGCCCGTGGCTGCGGGTGCGATATGCTCGACCGGGACTGCCAGCCCCTCCACCGCGCGGCGCAGATCAGGGCTGGCATCGACAGTCAGCGCCAGCCGCGCCTCGGGCCAGATCGCCAGATCGGCCTGCGCATCACCCATATAGGCGAAGCCTTCGGGGAAGCGGTCGCGCAGGAAGGCGGCCTTGGCCGCGCCTTTGAGATTGGTCTGCCCGTCCGAGCCATGCGCCTCGTCAAACAGGCCGAGATGGGCGGCGACCCTGTCGACCACGCTTTGATCGGAGGCCGAGACGAGCGCGACCCGCCCGCCCTTCTCTTTCCAGGCCGCAATCCGGGCCAGCACCGCCGCGTGATAGGGCAGCCGCGCCACATCCACCGCGCCCAGCGCGCCCAGCGTCTGCTTGAGCGCGGCGCGCCCGGCGGCAGCTGCGGGCAGGATGGGGGCGATGTTCAGCCAGCGGGCCGAAAGGCTGGCCCAGAGCGTCTCATAAAGCATGTCGGTGCGGATCAGCGTCTCGTCGAGATCGACGGCCAATACCATCCCCGGCCCTACCCCCGGGCGCGGTTGCGCGTCTGCGGCCTGCATCACGCCAGCCTCCAAAGGCCCGCGCATGCGGCCCATGCGCTGCGCGCGACTGAAACGGGGCAAGGGGCAATCATAATGGGGCTCTTCATCAGCTCTCTTGGTCAGGGACCCCGAGGGTCCACGCGGCGCTTAGGGCAGCGGTAGATAAATCTGAACCATAGGTGCTGCTCTCGCAATTTGATTTTACGCGCAATTTGGTCCGAAAACCGTTTCACAGTTTTCGGCTCGCACTGAGCCCCCTCTACACCAAAGCGGCTGGGCTCACCGGCTCAAAACGGCACGCCTCCCGCAGAAAATCGTGGACTGTCCTTCTGGGAGCACAAGAGCCAGGCCGCCGCCTACTGATATTCGCCGTAATATTCTTCTTCGTCGCTGGCATGGCGGCAATTGTTGAGCACCACGCCCAGCACATTGGTATGCTCCGCCACCTCGCGCTCGCAAATGTCGAGCTGGTTCATCCGGGTCTGGTCGGCACGCGCCACGATCAGCGCGCAATCGACATTTTTCAGGAAGGCCCGCGCGTCGTCGGTCACCAGCATGGGCGGCAGATCGAAGATCATGACATCGGGGTCAAACTGGGCCTGGACGTCGTTGAACATCTCGGCCGTGGTGTCGGCCAGCATCACCTGGATCGGGTCAGCCACGGGGCCACGCGCCATGGACAGCGCCACATTGGAACGCAGCCGCATCATCTGATCCTGCGGCGAGACATTGCCATTGAGCACGTCGCGGATGCCGTGGCTGGGCTTGCGCCCCATCAGATTGGCCACGCCGGGGCGGCGCAGATCCATATCAAAAAGCATGGTTTTCAGCTCGCGCTGCCGCGAGAAACCCACCGCCAGGTTGCAGGCGGTGGTGGTCTTGCCGCAGCCCTTGGTGGGCGAGGTGACGGCCAGCCGCTTCCAGCCGTTCTGGCGCATCAGCAGGAAGACCTTGGTGCGCAGAATGTCGAACGGGTTCGAGGTGGTCTGCGCATGCAGCGTCATGATCCGGTTTTTCAACAGCAGATCGGGGTTGGGCTCATAGGGGGTCAGCGTCTCCCAGACGCCGGGGAAGGCCTGCTCCTGCGCGGCCTCCAGGATGTAGGATTTCGGCCCCTTGCGGCGCTGGATGCGGGTCTGGTCCTCGGCCGGGCTGGCCTGGGTGTCAGGCTGGAGCGCAGCTTGATCGCCGGGTTGCGCCCCGGTCTGGGGCGCAGGTGTTTTCCTGCGCTTGGCCGGGGTCTGGCTCCGGTCATTGCGCGCCTTGCTGATGGCTTTTTGCAGTTTTTCCATATCTCTCGGGGCCTCAACCTCCGGGCGGGTCAGATCAGACAGATCAGACCAACCGGTCCTTTATGCGTTCAAACAGCAGATCAAGCGGCATGTAATAGGTGTCCACCGCCCATAGCAGCGCGGGCACGCCGGCCAGCACCACCGCAAGCGAGGCCACCTGCGCCACCCGTCGCATGCGTTTATGCGCCGCGGTCTCGATCCGCGGCACGGTGGCCAGGGGCGTGATCTCCATCGATTTGACGATATCCACGGGGCGGCGGATCGACTGGTTGATCAGCTCCAGGAACATGAAGAAGGCGCCCGCCAGCCCCAGCCCCAGCGCCACGCCCAGCACGATGATGCGCGGCCGGTTCGGGCTGGACGGCGTGGTGGGCACGTTGGCGGCCTCCACAACGGTGATGCGCTCACCCTTGGACGACAGCTCGATCTGTTCGCCCATGCGCGCCTGCGCCTGTTGCTTGACGGCCGTGGAATAGAGGTTTTGCGTGTTGGCCAGCTCCCGCTCCATCGCGGCCAATGTGGTGGAGTTGACCGGGGTGCGCTGAATGCTGTCGCGCAGAATTTCAAGCTCGGCCTGATCTTCCGCGATCTCGCGGCGCAGCGTGTCCATCTTGGCGTCCTGTTCGGACAGGCTGATCTCCAGCGCTGTGGCCTGGGCTGATTGCGGGGCGCTGTCCTGCGGCGCGCCCGTGTCGGTGGCGGCGACATCCGTGTCGATCGAGCCGCGCAGCGCTTCGATGCGGTTGCGCAGGTTGCGCACCCGCGGGTTTTGTTCCGAATAGATGCTCAGCGCGGTGCGCAGCTCACCTTCAAGCGCCTGCAGCTCCTGCTGCGCGGGGGTCAGCTGTATATTGCCCACCCCGGCCAGGCTGCCGGTGCTTTCGTAAAGCCGCTCCAGCTGGGCGCGTTGGGCGCGCAGGTTTTCCAGCTCCCGTCCCGCCCGGGCGACCCGTTCCTGTACCAGCGCCTGGCGGTTCAGCCGGTAATCAAGGTTTTCGGGCAGCGCATCGGCATTTTCGGTCTTGAAGGCGACGATGCGCGCGCTTTGCGCGTCCAGCGCCTGCGACAGGGTGCTCACCTGCTCCCGAAAGAAGTTTAGCGTGCCTTCGGCCGCCTCGGTCCGCGCGCCGGTGCTCAGATCAAGCACGATAGAGGTGTAGCGGTTGACCACATCGGCCACTTTCTGCGGGTCCCGCCCCTGGAAGCTGATCGTCATCAGCGTGGCGCGGTTGCGCCCGCTGGAGCGGCGGATGCCGGTTGCCTCGCGCATGGCCTGCACGATCTCGTCAGGGGTCATCGTGTTCATCTGCGGGAAGACTTCGATGTCGCGCGCAATATCGAGCAGGTTGGCCCGGGTCAGCAGGCGCTGCTGGATGACCTCCAGCTGTTCAGAGGCCTCCACCTGCACGGTGGAGCGCACCAGATCATCCGAGATCTGGGCCGATTCAACCAGCAAAGTGGCCGAGGTGCGGTACATCGTGGGCAGGCGCTGCGCGATCACCGCACCGGCAATGGCACAGATCAGAAACAGGACAACCATCACCGGCAGACGCCGGATCAGCAGTTTGAGATAGAATTTGATGTCAGCGCTCATTCCGCCGCATTCCCCTTGGTTGTGACCGGCCCGCCCGCAGCAGGACCGCCCGAGACAGGCCCACCCGTAGCGGGGTTATGCAGCACATAGACATCGCCTGCATCGCCCGGCCTCTCTTCTTCATCCTCCCGGGTTTTGATGAACAACCCGTCATCAAGCAACTCCCGGATCAGCTCAATGCCCACGGTGCGCCGCTCTACCGAGGCGGCGTAGACCATGGCCATGTCGCACAGCTTGTTGATCAGCCGCGGCACGCCGCCGGTCTCTTCATAGACGGCCTTCATCGCGAAAATCGAAAACTCTTCGCCGGTGCCGCCGACATGGCGCAGCCGGTGCTCGATATATTCGCGCGTCTCGGTCAGGTTGAGCGGCTTGAGGTGGCAGGTCGCCGTCACCCTTTGGGCAAACTGGCGCAGCTGCGGGCTGGTGACCATATCGCGCAGCTCCGGCTGGCCCACCAGGACCATCTGCAACAGCTCGTCCTTGCCGGAGTTGATATTGGTGAACATCCGCAGCTCTTCCAGCGCCTCGATCGACAGGTTCTGCGCCTCGTCGATGATCAAGATCACATGCCGGCCGGCCGCATATTCGTCGATGACGAAATCCTGAAACCGCTGGAACATCGAAATATAGTCGTCGCCCGGGTTGGCCGGCAGCCCCAGCGCATACAGCACCCAATGCAACAGATCGCCCCTGCCCCCTTGCGCGTTGGAGATCAGCCCGATCGTGGCCTCCCCGTCCAGCGCGCTGAGAAGCTGCTGGACCAGCGTGGTCTTGCCTGCGCCCACCTCGCCGGTGACCACGGTCAGGGGCGCGCGGGTCATCACCCCGTATTCCAGCACGGTGAAGGCACGTTTATGGGTTTTGGACCAGAACAGGAAATCGGGATCAGGCGACAGCGTGAACGGCCGCTCGGTGAACCCGAAAAAGCTGGTATAGAGCGCAGCACTCATCTGATCAGTAACCTCACTACAGACCCGTTTCGGGCAAACCGGGTGCGGGCTTGGCCGCTGACACCGTGCAACCCTTGCCTACTTATATAGGAAAGACGGCAAAAATAGGAACAAAGCCCTGACACGAAGCCGTGCTTTGGCCTGAAATGATGCGTGGCGCAAGCCTGGTGGCCGTGGTGACGATCGAATTCGCCATGAAAAAGCCTGATTCGGAGCAGCCCTGCGCGACGCCGCAGCCAGCCTGGAAGATCAACATCTCGAATAGCTTGACAAAGACTTCCCCGGGGCGGGATTGTTCAGCGCTCAGCAACATATAGGGGACAGAACAGGGCTCAGGCCAGATTCCTGCTTTGCCCAAGGCGCGGGCAAAACGCTGAAATTGGGGGGAAAACGCACATTTTTGTGGCGGTTTTGGGGTTTTCTCTGAAGAAAGACTCGCATAACCCCGGAAGTCTCTGATAAACATAAAGTTGTCATCAAATTTTCACCTATCACATTGATGACGTGTGCAGGCACCTTCGCCTGATTACTAAGTAACTTTAGGGACCGGTGGCTGCCGCCGGATGTGCCAAATGCCTTTCGATATTAACTCGGTTGAATACGACGCCAAGCTGGCTTCGCATCTTCAAAACGTATTGCCCCAGCAGGGCGCTGCCCAACGCTCCCTATATTCCCGCTACGGCAAAACAGTGCTCGACCTGAGCATTATCGCCCTGACATTGCCCATCACCCTGCCCCTGATCGCGCTGTTTGCCGTGCTGATCGCCTTTGACGGCGGCAACCCGTTCTACACGCAGCTGCGTGTGGGCCGCGGCGGCAAGCTGTTCCGCATGGTCAAGCTGCGCACCATGGTGCCCAATGCCGACCTGCAGCTGGAACGCTACCTGGCCGACAACCCCGACGCCCGCGCCGAATGGGACGCCACCCAGAAGCTCAAGCGCGACCCGCGCATCACGCTGGTGGGCCGCATCCTGCGCAAGACCTCGCTGGACGAGCTGCCGCAAATCTTCAACGTCTTCACCGGTGCCATGTCGCTGGTCGGCCCGCGCCCGATGATGGTCGAGCAGACCGAGCTGTATCACGGCGACGACTATTACGCGCTGCGCCCCGGCATGACCGGCTTCTGGCAAATCTCCGACCGCAACGAGTGCAATTTTGTAGGCCGCGTGCGCTATGACAGCGCCTATCGCCGCTCGGTGTCGCTGGCCACGGACCTGTTCGTGATCGCCCGCACCTTCGTGGTCGTGCTGCGCGGCACAGGCTATTAAGTACTGGCTATTAAGTACTGGCGACTAACTACGGGCTACTAAGCC
>CAYLVP010000012.1:41750-51079 GCA_964387155.1 uncultured Rhodobacterales bacterium | reverse complement strand
CCCCATCAAAATAACGCAGACGTGAGCGACCGGTTGGTCGCTCATTGTTATTTAGGACATTCTGTTTCGCGATTTCGCCCTCTGGGCGCTACCCCTGCGATGGTTTAGCCGCTAATGTCGCCGCCAATTCTACTTTTTGAGGTCCTCGTCCCGTGCCCGCTTTGTCCACATCCAAAATTGCTGTCCCGATTCTGATCTGCCTGGCGCTTACGGGCTGTTTCAAATCCTCCGAAGAACGTGCCGCCGAGCATTATGAAAGCGGGCTGGCGCTGTTGGAGCGGGGGGACCCCGACCGCGCCATGGTCGAGTTCCGCAACACGCTGAAATATTCCGAGGGCAATATCGAAGCGCGGCGCAAGATGGCCGAGATCCATCTGGACCGCGGCAGAAAACGGCAGGCCTATCGCAACTTCCTGGCCGTGGTCGAGCAGCAGCCCAATGACGTGGCCGGGCGCACCGTGCTGAGCGAGCTGGCCTTTGATCTGGGCAGCTGGCAGGAGTTTGAACGCCACGCCACCGAGGCGCTGGAGCTGACCAATGGCGGGCAGGATGCCGAGCCCGGCGTGCTCAAGGCGCGGGTCGAGGCGCTGGAATTGGCGCTGCGCATGCGCACCGCCACGATAGATGAGGACGCCTCCACCCAGGCTGCCATTGTCACCGAGGCCGCCGAGCGGCAGGTCACCAGCCCCGACAATGCCATCCTGCGTAAAATCCTGGTCAACGGCTATGTCGCCCAGACCCGCTATGAAGAGGCGCTGGTCCAGATCGACAAATCGATCGAGGCCGAGCCACGGGTGATCGACAATTACGGCGCCCGGCTGGAGCTTTTGGGCCGGATGGGCAACGAGGACGGGGTTGAGGCCGAGCTCAACCGCATGGTTGAGCTGTTTCCCGATGACGCGAATGTAAAATCGACCTTCCTGCGCTACCTGAGCTCGCGCGGCAAGCTGGAGGAGGCCGAAAGCTTCCTGCGCGCCCAGGTCGACGCCGCGCAAGACGAGGCGCGCGTTGACAATTTCGCAACGCTCATCGCCTTCATCCTGCGCACCCGCGGCACCGAGGCCGCCCTGGCAGAGGTCAACAGCGCCATCGAGGCCACCCCCAGCGAAAACCTGCGGCTGATGCGCGCCTCGCTGACCTTCGACACTGGCGAGGCCGCGGCCGCGATCCGCGAAATGGAAGAGATCGTCGCCGTCGAAGACAGCACCCTGACCCCGCTGGAGATGCAGCAGGCCAAAGTGGCGCTTGCCCGGATGCTGACCAGCACCGGCAACGAGGTCGGCGCGCGCCAGCGGGTCGAAGAAGTGCTGGCCGACGATCCCAACGCCCCCGGCGCATTGAAGCTCAAGGCGGTCTGGCAGATCGAGGAAGACAATACCGAAAGCGCCATCAACGGGCTGCGCACCGCCCTGGCGGCCAACCCGCAGGATGTCGACGCGATGGGGCTGATGGCCCAGGCCTATGAGCGCGCGGGCAACACCGATCTGATGCTCAACTTCCTGGCGCAGGCCGTCGAGGCCAGCAACAACGCGCCCGCGCAAAGCCTGCGCTATGCCCGCGCCCTGGTCACGGATGACAAGGCGCTGCAGGCGGAATCGGTGCTGATCAACAGCCTGCGCATCAGCCCGGGCAATGTGGATGTGCTCTCGCTGCTGGGCCAGATCTACCTGCAGCTTGAGGATACCGGCCGCGCCCGTCAGGTCGTGCAGACGCTTGACAATATGGACAACCCGCAGGCCAAGGCCAATGCCACGTCGCTCAACCTGGAGCTGGTGGCCCAGGAGCGCGGCGCGGATGAGGCGCTCAGGCTGCTCGAACAGCTGGCCAGCGACGCGGGTGCCGAGGGTGACGACCAGGTCAAGCTCTCCGTGATCCAGGGCCGGTTGCGCACCGGCGACACGGATGGCGCGCTGAATTACGCAAATGAGCTGCTGGAGGAAGAGCCCGACAATGTGCGCTTCCGCTACGCCAAGGCGCTGACCCATATGGCGGTGGGCGATCTGGGCTCCGCCGAGACCGATCTGCGCCGCATCCTCGAGACCGAGCCCGGCTTTGCGCAGGTCTGGCTGCAGCTGGCCCGGATCAAGACCGCCAATAACGAGGATGAGGCCGCCCTCGCCCTGCTCAATGACGGGCTGGACGAGATCCCCGGCGCGCCCGACCTGCTTTGGGGCAAGGCCTCGATGCTGCAACGCCTGGGCGATGTCGACGGTGCCATCGAAATTTTTGAGGCGCTTTACGAGCAGAATTCCGGCTCGCTTATCGTTGCCAACAACCTGGCCAGCCTGCTGAGCACCTACCGCAAAAACGACCCCGCCAGCATCGAACGGGCCGCGCGCATCGCCCGCCGCCTCTCCAGCGCGCAGCTGCCTGCATTCCAGGACACCTATGGCTGGATCGCGCATCTGAACGGCAACAGCGAAGAGGCGCTGCGCTACCTTGAACCCGCCGCCGCAGGCCTGCCGCGCGATGCCGCCGTGCAGGTGCATCTGGGGCTGGTCTATGCAGCGCTTGGGCAGCGCGAGAATGCCTTGGCCCAGCTGCGCCGGGCGCTTGAAGTGGGCGGGCCTTTGGCGGGCAATGAGGCGCTGCTTGACGAGGCCCGCGCCACGATCGCCGAACTGGAAGCGGCCCCCGCCGCCCCAGACGCCCCAGCCACCCCTGAGGCCCCGGCAGCTGCCGAAGACGGGGCGGCCAGCGACAACTAGGCCAACCCCCGGGGGGCCTGCCGCGCCTGAGGGTGTTGCGGCAGGCCAGTGGCATCAGAAGCACAAATGGCGCGCAAGCGCCGCCCACCCCCTTTTGTCCACAGCCCTTTCAGCGCATTATCAGCGCCAAACTGACATGTGCCGGCCCCCAATGCGCGTTTGGGAGCCGAATCCGCAGAGCGCCTATTGCTGAGGTAAGACCCATGAAATACCTGATAACCGCCCTGATCGGGCTCGTCCTGATGACGGTAAGCGCCGTGGCGCAAAGCGAGTACCGGCTGCGCGCCGGGGACACGATCACTGTCGAGGTGCTCGAAGACAGCCAGCTGAACCGCTCGTTGCTGGTGCTGCCCGACGGCAAGGTCAGCTTCCCCTTTGCCGGTGAGATCCAGGCCGGCGGGCGGACCGTGAGCGAGGTGCGCGCCACCATCGCCCAGGCCATTGCCGCCAATTTCGCCAATATGCCCACCGTCTTTGTGACCGTCTCTTCGCTGCGCCCCGTCGTGCCTGCAGGCCCGGCCGCACCGGTTGCACCTGCGACGATCAACATCTTCTTCACCGGCGAGGTGGGCGCGCCCGGCATCAAGGCCGTGGCCCCCGGCACCACATTCCTGCAGGCCATGGCGCTCAGCGGCGGGTTCTCCAACTTTGCCGCCACCAAGCGGGTGCAGCTGCGCCGCACGGATCCGGCCACCGGCGCGCAATCCGTCTTCGAGATCAACTACCGCGCCCTGTCGCGCGGCGCCCGGCTCAACCAGGCCATTTTCATGCAGGAGGGCGATGTGATACTGGTACCTGAAAGGCGGTTGTTCGAATAAACGGACAGCGCATAGATTGGGTGGGGCCCAGCAGTGACAACAATAACAAGCGCCAGCAAAAAAGGCGCGTCCATCGCGAAAAAAGCAGGGCTTTGGGCCCTGCCTGCCGTAGCGCTCTCTGTGGGCGTCCCTCTTGCGCAGGATGGCGCGGCAAACGGGGGCGGCAGTTTCATAGGGCAGCTGACCATCGGTCAGCGGCTGGGCTATGACAGTGACAGCGGCACGACCTCTGACACAGATGATGACATCTTCACCGAAACCACATTGGGGTTGCAGCTGACCAGCGAGACCCGCAGCCAGAGGCTGGAATTCTCGCTCGATGGCGCGCTGCGCTACGCGTTTGGCGGGGGCGGCGATAACGACCGGTTCGATGTCGAGGACCCGCGCGCGCAGCTGACCTATGCGCTTGAAAGCCGCCGGTCCCGGCTGAGCTTTGACGCCAGCTACCAGCGCTCGGATGTCGATGACACGGCGTTTCTGCTGGACCCGCTGGACCCTGAAAGCGACGTGATCACCGGCGCGGGCAACCGCACCCGGCTTGGGCTCGGCACCACGCTGGAGCTGGGCCGCGACGGCCCGTTGAGCACGCAGCTCAATCATTTTTACGGCGAGACCCGCTTTTCGGGCACGACCGACCCGTCGCTGGTGGACACCAGGACCCGCGAGCTGGGGCTGCGCTTGCGCTACGCGCTGCAGCCCGGCGTCAGCCTGTCACTTTTCGCCAATCAGCGCGAGCTGGACGCGGCGGGCCCGGGCTCCAGTGACCGCGAGACCACCCGGGCGGGCCTCGGGCTGGATTACGCGATCACGCCGGCGCTGCGGGCCGAGGCCGAGCTGTCCTATTCCGAGATCGACACCGACGATAACGCAGGCGTCACCAGCAGCACGAGCGGGGTCAATGCCAGCCTCAGCCTGACCCGCGACATGCCCAATGGCTCGCTGGGCTTCTCGCTGAGCGAGGAGCAGACCGTCAATGGCGCGCGCCGCCAGGTCCGGCTGTCGCGCAATCTCGACTATAGCCGCGGCACCTTCGGGGTGACGCTGGGCCTCTCCAAGACCGACGGGCTGGACACCGAGCCGCTGATCCAGGCCAATGCCACCTATGCGCTGGACCCGTTGAGCCAGCTGTCGCTGAGCCTCAGCCAGTCCTCCAGCGTCAATGACGACAATGAAGAAAGCATCAACTCGCAGCTTTCCATCGGCTACAGCCGTACCCTAAACGCGCTGTCCAGCCTGAGCGCCAATTTCACCCTGATCGACCGCAACGCCCTGACCGTGACGGGCGAGGACCAGACCTCTACCCGGTTTGACCTGTCGCATCGCTACGAGCTGGCGCGCGGCTTCAACATGGTGTCGAGCTACCGCCGCTCGCGCACCGAGCGCGACGGCAGCCCCGACACCAAGACGACCGAGCTTTTTCTGGGTCTGGAGAAGACCTTCGATTTCCGCCCCTGACTGCGCCCCCGCTTTTCACGCGGCTTTCAATCCCGGGCGCAATTTTGCAACCTGATCGGGGGACATTGCGCTTGGCATCGGCCCGGCTTGGGCAGAAACTGCGCCCATGACACCCCCTGGCACGCCCCCCCCCGCACAGCGCGCCCCCCGGCTTTGGCCGCTTTACGCGCTGATGGCGGCCTGTGTCGGCATCGAGCTGGTATTGCAGCTCTCTGATCTGGGGGTGCTGCCCGCCTCCCGGATGCGGCAGACCGCCTATGAATATGGCGGGTTCTGGCCCGGGCTGCTGGGCAATTGGCGGCCCAACTACCCCGCCCAGCCCTATGCGATGTTTGTCAGCTACGCGCTTTTGCATGGCGGGCTGATGCATCTGGTGGTCAATATGTTCACCCTCTACAGCCTTGGCCGCGTCGTGCTGGCGCGGGTGGGCAATCGCGGCTTCATTCTGCTCTATCTTGCCGCAACGCTGGGCGGCGCGCTGTGTTTCGGGCTTCTGGCGCGCAGCACGCAGCCCATGGTCGGCGCCTCGGGTGCGCT
Source organism: uncultured Rhodobacterales bacterium (assembly GCA_964387155.1). Classification (GTDB taxonomy): domain Bacteria; phylum Pseudomonadota; class Alphaproteobacteria; order Rhodobacterales; family Rhodobacteraceae; genus Litoreibacter. Next base: position 45,561 of record CAYLVP010000012.1, on the reverse strand, counting down.
GTTTGGGCTGTTGGGCGGGCTTTTGGCCTGGAACTATGTGGACCGCTTTACCGCGCAGCGCAGGCTCTGGCCGGTCTGGCGGGTGGTGCTGGGTCTGGTGGTGCTCAATCTGGTGCTGTGGTGGGCGATGGACGGGCTTTTGGCCTGGCAAACCCATCTGGGGGGATTCGTTGCGGGCTGGATTGCGGCGCTTTTGATTGACCCGCGCAGCCATTTCGACCCGACGACGGAGATATCCGGGCAAAACCTGTCTGATCTGTGACAAAAACCCGCCGACAGGCCTGCGCAATTTGGGCAAAACCATGCCGACCCATCTCAACCGACAGCGCAGAGCCACGCACAGGATAGGCCGGGCATAGGTGGTTTTCCGCAGATTTTGCGAGGGTCGGTATCTGCAGCACCGCGCAGAACCCGGCTGCGCCAAATGTTTGAGTTCAAAGATATATTTTTGAAGATCCGCCAAGATAAAAAGCCCTTTGGGTGCGCAAATGCACGACGCGGCCCGCGGGCTTTGCGCCGATCTCGCGCGCGCCTCGCGGGCTCTCGCCGGTCGCCAATGGGGTATCTTGGGGCCGCCGGGCTGAGCGCATAGGGTGCGGCCTGAACCACACATCACAAAGCAGGGCACATGCAGGGAAACCTTAAAAAAGTCTTAATTTCAATCCAAGCGTGCCACATTCGAAACCCGAAGCAGCCAGAATTCGGAGAAATGATCGTTGCCAATCTATGCTAAATTGCACCTAGGGGTAGGATGATTATGCTTTTGACATGCCGCATGCATGCGCTTTATTTGTTTTGTGCCAATATTTCAGCCAGTCAACGACATAGCCGCGCCCCGGGGCGCACCTTCGTCCAATCACCTATGGCGGAGGGTTAAAATGCTCGGACTTCTTCTCGCACTTCTCGGGGGTATGGTGGGGCTTGCCGGCGGCGGCGGCAGCAGCAAAGCCGCAGTCACGCCTTCCGGACCCGCTCCCACGACAGCCCCGACCGATGTGATCATTGACCCGGCTCCGATCGGAGACCCCGGCACCGGTGATGAGCCTGGTTCCGACACCCCTCCTGAGGCCGATGATGGCGGCGCACCCCCCCCTGCCACAGGCGGCGGTATTGGTGTCGGCGGCGGCGAGGGCCCGATGGGTGGCGTCGGCGGACATGGCGGCGGCGGCGGCCATGGCGGGCACAGCGATGATGAGGGCGGCGGCATGCCCATGGTTGGCGGCGGCGGCGGCGGCGGCCATGGTGGTGGCCATGGCGGGCACAGCGACGATGAGGGCGGCGGCATGCCCATGGTCGGCGACGGCGGCACAGAGGATGATACCGGTAGCGGCACAGGTGGTCACGGCGGCCATGGTGGTCATGGCGGCGGCACCGGCATGGGCACCCTGCCCACCACCCCCGCAGAGGTTAAGGCCTTCGTGGCCGCGATCCGGGCCGGCACTGATGTGAATGTGCATGACCATGACAGCCCGCTGCATGGCGAGCACATGATGGCCATGCAGCTGGTCGACCCGGCCGAGGCCAGCCATATCGCCATCAGCCATGGCAGCTGGTTCGACCCTGACAACTGGCATAATGGCGAAGTGCCCGGCGACGACGCCAATGTGGTGATCCCGCAAGGGGTCTACATGGAATATGACGAGCAAAGCGACGACCGGATCTTCACGCTGCGCGTGGATGGGCATCTGGAATTCGCAAATGACGTCGATTCCAAGATGGTCGTCGACACTTTCGTGGTGACCCCCGGCGGGCAGCTGACCATCGGCACCGAGGAGGCCCCGGTTGCCGATGACGTCAATGTCGAGATCGTCATCGCCAATAACGGCAAGATCGACACTGACTGGGACCCAGCGCTGTTGAGCCGCGGGCTGATTTCCCACGGCAAGACCGAGATCCACGGCCAGATGAAGGACAGCCACGAGAAAGTCACCGAGGACCCGATGGCGGGCGACCGCTCGATCAGCTTCGACGGCATCCCCGAGGGCTGGGAAGTGGGCGACAAGATCGTCATCGCCGGCACCCATTACGAAGGCTACTCGACCGACAAGCAAACCAAGGAGCGCGTCTATCACGAGACCGAGGACGAGGTGCGCATCATCACCAAGATCAAAGGGGATGAGGTGTTCTTCGACGAGCCGCTCGAGCATGACCATGACACGCCGCGCGCCGATCTGAAGACCTCAGTGGCCAATTACAGCCGCAACGTCACCATCCGCTCCGAGGATGGCGATGATGGCGAGATCTACGAGCGCGGCCATGTGATGATGATGCATTCCGACGATGTCGACATCCGCTACGCCGCCTTTGAAGAGCTGGGCCGGACCGACAAATCCGAAGATCTGCATAACGACCTGAAGGATGCGCCTGCCCCCAACGAATATGACAGCAATGTCGCAGGCCGCTACGGGCTGCATCTGCACCGCACCGGCGTGGATGATCAAAACAACCCCACCTATCTCGAAGGCAACGCCGTGTTTGGCTCGCCGGGCTGGGGGATCGTGCATCACGACAGCCATGCGGTGATCAGCAACAACGCCACCTATGACACGTATGGCGCAGGGTTTGTGGCCGAAACCGGCAATGAGACCGGCAGCTGGACCGACAATATCGCCATTAACGCGCAAGGCGTGGATTGGGGCGGGGCCAAGGGCACCCATGAGCCAGGCAGCCTCAATATCGGCATCTCCGGCGACGGGTTCTGGTTCACCGGCCGCATGGTCGACGCCTCCGACAATGTCGCAGCCTCCGTCAATCACGGCTATATCTATTTTCACCGCGTGCCCAGCCAGGAGGGCGGCAAGCTGCCCTATGACGCCGAGCTGTTCGAATTTGGCGAAGCGCTCAGCTTCAATGACGAGACGGCGGTCAACGAAACCCCCATCCTGGTCTTTGAGGATAACGAGGCCTTCGCCGCCCGCATGGCGCTGCATGTCATCAAGGCCAACCCGGTGCAGGGCCATGACATTCACTCCGTGTTTGACGGCTTCACCGGCTGGAGCGTCGAGGACGGGGTCAACCTGCAATATACCGCCCATTATATCCTCAAGGATTTCGACCTGATCGCCGCCGAGGGCAAGGGATCGCAAGCCAAGCCCGACACCGGCATAGGCTTTGGCAAGAACACCTTCGACATCACCATCGTCGATGCCCAGATCGAGGGCTTCAAATACGGGCTCGACCTCAAGAAGGGCTACAGCTCGAACATGAAGAATGTCGATGAGGATACCGAGCACGGCTACACCGTGGTCAACACCGACCTCACCGACAATAAAAACGACTTCCGCAACCTCACCGATGAGGACGATGTCCTCGGGCTGGTGAACACCCAGAACGTCAAGCCGTCCCTCGATCTGGACGGCCCGCTCTCCTACGCCAATTCCGAGGTCGAGATCTCGGGCACCAAGACCGACAGCCTGGGCACCCGCGACTTCCCGCATGGGCCCGATGATTTCAGCCTGGACCGCGATGACGTGGCCCGCCTGCTGGAGGAAAACGGCTATTACACCACGCCAAATGGCGACAATTACATGGTGCTCGATATCTACTTCTCCGACACGCTGACCGGCGATGTCTTCACCCAGTCCGAGCTGGTCGCCTTTGACGACAAAGCGCCTCTGGGCGAGCCTGGCCACGCCTTTGAGGATGCCAAGTTCAACGGGAAGATGTCGCTCAAGGACCTCAAGGCCATGACCAAGAACAGCGTTGAGCAGGTCCGCGACAATGACGCCGTCGAGGCCCGCACCATCGAGGATTTCGAGCAGGCGGCGCTGGAGGAGGGCACCGCCCCGATGGATCACGGTCATGGTCACGG
>CAYLVP010000012.1:23629-41650 GCA_964387155.1 uncultured Rhodobacterales bacterium | reverse complement strand
ACGGGCCTCAGACATATCCAACACCGGGCCGTCCCTTTGGGGCGGCCTGGTGCGTTCTGAGAGGTGGGCACACCCCCGGATGGCCCCCAAGAGGCCCCTAGACGGGTTCAGGCAGGTTCAGACGGGTTCAAACGGGGCCGAAGGCCCATCAGGGCCCATCAGGGCGCGCAGGGCGGCGGCATTGGCCTCGACATCATGCTGCGCCTCAACCCGGGCCCGGCCTGCCAGCCCTTTGGCCTTGAGCGTCTCAGGCCCTGCATCCAGCGCCGCGCGCATCGCATCTGCAATATGGGCGACAGACCCGGCGGGGATGATCCAGCCGGTCTCGTCATCCACCAGCTCGGGGATGCCCGCGATATAGGTTGAAATGGCAGGCCGGCCCAGCGCGAGCGCCTCCATGATCACCACCGGCAGCCCTTCGGCAAAGCTCGGCAATAAAAGCGCGCGCGCGCGCCCCAGCCGCGCGCGGACCTGCGCATTGTCCTGCCAGCCCAAAAGCGTGACGTGGTCGGCCAGCCCGTGTTTGGCGATCGCGGCCTCCACCTCGGCGCGGGATTCGCCATCCCCCACCAGCTCCACCCGGACATGCGGGTGGGTGCGCGCCACCTCGGCCGTAGCCTCCATCAGCAGCACCTGCGCCTTTTGCGGGCAGAGCCTGCCCACGCAGACAAAGGGCGCGTCTTCGTCAAAGGGCGCATCAGAGACGGCGAATTCCTCCATCCCGATGCCGCAGCGGATGATATGCAGCTTCTCCCAGACGCCATGGCCCGCCGCCAAAGCCAGCCTTGTGCGGCAATAGTTCGAAATCGCGGCGACAAACCCCGCTTCCTCGACCTTGAATTTCAGCGAGGCGGGGCCGGGGTCGACAAATTCATCCGGCCCATGCGCGGTGAAGCTGAAAGACGGCCCGCCCAGCCTGTGGGCCATCAGCGCCACGGCGGCGGTGTTCGTGGACCAATGCGCATGCAGATGCTCGATCCCGTCATGCGCCATGGCGCGTTTGAGCGAGATCGCCTCCAGCAGATAGGCGCAGTGGCGCGCAAACCCGTCGCGCGCATTGTTCAGCAGATGCGCCCAGGCGCGGATGGCGCGCCACATGCCTTTGGGGTTCTGGATCAGCTCAGGAAAGAAGCTGCCCACCAGCGCGGGCACCCGGCCCGACAGCAGGTAGTGCGTGCGCTCTTGTTCGGCGCGGTCTGCGGGGTCCACCAGCGCCTCGTCCCAGCGGCGGATGGCGTAGCGGGTGACAGGCGTGCCCTGACGCTCGATGGCGGCGATCTCACGACGAATGAACGTGGCCGAGGTCACCGGGTAGATGTTCATCAGATACCCGATCCGCATATGTCACGTCCTCTTTCATCATTCTGCACCCGCGCTTTATGGCAAGGGGGGCGCAAAACCCAAGGGAATTTTCATCCAAACCTGCGCAAAGCCTATACTTTTGCCGCAATCTTCTGTTTTTAGGCGGCATGTTACACGGGATTGACGATGAAACGCTTGGTGATCGACCTTGATGACACGCTGACGGTGGCCGACAGCACCCGCGCTTACGCGGATGTAGAGCTGCGCGCCGATGTGGCCGCCCGGCTCAGGGAGTACAAGGCCAAAGGGTTCGAGGTGGTGATCCACACCGCCCGCAATATGCGCACCTATGAGGGCTCAGTGGGCAAGATCACCGTGCACACGCTGCCGGTGATCACCGCATGGCTGGACAAGCACGACATTCCTTACGACGAGATCTGGCTGGGCAAGCCCTGGTGCGGCAAGGAGGGGTTTTATGTCGATGACAAGGCCATCCGCCCTGACGAGTTTGCGCGGCTCAGCTACGCCGAGATCTGCGATCTGGTGAATATCTCGCCGCAAAACGATCCGGGCCAAGAAGAACGGCAGGAGTAGACACATGCCCCTCGCCCACCATAACGGCCAATCCATCTTTTTTGCCCATGTCCCCAAGACGGGCGGCTCATCCGTTGAGGATTACCTGATCCAGCGCTTCGGGCCCTTGAGCCTGATTGACGTCAACAAGCGCACCGGCGTCACCGGCACCGGGCTGATCGTGCCCGCCACCCATCTGGCCGCCATCGACATCAAGGAGCTGGTCCCCCATGACCTGGCCTATAGCTTTGCCGTGGTGCGCGACCCCTTGAGGCGGCTCGAAAGCGAGTTCCGCTACCAATCCGGCGTGAGCCAGATGTCGAAGCTGGGGTTTTCGCCTTGGCTGAAAGTGATGCTCAAGGCCGCAAGCGCCGAGCCCCGGCTTTACGAGAACCACATCCGCCCGCAAAGCGATCTCGTCCCCGAGGGGGCCGAGATCTTCAAGTTAGAGGACGGGTTTGACACGATGATCGCCCGGCTTGACGCGGTCACGGGCCACGCAACGCCGCAGCTCACCGTGCCCCATATCAACACCCGCAAGAAAGAGCCCATCACCATGAGCCGCGCCGATGTGGCTGCCTTGGTGGATTTCTACGCCGCCGATTATGACCGCTTCGGCTACCCCCGCCCGGACCCCGCGGACTACCCGGATACCGCCCCCGGCTGGCGCGACCGGCTGGCCGGCCCTCTGGCCGCAGCCCTGGTGCGCAAGCAGCGCAGGGATTGGGTCAAATAAGACGCAGAGCCGCCCCGCTCTGACCAAAATTAACCGCTATCACGGCCCAGATAATGACACCCGCCCGCGCCCCGTGCTAAGGCCCCGCCAAAGATTTAAGAGTATGAGTGAGACCCTGGCCCCATGCCCCTGATTACTGCCCATAACAAACGCATCTTCTTCGCCCATGTCCCCAAGACCGGCGGCTCCAGCGTGGAGGATTACCTGATCCGCCGCTTCGGCGGCCCGCTGTCGCTGCGCGACATCACCCACAGGCGCGGCGACCGCAAACGCGGGCTGATTGCGCTCTCGACCCATCTGGCGGTGGAAGATCTCGAAGATGTGCTGCCCCATGACACGGACCATCTCTTTGCCGTGGTGCGCGAGCCGCTCAGCCGCATGAAAAGCCAGTACCGCTTTCAGGCGGGTATCTCGAAGACCCGCCGCTTTGATCTGCACACCTGGCTCAGGATTATCCTCAAAACCGCTGAAATAGACCCGCGTGTCTACCAAAACCACATCCGCCCCCAATCGGAGCTGGTCCACAAAGACAGCGCGGTCTTCAAGCTGGAGGACAAGTTCGGCGACATGATCGAATGGCTTGACGAGGTCACCGGCACCACCGACCCCGATGTGGAGGTCGGCCACCTGCTCAAGCGGCAGCGCGAGCCGATTGAGTTTTCCCGCGAGGATGTGACGCTGATCACCGAATTCTACCGCGACGATTACGACCGCTTCGGCTATGAGCGGCCCAATCCCGACGATTACAAAAGCAAGCCCTACCCCGCCTATAAGCTGCCCATGGTCACAGCCCTTGCCCATGGGGTGGTCAAAAAGCAGCACCGCCACTGGCTGCGCTGACCCTTTAGGAGGGCTGACATGCTGCTGATCCTCTCTGCCCGCTATGTGAACGAGGATATCTCGCTGCATTACGGCCGGCTGCCGCCGAGCTTTTTGCCCCTGGGCAACCGGCGCCTCTTTGCCTGGCAGGCAGAGCTTGCGGGCGGCGGACCTGTGGCCATGACCGTGCCAGATGATTTCGAAATATCGGAGATTGATCAGGCCGCTATAGAGGCCGCTGGCATCCGGCTTTTGCCCCAGCCCCAGACGCTCAGCCTGACGCAGGCCATAAGCAGCGCCGTGGCGGAGCTGGACCCTGAAGGGCCGCTGCGCCTGCTCTACGGCGACACGCTGGTGCGCATGGGTGACAAAGGCTCTAACGCTGCTCCAAAAGACCGGGTGGCGGTGCAGGACACGTCGTCGAACTACCCCTGGGCCTATGTCACCGACGGGCAGTTCACCGATGAGCCGCCCCAGCAGCTGGGCGCGCGCCGGGTGGTCTGTGGCGACTACACTTTCACCGACCCCGCCCTTCTGATGCAGGCCTGCGACGGGCGCGGCATCATCGCGGCGCTGAACCATTATCACGCGGCCAAACCCTTCGAGATGGTCGAGGCCGAGGATTGGTTCGATTTCGGCCACCTGCCGCTTTACTTCCAGTCCAAGAAGCAGGTGATGATTAAGCGGGTCTTCAACCAGCTGGCCTATGAAAACCACCTGCTGGTCAAGCAATCCGCCGATACTGCCAAGATCCGGGCAGAGGCGCATTGGTATGAAAGCCTGCCTGCTGACCTGCATATCCACACGCCGCGCTATCAGGGCCGGGTGGAGCGCAACCACCAGGCGGGCTATGCGATCGAATATCTCTACCACCCGCTTCTGAGCGATCTGGCAGCCTTCGGCGCGCTGCCCCTGCCCTCCTGGCTGGAAATCCTCGGTGCCAGCTTCGATGTGGCGCAGAAATGCCATGCAATCCGGCCCCCTGAGGGCGCGCCCGAGGCCGCGCCGGAATTCGCCGCAACATTTTTCGAGCAGATGATCGTGGGCAAGACCTGGGGCAGGTTAGAGACATATTGCGCAAGCGCAGGCCTCAGCCTTGATGACCGCTTCACGCTGGACGGGCGCGACACCGGCCCCTTACGCGATGTGGTGGCCCATGTGATCGCGCGGATCCCCGTCTCGACCGCGGATGATATCCGCTTCTGGCATGGTGATCTCTTCTACGGAAACATGTTCTACGACTTCACCGCGCGGCGGATCCTCGCAATTGACCCGCGCGGGCAGCTGGGCTCGGGCCAGCAATGCCTCTATGGCGACTGGCGCTACGATCTGGCCAAGCTCGCCCATTCGGTGATCGGGCAATATGACAAGATCATCCTGGGCCGCTCCAAGCTGATGGAGAACGGGCCTCGCGACTGGTCGCTCAGCCTGTCGGCTCAGCCGCATCAGGACCAGATCGAGGCGATCTTCATGGGTGAGGTCCGCGCCCGCTACGGGCTCGACCCGCAGGTGCTGATCGCCATGACCGCGCTGTTGTTCTTCTCGATGCTGCCGCTGCATTCCGACCGGCCCGACCTGCAGACACAGATGCTGGCCAATGGGCTCAGGCTCGCCGGTCTTCTGGAGGGCGCGCCATGATCGTTTTGCCCATGGCTGGCCTGTCGAGCCGGTTTTTCAAAGCCGGCTACACCCAACCCAAATATATGCTCGACCTGCATGGGCAGACCGTCTTTGCCCATGCGTTGGGCAGCTTTAGAGCCTATTTCGGGCAGGAGCGTATCGCGATCATCTGCCGCGCCGATCACGGCACGCCGGAATTCGTACGCGCCGAATGCCTCAAGGCGGGCCTGCCGGAGGCCGATCTGGATCTGGTGGTGCTGGATCACGAGACCGCCGGACAGGCCGAAACCGTGGCCCTCGGCCTTGAGCGCGCGGGCGCTGACCCCGAAGCCTCGCTCACGATCTTCAATATCGACACGTTCCGCCCCGGCTTCACCCACCCCACCGGTTTCGATCCGGGCGGCATTGACGGCTATGTCGAGGTGTTCCAGGGCCCCGGCGAGCATTGGTCTTTCGTGCGCCCTGACACCAGCGACCCGGACGCGTTCCGCGCCGCCGAAGTCACCGAGAAGGTGCGGATTTCCGATCTCTGCTCCACGGGGCTTTATTATTTCCGCGATGTGGCCCTATTTCAGAGCCTATACGCCCCGATTGCAGCCAAAGACCCGGCCACCCTGCAAGGCGGCGAGCGCTATATCGCGCCGCTTTACAATGACGCGCTCAAGCAGGGCATGGATATCCGCTACGCGCTGATCGGCGCGGATGAGGTGTTGTTTTGCGGCACGCCCGATGAATATGACGCGCTGCGTGCGCGCCCGCCCGTCTGATGGCCGATGACACGCTGAGCCGGGCCGAGGCGCAGCTACAGGCCGGCCACGCCCTGGACGCGCTTCAGACGCTCGCTGACGCGCTTGAGGGGGCATCGGACGAGGCGCTCTACCGCGCGGCCTCCCGCGCGCTGATCAAAGCCGCCGAGGACCCCGCCAAGCTGAAAGCCTGGGACGGCTTTGCCCCGCTGGCCCGCACCCTCCTGCACCACACCCCCTGCCCTGCGCCGATGCTGACGCTCGCCCATGAGGCCGCCAGCAACATGACCTCCGGCAATGCTCAGGCCACAAAAGCCCTGACCGCCGCGCTGTCAGACATTGTCCAGGCGGAGTTAGACTCTGATCCCGCGGAAAATCCAGGCTTCAAGAATGTGCTGGTCTTCGCGCTGACCACAAGGGCGCTTGCCGGAGACTGGCTTGATCAGACCCGCCTGTCGCTGCGCCATCTCGACTGGTTCGACCGGTTCAGCACCGACGATCTGGCCCTGCCCTATTCGGTGATGTTCAACCCCGACCTCTTCGGGCAAAGCCGTGACGAGCTCCTGACCGCCTATTGGCCCGAGGGGGTCCGCTCCCAGCTGCAGGGGCTGCCCCCTGACCGGGTGTTGTTTTTCAGCTGGCTGGCCGGGCGTGACGCCTTTGAAGGGCCTGCGGAGCTGCGCGCCTATCTTGACCGGCACCTACCCGGCAGTGAGGAGGACCGCGCCGCCGCCCGCACCCTGATGCTGCGCCACTGGCCCGGGGCGCCACAGGCCGATCTCGACCGCTGGGGCCTCTCCGATATCGCAGAGCTTGCCGCCGAGACCGCGACGCGCGCCGCGATCACGACAACGCCTGCCCGCCGCAAAGGGGCCGCCCTTTTGCAAAACCGCCCCTATCAGACGCTGAATGCCGCAAAGCACCGCTATGCCCCCGCCTTGGCGGGGCGCGGCAAGCCCAGGGTCGCTATCTGCCTCTCGGGCCAGCTCAGGGGCTATGAGGCCGCGCTCGCCACCTGGCGTGAGGCGATCCTGCCCTTTATAGAGCCTGTTTTCTTCATCCATAGCTGGGAGGGCATCGGGCGCTCCGACGCGCAGCCCTTCCGCTATGTGCTGCCCTTCGCAGGAAAAGCCTTCCCCGAGGCCTATCGCCAGATCGCGGTCAATGCGGGCTATCCCGCGATGCGCGCCCGCTACCCCGCGCTTTTTGCCGCGCTCGCCGCAGGCAACACGGTCACAGCAGAGGCGCTGAAAGCCACCTATGGCACGCCCCATGTCATCTTGGAGGATGACAGCGCCGCCCGGTTTGGCGATTTCTCCAATCAGCAGAAGATGCATTACAAGATCCATGCCGCCGACCAGATGGCGCAGGACCATGGCGGGTTTGATCTGCATATGCGGCTGCGCCCTGATCTGGCCATGGGGCTGGTGGGCTTTGACTGGCGCGACCTGAAAGAGGCCTGCGCCGCCCGGCCCGTCCTCTTTGCCGAGAAACCTTACGGGCTGCATTACGCCAACCTGATGATCGGCGATCAATGCGCCGTGGCCAGCCCACAGGTGATGGCGCTTTACGCAGGCACCTGGGACAGCTTCCCTGATCTGGCCCAGGCCGGGCTCGCCCGCTGCCCCGAGGCTTTCACCGGCCATGTCAGCCTTGCGCTGACCGCCTGGTGCCACGGTATCGCGGTCGAACGCCTGCCGATCCGCTTTGGCACCTTGCGGGATGCAAGCCCGCTGGGCACCGCCCAGATACTGGCCGCCCTTGAGGCCGACAGCCGCGGCGATGCGGAAGACCAGCAGCTGCTGGCCGCCGCACGCGCCGATCTTGGGCAAGGTTAGGGTCTGTCTGTCTGCTGGGTGGCTCAGGCGGCGGCAATGTTGATGTTGATGCGCACCGTGCAGCACCGCCCCTGCCCGTCATAGACATAAACAAACATCGTGTCCGGCCCGACATAGTCATTGGCTGTGGGCAGCAAGGTGATCTGCCCATCCGCGCGCACATCGGCCTTGCAGTAATTCGGCTTGATATGGGCAGGCGGCAGGTCGGTGAATATCGCGTTATTGGTGAAGAAGGGCAGATCAAGGCTCAGCGTGGTGCCCGGCGCGCCCGTGGCCCCCTCCAGCGCGTTGAAGGCATCGGCCACGCCCGCCGTGACGTTGCGGGTGATATCTGCACAAACCGGGTTGGTCGCAGAGCGGGTGAAGGTCCCGTTATTGAGATAGGCCGACACATCGCCGGTGCAGCTGACCGCATGGATCTGCTTGATCGACAGCGCATTGACCCGGTCAGAGAAATAAAGCGGTACCAGCACCACCGGCTGACCCTCATGGACCCAATAGCCCACATCTTGCAAAATCTCGCGGATCCGGGTGCCTGCGTTATTCTCCGTCGGCAGACCTGCCCCGTCCCAAGGTTTGGGGATCAGCCCGCCGCCCGAGACATTGTCCGTCTTCACCACCTGCGCAATGTTTTGCAGCGCGTTGTTGCCGGTAAACTCCGCGATCACGAAGGGGCAGTCGACGCTGGGATAGGCGCTGCGATCCACCGGGGCGGATAGCAGGCGCGTCACGCTTTCGGTCGTGGTCGAGTCCGAACCCGCATCCTGATAGGTGACGTTGGCCACGTTATCCAGGAAGGTATTCCGGCCAAGGATGAAGCGCGGATCGTCTTGGCTGAACTGCATATTTGTGATGCCCTGCACCGCGTTGCCCGAGAAGTTTACCCCGCTGGCAAAGCCCACCGACAGGATGTTGTCCACCGCCACCTGGTTCGACTTGCCGGTGCCGATGCCTTCATTCTCGATGGGGGCGGCCTGCCGGATCTGGCCGTCAAAATCGCTGCTGATCACGACCACATCCTGCACCAGATAGGCGCCGATATAGTTCAGGATCACCCCGCGCCAGACGCTCCAGGCAAGGAAGTTGGAGATCTTGATGTTGAGGTCATGGTTTTGCCGGGCTGCGTTTTTGACCACCGCCACCCCGCCCAGGCAGCCAATGGCCTGGTTCTTGTCGAAATGGATGATCGGGTAATCGACCCGTCGGATCTCGCGCGTGTTGTCGATCGGGTTGGTCGGGTTAAGAGTGCTGCGCATCAGCCACGTCAGGTCATTCACATCGGAATTGACCCGCAACGTGTTGATGCCGTCGCCAATCCCGTTGGCTGAATCACGATGGTAGAAGACATGCGCCCAGGTCGCCCCCACCGCAATGTTGCGGGTGACCACCATGGCGCGGCCGCGATAATAAAAGCCGTAGCCCCATTTGCCGAAATCGCCGATTTTGCCTTCCTGCTCCTCCGCGCCTTTGGGGTAGCGGTAGGTGCCGGTCGTGGTCTCCAGCCCACAGACCAGGTTGTTGTCCCAGCGGCCCAGCTCGTCGCCGGTTTCCGACACCATGCCCGAGCCCTGATAGCGGTATATGACGTTGTTGAGCCAATCCGCCCGGCAGCCATGATGCACCATGGCCCAGCCAGGGGCGTCCTCGACATAGCAGTCGCGCACCAGATCGGTGAAGGCTTTGCCAAAGCCGCAGAAATGCAGGTGGACGGGGTAGCGGGATTGAATATTGGCATCCGCGGTGAGGGGCTCGAAGGTGATGTTGCGCGTGCCCTTCTCGATCACCCGGAACTGGCCGTCCTCGATGATGCCGCCCGATTTCGACTTGTCGGTCCGGCCCAGCGACAGGAAGGCCGCATCCCAGATATCGGCCCGGCAGGCCATATGCATGACCATGCAATGGCCGCGCTGATGCACAGCGGCACCCGGCTCAGAGGTGAGGATGACATTGCGCTCCTTGATCGCGATGGGCAGCTGCAACGCGTCGAGCTGCGCCTGCACCGCCAGCTTGGTCGCAGCGGTATCGGCGCTGTCGCCCGCCTCAGAGGCGGTGTTGATCTTGGTGTTGTGATGGTCGTGATTGTAAAGCAGCGGCGCGTCGGCAGCCCAGAACACCTCGCTGCCCGATATCGCGGTGATCGCCCGCTCCTCGTCATAGCGCGCATTGACCCCGTCGCTGTCCAGATCCACCGCCGTGCCAGGGATGATGATCGTGTCGCCTACCTCCCAGTTTTGCGGGGCCTGCGCCAGCTGGCAGGAGGTGTCGCCCGCCATGGGCAGCTGCCCCGGCGTGGTTTTGACAAAGGGGGTGCGGTGATGGCCAAAGATCGTCAGCGCGCCCTGGACCAAAAGCCCGCGCCCCAGCAGCATCGGGTCGCGCGCCAGATCCAGCGCGGTCGGCGCGGCCAAATCCAGCGAATAGGCCCGGTTAGAGAATGTTATGCGCGCGCTATGTTGCGCAGGCAGCCGGTTTGCGACCGCGTCGCCAATCACCATCTCGCCGCCGGGCGGCACGGTGATCGTCTCAACCAGCAGGTCGGTGGAGCGGTCCAGCGCCCAGGCCAGCACCCCGTCGACGCGCAGCCGGTCGAGCCGCGGGCTCGTGGCCACATCATAGCGCACCGCCCGCCCGCGTGGCACCAGCACCACCGCCCCCGGCCCGGGAACCGTGCCCACATCCCAGGTGGCCGGGGCCGACCAATCCCCGTCACTCACCGCGATATGGCTGGCCGCGCCATGCGGCACCAGCGCCAGCACCGCGTCATCCATCGCGTTATGCGAGGCGGCGGCATGGGCATGCAGGATATGCAGCGGGGGCGTGGTGAAGGTGCCCTCATTGGCCACCACCTCGCAGGTCAGCGCACCCATGCCCATGGCAATGACCGTGGGCCCGGTGGCACCCTCGATCTCGACCCCGTTGAGGAAATAGGTCCGCGCGCTCACACCGCTCAGCATCGACGCATCAAGCGTGATCTCCGCCCCCATTCGTTGTGGGCCGCTCAGGCGTGGCAAGGATTGCGCCTGCACGGGCGGGGCCTCTGGTGCTGCCAGCAGTTGAACCGGCTCCGAGACATAGCGGATCCCATCGATCCGCGGCCCGTATTGCAGCACCGCCTCTGCCGGCACGTTGACACCGGGTCGGGGGGTGAATGTCTGCAGGCTTTCACCGGCGATCTGGGTGCCATTGGCCAGCCAGCGGGGGGAAACATTCTGGCCGGGCAGCCCCCCTGACTCCGTGCCTGTAAGAGTCTGTTCCGGCTCAATCTCACCCGCGACATCCCCCGATACGCCCACCGCAATGGCCGCCACCAGCTGTATCTCAGGCGACAGGGTCTCAACCCCACCCACCAAAGGCGCATAGCGCAGGGTGGCCTCGGCGGGCATGTTGACACCCGGTTGCGCTGTCAGCGAGATCGCATCCTCCCCCACAATCTCGGCCCCATCCGCCAGCCAGCGATGCACCACAGTCTGCCCCGGCAGCCCACCAGTCACGCCCCCCGTCAGGGTCGCGCCCGGCAGCAGATACCCGCCCGTATCGCCTGTGATCTCCGCCGCAGGCAACGGGGCCAGCTGCACGGGCTCTGACAGGGTCTCGACCCCGTCCACCAAAGGCGCGTAGCGCAGCTGCGCATCCGCGGCCACGCCGGGGCCGGGCGTGACCAGCCATGTCGCACCGGTCTCGCCCGCGATCTCGACCCCATCGGCCAACCAACGCGGTGTCACGCTTTGCGCAGACAGCCCCTCCACCACTGCGCCAATCAGGCTCTGTCCCGGCAGAACAAGGCCAGATGTGTCGCCTGTCAGTGTCGCGCGCGCAGGGGCCACTAGCGCGATCTCGGGCGTGGCATAGGCCAGACCTGCGACAATCGGGGCGTAGCTCAGCTCTGCCCCTTCGGCGATCGGTCCCCCCGGCTGCGGCGTCAGCGTCGGTGCCGCAGCGCCCGCAATCTCCGCCCCGTCGGCCAGCCAGCGGTGCTGGACAATCTGCCCCGGCAATCCGCCCGCAACCGCGCCTGTCAGCGTCTGCCCCACCAGCAGCTCGCCGCTCGTATCCCCGCTCACGCTGACCTGCACAGCCGGGACCAGCTGGACCGGGTCTGACAGGGTTTCCACCCCATCCAGCAGCGGCGCGTAGCGCAAAACGGCCTCCGGCGGCACAGCCGGGCCAATCTCGACCGTCAGCACAGGCATATCCGCGCCCGCGATCTCGGCCCCATTGGCCAGCCAGCGATGCACGATGACCTGCCCCGGCAGCCCGCCCATGATCGTGCCGGTCAGCACGCCCCCGGCCAGCACCCGTCCGCCCATGTCGCCCGTCACCATCGCCCTGCCGGGCTGCACCAGCTGCACGGGGGGGGAGATGATCCTCTCCCCATCGACCACCGGCGTGTAGCAGATCAGCGCGTCACCCGGCACGTTGTCGCCCGGGCGCGGGACCAGCGCGGCATCCGTCTCACCGGGCAGCAGCGCGTCATTGGCCGTCCAGCCCGGCACCACCACCTGCGCCGACAGCCCGCCCGTCACAAGCCCGCTCAGCGGCTGTTCGGGCAGCACCATCCCCTCTGTGTCGCCCGTGACCTGCGCTTGTGGCGCGGCCATCAGTTGCACAGCCTCCGAGAGGGTCTCGGCCCCGTCCACCAGCGGCGCATAGCGCAAAAGGGCACCGGCAGGCAGATTGACCCCCGGTTGCGGGGTCAGGGCCTGCGCGGTCTCACCTGCGACCTCGACCCCATCGGCCAGCCAGCGATGCAGGATCATCTGGCCTGGATAGCCGCCGCTCACCTGGCCGTTTAGACTCTGATTTGGCAGAATTTCGCCATTTATAGCGCCAGAAAGGCTGGCCTGCGGGGCGGCCACCAGCTGCACGGGCGATGACAGCACCGCGTTGCCATCCACCAGCGGCGCATAGCGCAGCTCCGTGCCGGCCTCACCGGCACTGGCCGCAATCAGCAATGTCGCGGCCGTCTCGCCTGCGATCTCGACCCCGTCGGCCAGCCAGCGGGGCACGATCACCTGTTCTGCCGTGCCGCCCGTCACCGTGCCTGTCAGGGTCTCTCCCAGCCGGGCGTAGCCCGTAGCCACCCCGCCTGACACCCATGCCGCCACTGCAGGCGGCGCGATGGGCCCGGAGGTTTCGGAAGCGGTCGGCAAAAAGCGCCCCAGCGCCATGCAGATGATCATAAGGCCTGTTCCATATTTTGTGATCACAAAAGGAACAGCCCGCTGCTGGAACGGCACCCTCGGTGACACGTCCTCTAGTTGCGCCCGGGGTTTGCCCGGCCAGCTTGCGAGGACACTGCGCAAAATTGGCTGACATGGAATGAACCGGCCGAACGACGCGGGCGGGCCTCGCGCAACGGCAGACAGCAGATCGCATCTTGACCGGCGCGGGGCCGCCCCCGACAAAGAGCGCGACCCGCAACAGGAGCCCTGCCCCGCCCATGCCCGCCACGCCGCCGCTCAGCATCATCATCCCCGCCCATAACGAGCAGGACTATATCGGCCCCTGCCTGGACGCGCTTTTGGCGCAGGAGGGGCCTCTGAAGGGCGCTGAGGTGCTGTTGATGGCCAATGCCTGCACAGATGCCACCGTGGCCCGCGCCCTGCCCTATAAGCGGCGTTTCGCAGCGATGGGCTGGAAGCTGCGGATCCTGCGGGTGGTGACGCCGGGCAAGATCCACGCGCTGCGCTGTTCGGACAAGGCGGCCTCGGGGCGGGTCCTGGCCTATCTCGACGCCGATGTGATCTGCACGCCGCCCCTGCTGGCGCAGCTGGCCGCAGCCTTAGACACGGATGCGCCGCGCTATGGCAGCGGCAGGTTGCAGATCGCATCGGCGCAGACATGGATCACCCGCCAATATGCCGCCACCTGGGCCGCCCTGCCTTTCATGCAAAGCCCCGCCGTGGGCGCAGGGCTCTTCGCGATGAACCGGGCCGGCCGCGCCCGCTGGGCAGAATTCCCCGACATCATCTCGGATGACACATTCGTGCGGCTGCAATTCTCGCCCGAAGAACGCATCGAGGTGAACGCCGCCTATATCTGGCCGCTGGTCGAGGGGTTCGGTAATCTGGTGCGGGTGCGCCGCCGTCAGGATGCTGGCGTTGAAGAGATCGACCGCCTCTACCCTGGCCTGCTGGATCGCGAGGCCAAGGCGGCGATTGACTATAAGGCTCTATTCCAGCGCAACCCGGTCAGTTTCATCTGCTACAGCGCCGTGAAACTGGCGGTGAAGCTGCGGCGTCAGGACAGCGCCTGGACCCGCGGGCGCTGAGCGCGGGCCTCATGCGTCGAAGCGGTACGCGGTGATGCCAAAGGTATCGAGGATCTCCTGGCCCAGCGCCAGCTCCTGCGCGCTGCATTTGGTGCGCCAGCCATTCAGGATCCTGTCCACGTCCCGCTCTGCGATCGAGGCGGTTGCGGCAGCGGTGTTCAGGTGCGAACTGCCCGAGGGCTGCAGGATCGCCTGCACCATGGCCTCGCGGTCTGTCAGCCCGCATTTGCCGATCAGCACCGTGTCGATGAAGGCCTCGGGCTCGGCCACGACCTGCTCATAGGTGGTGGAATAGACCCTATCACCGGTCGCCTGTCTGAGCGGGTGACTGGTCACCACCCAATCCAGCACCGCGCGCGCCCAAGGGTCCTCGCTGTCCCAGAACCGGCGGATATGGGCGAGGCCTTCGACACCAAAACTTTGCTCCAGCAGGGCGGGGCGGGCCAGATAGGCCTCCACGGGATAGCCCCATCCCTGCCGCAAGACCGAGCGTGCCTGCGCGCCGGGATGGCGCGTCATGGCGATCAGATGCGCCCCGGTTTCGCGGGCAAACCAGGGCAGCATCCAGGGCGCATTCAGCACTTTCAGGCTGGCGCGGTTGGCACCCAGCCCCGGCAGCGTGTGGCGCGCCGTGCCCATGGCGCGAAACTGCGCGCCCAGCAGATCTTGGGTAAAGCTGGAGAACCGCTTCAACTCGTCATCTGCAAGATCGAAGAAATGCGAATGCATCGGCACAAAGAGCCGCGCGGATTTCTCGGCAAAGCCGGGCCGTCCCGGAAACATCGCGTAGGGCTCATCGGCAAACCAGACGCCACGATTGGCGCTGATCGCATCGGCCACCATCGTGCTGCCGCCGCGCCGCAGCCCCATGACCAGCACAGGCGGCCGGGTCTCATGAAAGCGCAGCAGGCGGGCTTTGGCTGTGCGCAACAGGCGGCGGGTCATGGAGAAACCTCTCAAAAGAGTGACAAAACGGGGTGTGCCATATTTCGCAAGCCGGAGCCAAAAATATTTGTGCTTGATTTCAGCAGCTTAGCAAAAAAGCTTTCGCATGCGAAAGGCGTCACCACGCAAGGCTCATTCCGCGCGGGCGCGCAGCCATTCATGCAGCGCGTCCTGCAGGGCAGGGGTGACGCCCGGACCTGACAGCAGCACCCGGTTGCGGCCCGCTTCCACGGTCACGCCCGGGATCAGCTCGGGCTTTGCCGGTGCAGGCTTGGCGGGTGCATCAGGCCGCATCGCCTGTTCGATCAGCTTGCGCTCGGCGGCCGCATCCGCGGGCGGGCTCTTGCGGGTGGCCGCCTTGACCCGCCCCACCAGATCACCATCCGCCTCCAAAGCGGCAGACAAAGCCAGCCCGACCCGCTCCGGGATCGCTGCAGGGAAGCGCAGCAGATCCCCCAGCGCTTTGTGAATGCGGATGAAGGATTTGATCTTCGAGCGCTTGGCCGAGGGCGCATGGGCAAACAGCGTCTGCACCGCGCGCTCAGGCGTCGGGTAGACCCCCAGCCGGGCGGCCTCGCAGGCCAGCCGCGCGCGCTCATAGAAGGACAGGTTCGCACGGATCTCGTTTTCCTCGACCATGGCAACATAGCTGTCCGAGGCACCCTCCAGCGGCTTGATCAACGCCTGCACCGTGGCAAAGCGGTCCTCGCCCGTCTCGGCCAGCAGCTCCCCCAGCGCGCGCAGCCGCCGCCAGCCGGAAACCAGCCCGTAGCCGCCCCCCTCCAGCGCCACGACCTCGATGGGCGTTTGCTGGCCACGGGCAGAGAGCGAGGCTTTGAGCACCGCCATCTCTTCCGCATCCGCCCCCATCCGGTCGCGCAGCAGATGATCGGCCCGCACCTGATCCAGGGCCAAGGCCTGCACCAATCGCCCGCCGGCCCGCGCGGCCTCCAGCTCCTGCGCCACTTCGCTCAGCGCCGCCTGCGCTGCCGCCTCGCCCGCCACCTGCGCAATAGGAGCGCGCGTGCGGGCGGCAGGGGCCACCCCCATCGGATACTGCGCCTTGGTCTCCAGCGGGGCGTCGTGATGCGTCTCAGAGCCGCTCAGCGCGCCTGTCAGGGCTGCGGGGGTCAGTCTTTTGCGTTTGGCCATCTTTCAAGCCTCCTTCGTCTCAAATCGCAGCTCAGGCTAGGGCAGGGACGTTAGCAGCCCCTTGCTCCAGCGCGCGCTCATTCCGCCGCTTGTCGTGCCGCCAGCTCATCGCGCCGCCAGGTGCCCAGAAGCAGGGTCTTGAAGGCCGCATAGGTCGCATCAAACGTGGCACGGCCCCGCGCATAGGTCTCGCGGTTGAAATCGCGGTAATCGGCCTCATAGATGCCGTTCACGCTTTCCCCCGCCTGGCCGATCAAAGCGGTGAAATCCTGCCGGTAGGGCTGCAGCGTGCGGCCAAGATAGGCCTGGATCAGCCCGGCCATCTCCGCCTGCTGGCCGCCATCATAGCGTGTGATCACTGCGCGCACCGCATCCCATTCAAACCCCATCTCAGGGCGGCCCAGCGCGCGGGCGGCGGTGTTTTCGCCCTCCTCGATGGACTGAAACGTCGAATGCAGCATGTCAAAGAAACGCCCGGTGCTGTCGAATTCAAGGAAAGACGCGCCCAAAGGCACCAGCACGATATCCGCCGCGCTGAGCCCGTTGATCGTCAGGTAGCCAAGGGCCGGGGGGGTGTCGATGAAGATCAGGTCATATTGATCAAGGATCCCGTCCTGCTCCAACACATCCGTTAAAGCGTCCCACAGCTTCCAGCCGCGCGAGGCCATACGCCAGACGGGGATCTGAAACTCGGACCAGTAGAGGTTCAGCTGCGCGCCGATCAGGTCGATATTGGGCCAATGGGTCGGCTGGATGACGTCCCTTGCCTTGACCCCCAACGCCTCGCTCAGCGTCTCATCAAGCGGCACGGGCGGCTCGCCACGATCCATACGGCGCTGGTTGTCGGCTTGCAGCGTGGTGGCGTAATGGCGCGCGATGAGGGGGAAGACGGTGTTCCATTCATCCTCCACCGTGCCGCCAAAGATCGAGGTCATCGACCCTTGAGAATCCAGATCGATCATCAGCACCTTGTAGCCATCCAGAGCCGCCGACATGGCCAGATGCGCGCAGGTCGAGGTCTTGCCGACCCCGCCTTTGAAATTGGCGACCGAGACCAGCTTGGCGGGCAGGCCCTCGGGGCGGTAGGGCAGGTAGTTCTTGGCCTTCGATCCTTCGGCCGCGAAATGGGCGCGCAGGCGCAGCACCTCGTCAAAGGCGAACCATTTGGCGCCACCTTCCGTCTCGGAGCGGCCTTGCGGCAAATCAGGATTGGCCCGCAGCACGCGGCGGAAATGCGCAGGCGCCACGGGGATCAGATATTTGGTGATCTCCCAGGTGGAGAACAGCCGCAGCACCTTGCCGCCCTGGTCATTCATGCCCCGCCCCATCAGATCGCTGCGGCCCTGCTGGCAGGCGCTTGCAATGGCGGCAAAACCGCCAGTGTCCATCGGGCCCTCAAGGCTTGCCAAAGCCTCATCGGGGGAGATGCTGAAATACGGGGGAAGATCGCCACTGCTCATGGGCGTCACCTCTATATGCCTGTTTTTACTGTTATTTGCGGCTTGATGTACCGCGTTTTTCAAAAAGTAGCATGAAAGGTGGGACATGGGAAGGAAAAGCGCATATAGCCCCGCTTTTCTTCAGGTTTTCTCAGCAAATCCCGTCCTTTGCAGCATGCGCAGGGTTTTGGAGAGAGGGGAAGAAAAAAATATCCCTGTTATATATATGGTTATTTATACGTTACGAGGTTTCGGGCACATGCTGATGGGCCATAAAAATAAGCACCTTGAGCCTGATCTGGAATCTCTAGGTGACTCTGATCCCACGATAAGGCGACTCTGAAACCCCGGCCAGGCGACTCTGATCCCCCGATGCGGATGGGTGGAATGACTCGACCGGGTCCCTGTGGATAACTAGGGTGGGTGTCAATGAAACAACGAATCCCCCCGCCGGGCAAACCCGGGCGAAACGGAGGGGAGGTCTGAAGGCCAAAGGCCCAGACATGTGAGAGCAGGACAGGGACATGACTGGAGCATCCGCTTCTGGCAGGGGGCACCCCGCAAGCCAGAGATCCGTCAC
>CAYLVP010000012.1:19445-23529 GCA_964387155.1 uncultured Rhodobacterales bacterium | reverse complement strand
CAGACGGGTGATTTTTTCGTATGTGATTTTTTTGGGGTGAGCCCGAAACATGATCTGGCTTCGATGGAGCATCCGATCTTTTCGCTCTCCACCCGACCTGACCGTCGTATCCTCAGCTACGCGCATAACGGGGCGGAGATCACGGTGACGCCGTCCGTGAAAGGCCGGGCCACGATCTTTGACGCCGATATCCTGATCTTCTGCATCTCCCAGCTGATGGCCGCGATCAATGCCGGGCGGGCCGTGTCGAAGACGCTGACGCTGACCGCGCATGATCTGCTTTTGGCCACGGGGCGGGAGACGTCTGGCGACAGCTACCGCCGCCTGCGCGACGCGTTCGAGCGGCTGGCCGGCACGCGCATCACCACCAATATCACCACCGGCGATCAGGAGGTCACATCCGGCTTCGGCCTCATTGAGGCCTGGGAGATCGTGCGCAAGACCCGGGCGGGGCGCATGGTCAGCGTCTCGGTCACCCTGTCGGATTGGCTGTTCCGCGCGGTCTGCGCGAAATCGGTGCTGACGCTGAGCCGTGACTATTTTTCCTTGCGCAAGCCGCTGGAGCGCAGGCTTTACGAGCTGGCGCGCAAACATTGCGGGCGGCAGCCCTCCTGGACGGTGTCTGTTGAGACGCTATGCAAGAAATCAGGCTCTACCTCGCCCCGGCGCGTGTTTCGCGCCATGGTGCGCGAGATCATCAAGGCCGACACGCTGCCCGACTATCAGCTGGTGGAAGAGCCGGGCGATCTGATCCGCTTCACCCCGCGCGCCGCAGTGGTTGAGGGGGGGGACGCCCCGCAGCTGAGCCCGGATGCGCTGGAGGAGGCCCGCGCCCTGATGCCGGGCGCGGATGTCTACGCGCTGGAGGCCGAGTGGCGCGACTGGTGGGCCAGCTCTGGCCGCACCCCTCTGCGCAGCGCGGATAAGGCGTTTCTGGGCTGGGTGAAGAAGAAAGCGCGATAGGTCTTCGAAAAAAGAGGCCCCCGAAAAATAGGCCCTCAGAAAAACAGGCCCTCGGAAAAGACGCGTTAAAGACGCTTTCCGAGGGCCCTCTTTTTACAGGCAGGCGGCAGGCTCAACGGGCCGCCTACAGGCGTGGTGGCGCGGCCTCAGCTGCCGGGGATGAAGCGGGGCAGCTCGGGCATCACTTCGCCCAGCACCTCGGCCAGGCGCGCCTCGGCCTCGGCATCGGTCTCATCATCGGTGATCAGCGTGGTCAGCCGCACCAGCGCGCCATCGGTGCGCCCGGTTTTGACCCCATCGACCAGCAGGTAGAACTTCGCAGCGAAATCCCAGGCCACTTTGCGGCCCTTCTGCTCGAACCAGTAATAGACCATCATCCGGGTCTCGCCCTTCTGGATCACGGCGCGGTTGATGTTGAAGGGCATCTCGGTGCCCATCTGCGCGGTGATGTCGGAGCGCTCCAGCCAGGCGATTTCCCAGCCCGCGCCGGGCAGGCAGATCTCAGGGCTGTGCACGCCGCCCTGGGTCTGGTCGTAATACCAGGCGGAGAAGAACCCCACGGTCGGTGTGGCCGCGTCCTTGGCCAGCACGATCGAATGGTAGTCATCCGCCCCCAGCACCCGGGCAATGCCGGGATCGAGGATTTCAGCAGGCCCGCGCTGCTCCCACGCTCCGAATGTGCGGGGGAAGAAGGCGAAGCTGTCGCGCGGCACGGCCTGATCGCCGCGGGTGGGGGCAAATTGCCAGGCGGTCAGGGCCAGCACCATGCCCAGCGTCACGGCGATCAATGCGCCCGAGGCGCGCACCAGCGTGACGCGCATGGCCTGCGGGACCAGCCCATCCGTGTCGAGATCGAGCGCGTTGACCAGCGACATCCTTGTGCCATCGGCCTGGCGCGGCTGCAGCCGCAACATCACCCAGGCCAGCCCGAAGAGCAGCGCGATACAGGTGATGAAGATCACCCAGCCTTCGAAGAAATGCGTAAACCCGTCGAGCCACCCAACCCCGTAGCGCTGCGCCAGCACGCCCGCCACAGCGATGCGCACCGAATTCATCAGCACCGTGATCGGCGCGGCAGAGATCAGCAGCACCGCCTTGTGCCACATCGGACCCTTATAGAGCACCGCGAAAATGTAGGAGAAGCTGAGGATCGGGAACAGGTAGCGCAGGCCCGAGCAGGCCTCGGCCACATGCAGCTTCAACACGCCCAGATCGATGATATTGCCATCCAGGAAGACCGGCACATTCATCAGCTGCAGGAACCACACCCCCAATTCAGAGGAGACCAGCTGCAGCCCGGTGGTCATCTTGTAATAGATCACGCCCGGCAGCGGCAGCATATAGACCAGATGCAGCACCGGCGGCCAGAAATGCTTGCCCGTCGACCAGCCGAAGCTGACCAGCAGCAGCCCGCCAATCCAGATGATCGTGGCATAGGCCACAATGTCGGAGATATTGGCCATCTTGCCCAGCGTGCCGATGCCCACGGCCAGCAGAATCACGCAGACCCCGACCCAGCGGTTGCGTTTGGGCCCGGGATCGGCGGGATATTCCTTGAGCTGGCGCAAGAACAGCAGCAGCGACAGGATGGGGATCAGCGGGCCGTGGCTGTATTCGGGCAGCTGCCACGCGCTCAGCAGCGCGTCCAGCCCTTCGAAAAAGAAAGCGCCAGCCGCCAGGCAGGACAGCACAAGCAGCGCCATGCCAGGGGTCAGAAACCCGCGCAGCGTGGGCCTGAGCGCGGCTTGCGTTATTTTCTGAGGATCTTCCGTAAGGGCCATGGGTCTATACCACCGAAAACTGAATATGAACTGATCTGCCTGAAAGGCGCGGCCAGGTTGGGCATCTCATATCAAATCGCTCACTAAAAGGTTAGCAATTTAAGGAAAACTTTTTTGTGAGTTATAGCAAAACTCTCCGGACTGTGGCAAAAGCCAATCGACATATTTTCGCCCCCCGCCTGTATCGTTTCGGGGCCTGTAACGATGCCGCTGAACATCCAGGATTGTTTCGCCTTGACCGCAGCCTCCCGACTTCCCGACTTCATTATCATTGGCGCCGCCAAGGCTGGAACGACCAGCCTCTATGCGATTCTGGACCAACATCGCGACATTTTTATGCCCGAGGTGAAGGAGCCTGAATTTTTCGCCCGCGATGACCGCTACGCGCAGGGCATCGCGGCCTATGCCGCAGGATTCGCCGCTGCCCGCCCGGATCAGGTGGTGGGGGAGGCCTCGACCATCTATTCCCTCAGCCCGCTTTTCGGGCAGACGCCCGCCCGCATCAAGGCGCATATCCCGCAGGCCAAGATCATCTACATGCTGCGCGAGCCGGTGGGGCGGGCCTATTCCTTCTACACGCAGCTGGTGAAGAATTATCAAAATGTCACCGGCGACCTGGCCGTGCATCGCAGCTTTGAAGAGATGATCGACCCCGCCCTGCATGCCAAGGCCGCGCCGCGCGACAAGATCCTGTCGCGGGCCAATGCGCATATGCCCGACACGCCTGAGCTTTGCCTGGCAGGCAGCGAATATGTCCAGCAGATCGACAGCTATCTGGCGCATTTCGCGCCGGAACAGTGTCTGTTTCTCAAATTCGAGGATTTCGTGCGCGACCGCCCGGCCACGCTGCGCCGGATCACCGATTTCATTGGCGTGGCCCCGCTTGACGCGTCGGTGTTTGAGAATGAGCAAAGCACCCAGAACGTCTCGGCCGCGCATTTCGAGGCGCTGTCCCAGCAGATGGGCGTGGCGCAGGCCCGCGCCAAGGCAGGCCCGCTTTGGGGGCTGCGCAAGCTGGTCCCTGCGGGTGTGCGGGCCCGGCTGAAGGCTGCGCTGCGCGGGCAGGGGGCCGAGGCAATCCGCCCCGCCCCGATGCGGCCTGAAACCCGCGCCATGCTGGCCCAGCGCTTCGGCGCGCAGCTGCCCGAGCTGGAGGCGCGCACGGGGCTGCGCTTTGACGATTGGGATCTGCCGCGCCCCGATGCTTCTGCCGCCTCTGTCTCTGCCATGGCCAACGGGTCGTGACCGCGATGCGCGCGCTGCTGGACAGCAAAACGGTCTTCACCCACGTGCCCAAATGCGGCGGCAAATCGGTCATCACCGGGCTGTACGCCCGCGAC
>CAYLVP010000012.1:0-19345 GCA_964387155.1 uncultured Rhodobacterales bacterium | reverse complement strand
CCACGTGCCCAAATGCGGCGGCAAATCGGTCATCACCGGGCTGTACGCCCGCGACATGGAGATGATCGACAGCCAAGGCGGGGCCAGCACATGAGCATGCTGAACACGCTGCGCTACCAGGCCAAGGGCTGGCTGCATTGGCTGATCCATGAGCTGCCCAAAGCCCCGCGCTTCGAGCTTTTCGCCGCCCGGATGGACCGGATCAACCGCGCTGATCAAAAGACCGACGAGGCCGGCCGCGCCATTGCGCAGTTTCAGCACGACGCGCCCCTGCCGCGCATCATCTGGATGTATTGGGACAGCGGCGAGGCCGGCATGCCCTTCGTGGTGCGCCGCTGCGTTGACAGCTGGCGGCGGCACAACCCGGGCTGGGAGCTGCGGGTTCTCGACGCGCAGACCATGTCGGATCATGTCGACATGTCTGACTTTCCCAAGATCAAGCTGGCGCAACGCTTCTACGCCAACCTGCTGCGCCTGCGGCTTCTGGGGCGTCATGGTGGCGTCTGGGCGGATGCCACGGTCTATTGCCACCGGCCATTGGACGACTGGCTGGACCTGCATCTGATGTCGGGGTTTTTCGCGCTGAAGAACCCCAGTCGCGACCGGATCCTGTCCAGCTGGTTTCTGGTCTCGCAGCCCGGCCATGTGCTGCCCGGCATGTGGGAGCGCCGCTACACCGCCTATCTCAAGACGCTGCGCCGCCAGCCGCATAAATACTTCATGTTCTTCTACACGCTGCAATGGGGCCTGGCGCAGACGCCGGCCGCGCAAGCCGCCTGGGACGAGGTGGCCAGCCTGCCTGCCAAGCCCGCGCTGATGATGATGCCCA
Organism: uncultured Rhodobacterales bacterium; assembly: GCA_964387155.1. Lineage (GTDB taxonomy): Bacteria > Pseudomonadota > Alphaproteobacteria > Rhodobacterales > Rhodobacteraceae > Litoreibacter. Next base: position 18,516 of record CAYLVP010000012.1, on the reverse strand, counting down.
CCCTCATGGGCGAGGGCTCGGAGGCGCTGCTCAAGGCGCAGATCGCCGCCGGGCTGCCTGTCAGCAAGCTGAACTGGAAAGTCGATATCGACGAGGCCGCCTTTGACGCGTTTTGCGCCCGTCTGGACCGCGGGCCGGAGGGCTAGCGCGCCATGCGGATCACCTTCGTCACGCCCTATGCCGCGCTCAATGGCGGCAACCGGGTGATTGCCACCTACGCGCTGGAGCTGCTGGCGCAGGGCCATGACGTGCAGGTGGTCTCGGCCCCCAAGGTGCGCCAGCCGCTCAAACAGCGGGTGAAGCTGCGGCTTCTGGGGCGCGGCGACGAGATCAAAAGCGTCAAGCCGGTTCATCCGCTGTTTCATGAATTGGGCGCGCGGCACCGCGTCACCCGCACGGCCGCCCCGGTCACGGCGGATGACGTGCCCGACGCGGATGTGGTGGTGGCCACGTTCTGGCGCACCGCCCCCGCCGTGGCCGCCCTGCCGCCTGCCAAGGGGCGCAAATTCTACCTGCTGCAGGATTACGAGACCTTCATCGACCACCGCCCGGGCGAGAAGGTGGCCGACACCTATGATCTGCCGCTGAGCAAGATCGCGGTCTCGGGCTATATCCGCGACCAGCTGGCCACCCATCATGGCGTGCAAGGCATCCCCGTCATCCCCAATGCGGTGGATCTGGATCAGTTCGACGCGCCCGCGCGCCGTCGCAACACGCCGCTCAAGGTGGGGTTTCTCTATAACACCCATCCGCGCAAACGGGTGGAGCTGACCATCGAGGCGTTGCAGCTGGCCCGCGCCCGCGTGCCCGGGCTGCAGGTGCTGGCCTTTGGGGCCGAGCGCCCCGGCGAGGGGCGGGTGCCGCTGCCCGGTTGGGTCGATTACCGGCTGACGCCTGCGCAATCTGACCTGGCAGGGCTTTATGCCTCTTGCGACCTGTGGCTGTTCACCACCCGCACGGAAGGGTTCGGGCTGCCGCTGCTGGAGGCCATGGCCTGCCGCACGCCGGTGCTGGCCACGCGGGCCGGGGCTGCCGGTGATCTGATCACCGGGCAGAATGGCAAGCTGATGGAGCCGGACGCCGCCGCTTTTGCCGATGAGATCGCGGGCTTTGCTGCCATGGATGAGGCCGGGTGGGCCGCCTATTCGCAAGCCGCCTATGACACCGCGCGCGGCTATAGCTGGGCGGATGCGACCCGCAGGCTCGTCCAGATTTTCGAGGCATCGTGATGTCTGCGCGCGCAATCGTCATGGCAGAACCATGCTTTGAGCATATTTCTGGTGTAGAACGCGGCCAAAGCCGCGGCCGCGCGGCGTTGCGATACCAGCCCGGAGGCGCGCCTGCCGCCGGGTTTTGTAAGGATCTGTTGGTGGAATATTGATGAACTGGTTGACCAAATCCGATGATGCGGGCCAGGCCGCGCTTTACGTCAACAGCCCGGCTTTGCAGCCCTTGCTGGCCGATCTGGAGGCGCGCATGGCGCAAGGCCAGGGCTTCACCGTGGCCACGCTGAACATGGATCATGTCGTCAAGCTGCGCCAGAACGCAGCCTTCCGCGACGCCTATCTCAGCCACAGCCATGTGACGGCGGATGGCAACCCGATCGTGTGGTTCTCGCGCCTGGCGGGCAGCGAGATGGAGCTGGTGCCGGGATCAGACCTGATCGACCCGGTGCTGGAACGCGCCGCGCGCACGGGCTGCAAACTGGCCCTGTTCGGCTCGACCCAGGCCTCGCTGGACAAAGCCGCGCAAGAGATCGAGCATCGCTACCCCGGCGCAAAAGTCGTGGCCGCGATCTCCCCGCCCATGGGGTTTGATCCGACCGGCCCGCAGGCGAAAGAGGCCATTGAGACCCTGCGCCAATCGGGTGCGGGGCTGTGCCTGATCGCCCTGGGCGCGCCCAAACAGGAGCTCTTTGCCGCCTTTGCCGCCCCGCAGCTGCCCGGCATGGGGTTTCTGTCCATCGGGGCGGGGGTGGATTTCATCTCGGGCGCGCAGACCCGTGCGCCCAGGCTGGTGCGCCGCTTCGCGGTGGAATGGCTCTGGCGGATGGTGTTGAGCCCGCGCCGCATGGCCGGGCGCTACCTGTCGGGTATCGCGCTGTTGCCGCGTTTGCTTTATCTTGCGCTCAAGACCCGTCTTTCGCGCCCCAGGACCCCCGCCGCATGACCCAAGGATCTTCCGATATGCAGGCCCATGGTGCAGGCCAGACTCTGTCTCAAAACAGCGACATCTGCTTTGTCTTCGGCGCGCTGCGCTCGGGCACGACGCTGTTCCGGCTGATGCTCGACCACCACCCGCAGCTGGTCAATCCCGGCGAGGTGGATTTCCTCTTTGATCATATCCATGAGGACGCCGCCCACCCGACCGGCTGGCGCTATGATCTGGACGCGCTGCAGCTGTCGCGGATTTTCCGCGCCCGGGGGCTTGAGATCCCCGCAGGTCTGCAGGGCACGGATTTGCTGCAGGCCTTTCTGGCGCAGTTTGGCGACGGGACGGGTGATAAGACGGGTGATAAGACGGGGGCGCATGTGACGCTGAATGTGCACCGCAATGCCAGCAAGATCGCCCGGCTTCTGCCGCAGGCCCGCGTCATCCATATGCTGCGCGACGGGCGCGACGTGGCCAGCTCCTCCATCGGGATGGGCTGGGTGGGCAACAGCTATTACGGGGTCGACCATTGGATCGCGACGGAGCGGGACTGGGACGCAGCCGCCGCCCTGCTGCCCGAGGCGCAGCGGATGGAGCTGCGCTTTGAGGCGCTGATGTCCGACCTTGAGGGCCAGCTGGCCGCTGTCTGCGCCTTCATGGGCGTGGATTTCGCGCCCGAGATGCTGCGCTATCACGAGACGTCATCCTATGGCCCGCCCGATCCCAAGATCGCCCAGCAATGGAAGCGCAAAGCCCCCCCGCGCATGATCGCGCTGATCGAGGGCAAATGCGCCGCCCTTTTGCAGGCGCGCGGCTATGATCTGGCGGGGCCCGGCCCCGCCCAGCCCAACGCGTGGGAGCGGCTCTGGCTGCCTGCGCAGAACCGGGTGAAACGGTCCTATTTCAATTTCCACCGGCTGGGGCCGGGGCTGTTCTTGCGCTTCCATTTCGCCAGATTGCTGGGCACACAAGGGATGAAAACCCGCCTGCGCTTTGAAAAACAACAAAAAATTCAGAGCCTGCTGAAATGAGGCTGGCGCGATGATCCCCCCGCTTCTGGCGATATTCTCCTGGCCCATCGTGGCCTGGCGGCTCTTTGCCAAGATGGACAAGGGCGCCGCCCTATGCTGGTGCATCTTTGGGGGCTTGCTGCTGCTGCCGGCCAAGGTGAAGTTCGACCTGCCGCTGCTGCCGGCCATCAACAAACATTCCATGCCGGTTTTCGCGGCGGTTGCGCTCTTGTTCATCCTGTCGCGCCAGAGCGGGCCTGCCGCGCAGCGCGCGCCCGCGACCCATCTGCCGGGCTGGCTGCCCCGCTCCCGCCCCATCCTGCTTTTGTTTGTGGCCGGCATGATCGGGGTGGTGATGACCGCTTTCACCAATAGCGACCGGCTGATCTATGGCCCGACCCGCATTTCGGGGCTGAGGCCCTATGACGCCGTGTCGATGCTTTTGGTCTATCTGGTGGCGCTTCTGCCGATGCTGCTGGGGCGCAAATACCTGGCCTCGCCGGAGCAACACAAGACCCTGCTGAAGGTCTATTGCCTTGCGATGCTGGCCTATTCGATCCCCGCCCTGTGGGAGATCCGCATGTCACCCCAGCTCAATGTGCATGTCTATGGCTATGCCAATGGCTGGAAGCAGCATGTGCGCTACGAGGGGTACCGGCCGCTGGTCTTTCTCAACCACAGCCTGTGGCTGGGGATGTTCACCTCCAGCGCGGCGATTGCAGCACTTGCCATGTCGCGCATCGCCGAGCCAAGCAAGCGCAGCCGCTATCTTCTGCTGGGGATTTATCTGCTGGCGGTGCTTGTTCTCAGCAAGACCATCACCGCCCTGCTGATTGCGCTGCTGCTGATCCCGGTGGTCTTTTTGCTGGGGGTGCGGCTGCAGCTGCTCTTTGCCGCCTGCATCGCGGGAATTGTGCTGCTTTATCCGATGCTGCGCGGGGCTGACCTGGTGCCGGTGGACGCGATCCTGGCCAAGGCCGAAAGCATCGACACCAAGCGCGCACAGTCTCTGGGCTTCAGGCTCAGAAACGAAGACCAGCTTTTGGAAAAGGCGCGGGAGCGGCCGCTGGCAGGCTGGGGCAGCTGGGGCCGAAACCGGGTCTATAACGAGGAAGGCGTGGATATCAGCGTCACCGACGGGACCTGGATCATTCAGATCGGCTCAAACGGCTGGATCGGCTATGTCGCGCGTTTCGGCATGCTGACCGCACCCCTGATCCTGATCTTCTGGCGCCGCAAAGCCTATGGCATCACCCGGGAGACCTCGCTGCTTTGTGTGATCATATCCGGCAACCTGATCGACCTCATTCCCAACAGCGCGCTGATGCCGGTCACCTGGCTGATGGCGGGCGCGCTGATCGGGCGGCTGGAATATAAGGCTGCCGAGCATGAGGAGGACCAGGCCGAGGCGCTGCCCACCCCGCTTAAAGGTGCCGCTGCGCGCTATGCCCGGCCGCGCCCCGCAAGCGCCCGTCCGGTGCGAGGCGGGGGCATTCAAGTGGCCAGCACCAGCCCCTATGCACGGATGAAACAGGCCCGCGAGGCCAGACAGAACGATTGAGCCCATGACAGAACACAATGACCCGGCGGTGGTGGTCTCCATCATCAATTACCGCACGGCACAGATGACGATTGACTGCGCCCGCTCGGTGCTGGCGGCGTTTGCCGGCACACAAGGCACGCCCCATGACGGGCGGATCGTGATTGTCGACAACCGCTCTGACGATGGCTCGGTGGAGCAGCTTGAGGCCTGGATGGCCACATTGCCCAGCGGCAGCCCGGTCGATCTGGTCGCCTCGCCCACCAATTCGGGCTTCTCGGGCGGGCATAATCAGGGGATGGGCGCGCAGCGCGCCGAGTATTATCTGGTGCTGAACTCGGACGCGCTGATCCGGCCTGATTTCTTCGACCAGCTGATGCCGGTGGTCCGCGCCCAGCCCAAGACAGGGCTTTTCGCCCCGCGGATCGAATATGACGAGGGGGGCGTGCAAAACACGGCCTTCCGCTTCCACAGCCCGCAAAGCGAGCTGATCCGCGCCGGGCGCAACCGGCTGATCACCCGCGCCTTCCGCCACCATGAGGTGACCATTGGCCCCGACCCTGATCCGGCGGCGATTGAATGGGCGAGCTTTGCCTGCATCTTGCTGCGCGGCGAGATGGTGCGCGCGCTGGGGCCGATGGATGAGGGCTATTTTCTTTATTACGAGGATGCCGAATATTGTCTGCGGGCGCGGCGTGCGGGCTGGCAGATTGCCTATATCCCCGAGGCCATAGCGATCCATTTCCGCGGCGGCAGCGGCCCGGTCAAGACCTTGCAGAAAGAGCGCGCCGAACTGCCCGCCTATTTCTACAGCTCGCGCACCAGGTTTCTGTATCAGGCGCATGGCCGGGCAGGGCTTCTGGCGGCCAATCTGGCCTGGTATGCGGGCGCGGGGCTGCGCAGCCTGCAACGGCTGGTGCGGCGCAGCATCCCGCAACTGCCCAAGCGCGAGGCGCGCAACATCTGGACCAATTTCACCAACCCGCTGGGCCCCGACCGCCGTCCTGGCCGCCGCCCCGATCCAAGCGTGCCTGAGACAGGCGGGCCCGCAGCATGAGCGGCCCGGATTTCATCATCATCGGTGCCATGAAATCAGGCACGTCCAGCCTGCAGGACCAGCTGGCCCGCCAGCCGGGCATCTTCATGACCACCCCGAAGGAGCCCAATTACTTCTCCGATGACGCGATCTTTGCCAAGGGGCCGGATTGGTACGGCGCGCTGTTTGAGCCTGCGCCTGCGGGCAGCATAAAGGGCGAGGCCAGCACGCATTACACCAAATTGCCGACCCATCCTGAAACCGTCGCGCGGCTGAAGGCCGCCCACCCGGGGGTCCGGCTGATCTATGTGATCCGCAACCCCGTCGACCGGGCCATGTCGCATTACATGCATGAATGGAGCCAGGCGGTGATGGGCCCCGATCTGGAAGAGGCCTTCGCCCGGCATCCCAGCCTCGTTGATTACGGGCGCTACGCGATGCAGATCGCCCCCTATCTTGACGCTTTTGGCCGCGAGGCGGTGTATCTGACCAGCCTGGAGCAGCTGAAAGCGCGCCCCGATGCAGAGCTTGCCGCGATCGGCGCGCATATCGGGGCAGAGGCCCCGCTTGTCTGGGATCATGGGGAGGCGGCCAAGAATGTCTCTACCCAGCGGATGCGGCGGGTGCCGTTTCACAATCTGCTGGTGGCCAGCCGCGCCTCGAAAGCCTTGCGCCGGGTCTTGGTGCCGAAATCCTGGCGCGAAAAATTTCGCGCGTCCCGCACGATGCAGGCCCGGCCGGACTACCCGCCGGCCTTGCGTGCCCGGCTGGAAGCCGCCTTCCTGGAGGACCGCGCAGCCCTTGCGGGTCTTTTCCCGGAGCACCCTTGCCTTGATCTGTGCTACCCCTTTGCCCGCGAGCGCGCGGCATGAGTGATGTCGGCGTGGTCATCATCGGGCGCAACGAGGGGGAGCGGCTGATCCGCGGGCTGGCTTCGGTTGCGGCAGGTGGGGCAGGGCAGGTTGTCTATGTCGATAGCGGCTCGAGTGATGGCAGCGTCGAGGCGGCGCGGGCCGCAGGCGCCGAGGTTGTGCTTTTGGATATGGACGCGCCTTTTACGGCGGCGCGGGCGCGCAATGCAGGCCTCGCCCGGCTGGCCGAGACCGAGACCCCGCCCCGTTTCGTGCAATTCATGGATGGCGATTGCGAGCTGAGGGAAGGCTGGATTGACGCCGCGCGCCGCTTTTTGCTGGCGCATGAGGATGTGGCAGCGGTCTGTGGGCGCAGGCGCGAACGCTTCCCCGAGGCCACGATCTATAACCGGCTCACCGATCAGGAATGGGACACGGCGCTGGGCGAGGCGCGGGCCTGCGGCGGCGATGTGCTGATGCGCCTCGATGCGTTGCAGGCGGTGGGCGGCTACAACCCCACCCTGATCGCGGGCGAAGAGCCCGAGCTTTGCGTGCGGCTGCGTCAGGCGGGCTGGCGGATCTGGCGGCTTGATGCCGAGATGACCTGGCATGACGCGGCGATCACCCGGCTGGGCCAATGGTGGAAACGCTGCGCGCGGGCGGGCCATGCCTTTGCCGAAGGGGCCGCGATGCATGGGGCGGCCCCGGAATTTCATTGCGTGGCCGAGACCCGCCGCGCGCTGCTATGGGGCGCGCTGTTGCCTGCAGTGATCGTGCTGGGGCTGTTTTTCACCCCATGGGCGCTGCTTCTGGCCCTGGCCTGGCCCGTGAAGATCTGGCGGCTGCGGCGCGCGGGGTTTGACCGCGCGCGCGCCTTCTTTCTGACCCTGGGCAATCTGGCGGAGGCGCAGGGCGCGCTGGGCTATTACTGGGGCCGGTTGCGGGGCACGCGGTCAGAGCTGATCGAGTATAAATAGACCGGCTGGGCGGTCAGGGGATCAGCAAGGCGATCTCGGCACGGTACAGCCAGCAGGCGATCCCTGTGATTGGAATCCCCAAGGTGAAGAACATCAGATCGGCCTTGGGATCCCAGCCCTCATATTGGCGGACCTGGTAGACGCGCAGCGGGTGGCTGACTAACAATGCCAGCCCATTGGCAAGCACTACGCCGAAAATGCCCAGATAGATCGCGCCCAGAAACATCAGACCCGTTTGCACCACGGCGGTCACCAGATTGATCGAGAAAAAGGCGCGGGAATCGCCCGCGGCCAGCAGTACGGCCCCGTAATTTGAAATAATGACCCGGGGCAGGAAGGAGAGGCTCATCAGCGTGATCACCGGCCCGGCAAGCGCATAGCGCGGATCGTAAAGCAGCTCGACCAGCGGCACGCTGGCAAACCCCATCACGCAAAGCAGCGCCACCCCCATCGCCACCACCATCCGCCGCGCGCGAAGCACTTTCGCCCGGTTGCCCGGGTTCCCCTGAATGGGCTTCATCCGGTAGAGCGGGAAGATCACCTTGCTCGCCACGGCGCCCGCCAGCAGGTAGGGGATGGAGCCCAGGAAATAGCCGATATTATAGACGCCGAGTTCCGCCAGCGAGATGAAACCGCCCAGAATGGCCTTGTCGCCCTGCGCGATCACGAAGGTGACGGCGGTGGACAGGAAGATGAATTTGCCGAAGCTGAACAGCTCGGAAAAGGCGCTGGGGTCCCAATGCAGCCGGTTGCGGATGCCGGGCATCAGCAGGTGCTGCAGCAACACTTTGATGAACGTGGTCAGAAGCCCGCCGATCACCAGCGCCCAGACCGACTCCATCATATAGGCCAGGGTCACCATGACGCTGAGCCCGAGAAGCTGCGCGCCGAGGTCAATCACCGTGATCCGGCCCAGCATCAGATGCCGGTTGGCCGTGGCCACATTGGTGGTCATGAAGCCCAAGATGAAGGCGGTTGCCCCCACCACGGGCAACAGCTCGGCCAGCATCGGCTCGTCGTAGAGGGCGGCGGCGGGCAGCGCGACCGCTGCAGCCAGCCCCCACAGGATCACCCCTCGGATGATCTGCACCGTCCAGGCGGTGTTCAGAAAGCTGGGATCATCGCCGCGCTTGCTTTGAATGAGCGATTTGTTGATGCCCGTGTCGGAGAACATGTTCAGCGCGGCAATGAAGACCTGCACCAGCGCCATCAGGCCGAAGGCCTCGGGAAAGAGGATGCGCGTCAGGATCAGGTTGGAGGCCAGCCGCAGCAGGTTGCTGCCGCCAAATGCAATCACCGTCAGCGCCGCCCCGCGCATGGACCGGGCCTTGACGCTGCCATCCGTTAGAACAGAGCGGGGGGATTTGGACATGCGGGGCCGTGTCTCTCACAGTTCTGGCCAATATGCAGCGAAGCAGGTGGCCGGGGCGGAATGCGTGCAGGCTTAAAGGAAAAGACGGCCAAAAGAAAAGGCCCGCACGCGGCGGGCCCTTCCTAAATCTGTGATCGTGCTTAGAAAGCTTAGGCTTTCTTGCGACGACGGGCCAGGCCCAGACCGCCAAGCGCGGTGCCCAGCAGCAGCATGCCAGCAGGCAGTGGGACAGCAGCAACATTCACACCAGCCACAGAGATGTCTGGGGTGTTGTCGTCAAGGCCAGCACCTGCGAAGAAGGTGAAGGACGTGCCTTTGAAGACGCCGTTGATGGTCTCAAAACCAGCAGGACCGTGACCGCCTTCACCTGGGTTTTGCGTTGTCGCGAAGACTTCAGCTGCGTCAACACCGTCAACCTGCATGATTGCAGATTCAGCTTCGGTGCCAGGCGCGACAAGGCCAAAATACACGTCCAGGAAGTATGCAGTGAAAAGCTTCACTTCTTCGCTGAAAGTGATGGTCAGCGTTTGTGGCTGAAGGCTGGACAGCTCATCGTTGCCCACGCCGAAGCCGTCATTGTCGCCTTTCAGCGGGCTGATTTCGGCAATGTCGCCACCGTCAAAGGCTTGGTCGCGGTTCAGGCCTTTTGGGAAGTTTGAAGTCACGTCCCAGGTGATGCCGTTGGCAAGCGCACCGGAGGTGCCGACAGTGTTGTCGGTGAAGTCGATAAGGCCAGCAGAAGCAGGTGCAGCAACAGCGAAAGTCGCTGCAACAGCAAGTGCTGAAATTTTGGTGGATAGGCTCATTTTAGTTCCCCTGTTTACTCAAAAACACTCGATTAGCAATAATTTGCTCGTTCGATTTGTTACCACATTATTAACATCACGAAAGCAAATTTCCGCCTGTTCAGCCTAAAAAAGTCATGTTTCGACTTTTTTTCGCCATTTTCCCCGTAACAGCGTGCAAAAATACAAGAAAGAGCTGAAAAACTGAGTAAATTGTGTTCATCTTGTAAACAATCGAAGAACGGGCCCGCCATATTCTGTCCGCATCGGCAAAAACTGGCCGAATCGAAACTCCCGGCGTGATTCCTTCAGAAATTGTTAATTTTTAACTGAAAACAGCAGCCAAATGGCTCCGTCAGCCCCCGCGAAGGTCACGCGATGCCGTCCTTGCGTGACCTGATGGCGCAGCTGCGCTTTGGTCTGCGCCGGGACCACCTTCTCAAGATGCAGATCAGCCGGGGCCTCGAAAGAGATCTCGCCTGAAAGAGGCGCTGACATGAACGGAAATCGCTGCCCCTTTTGCGGCCGGCTGGGCAGGGCCACGCTCACCAGGACCTCGGAGGCCCGCGCCAGCGGGGCGGCATCAAGGCTCTGGACGGCCACGGTTGCATGGGGCGACGTCAGCTGGCCTGCCAGATTGCCCAGCGCAAAAGGACGCCCGGCCAGCTGCCCGGTCATGATCTGGGAGTGCGGCGTGTCCACGCTGAACTGCTCTGCCTCGTGATCATGGTGAAAGGCCCGCGGCCCGGAGGCGGGTTTTGCCAGCGGGGCGAAAGGATCGATCGCGGTCGCATCAGCGCGTGGCGGCGTCGGGCGCAGCCAGGGCAGCTCGGGCGTTGCGGGCAGGGCCAGGCTGACCCCTGCATGATGGGGCAGGTGGCGCAGAGCGGGCAGGGTCTTGGGGCTCATCTCCTGGCCAAAGAGCTGCCGGGCGGTTGGACGCAATACAATATGTTGTCGCGCAGGCGGCACATGGCCCTGCCGGTAGAGCAGCGCTGCGGCGGGCAGGGTGGTGATCAGGCTGGGATCCGTGGCCCCGTGCCATCTGCCCATGCGCGGTTTGCGCGCACGCAGCGGGGCTTGCGCATAGCCATAGAGCATCATCGCATCCCATCCCTGAAACGCGGCCATGGCGGCGACCTGAAACGGGGCTGACAGCCGGGCGGGGGCGCGAAAGACGCCGATATTCCATTCCGAGACCGACATTGGCAGGCCCGCCACATGGGCCGCGCTCATCTTTGCGACGATATCGGCCGCATGATCGGGATCCATGCGCAGGTTGTCCCCCCCGGAATAGGCATGCATGTCGATGAGATCGCCCTCGGTGAGCGCCGCCAGCCCGGCCATCGGCATGCCGCCCCAGAAATTGCCGACCGCGACCAGCCCCTCATAGCCGAGGCTGCGCAGGTGGCGCTGCATATCCGCGTAGAAGCGGCGCTCCAGCTCGGCCAGAAACAGCTTATTGGGCCCGAAGCCACCGATTGCGCTGAGCGCGCCCGGCGCCAGGCCATGGGCGGCGGCGAATTCTGTGGCCGCAGCGGTAAAGCGCGCCGCATGGCCGGGCGCGCCGCGCCCTGGCAACAGCCGGTTGGCGAAATGCCTGGTCAGGTCGTTCTCATTGCTGATCAACACTGCCAGCACCGCCGGGTCATCTTTATAGGCGAGCCCGGTGAACGGGTTCACATGGGTCAGGTAGCTTTCGGCAAATTCCTGCATCCAGGCCTTGAGGTCGTCATTGACGAAAGTATAGCCGCGGATATCGCCCTGATGCTTGCCGTTGCGGATCTCGTCGAAATCGAGCCCCGCATCCCCCGGCCCCAGCACCCGCCCGACATGCAGATCGAGCCAGATATAAATGCCGTGGCTGCGCAGCTGGGCTGTCCAGAGGTCGATCTTGCGCATCGCTGCTGCATCAATGCCACTGGTATCGGGGCTGTCCTTGCGGTTGGGGCCAAAGATATTGGGCCGCACCCAATGGGAATCGTGATGATGCAGCCGCACCAGATTGACCCCCATCCGCGCCAGCCGCCGCGCATGATGGGTGATTTGCGTGTCGCTGCTGGAAAACAGCGCATTGGCCTGCACATTGACCCCCCAGAACCGCGCCGGGCTGCCATCGGCAAAGACCAGCGCGTCGCCTGCGGCCCGCACCCGCCCCAGCGCGCCTGCGGGCCGGTGGTTGAGCCCGCTGAGATCGGCGGGGAAAACATGCTCTGGCAGGCCGATGCCTATAGGCTGCTGGTCGGGCGTTGGGTCTTGCGCAAAGACCTGCCCGCCCCAGACCATCGCGGCCAGGAGACAGGCCAAGAGCCGCCACCATGCCCCGCCTGGGGTGCCATGTCTTGCCCCGTGATCTTGTCGCTCGCCCATCTCTTACCCTGCACCCGAATGACCACAGTCTCGCCTTAATAATATGCAAGACTTGCAACGGGAGAGCAGGCCGGTCAAACCGGCCGCAAATGCCCCTTTGAGGCGGTGACCCTTCCCTTGTGGCCCTTTTGAGAGAGTGTAGAGGAGTTTGCGCATGACCATTACCCCCGTTCTTCTATGTGGCGGTTCGGGCACAAGGCTTTGGCCGCTGTCGCGCAAAAGCTACCCCAAGCAATTCGCCCCCCTTCTGGAGGAGCGCACCCTGTTTCAGGCCTCGGCAGAGCGGCTGTCGGGCGCGGGCTACGCGGCCCCCATTGTGGTCACCAATTCCGATTTCCGCTTCATCGTCACCGAACAGCTGGCCGAGGCGGGCATTGATCCGGGCGCCATCCTGATCGAGCCGCAGGGGCGCAACACCGCGCCTGCCGTGCTGGCAGCGGCGCTCTATATATATGCGCAAGACCCTGAGGCGGTGATGCTGGTCTCGCCCTCCGATCATGTCGTGCCTGATTTCGCAGCCTTCCGCGCGGCGGTTGAGGCGGGGCGGCAGGCCGCAGATGCGGGCCAGCTGGTCACTTTCGGGATTACCCCCACCCATGCGGAAACCGGCTATGGCTATCTGGAACTGGACGGCCCGGCAGGCGCGGCGCCTGCGCCCCTGACCCGGTTTGTCGAAAAACCTGATGCCGCCACGGCGGCCAAGCTCGTGGCCTCGGGCAAACATCTTTGGAATGCAGGCATTTTTCTGTTCCGGGCGGAGGCGATCATCGCGGCCTTCCGCGCCCATGCGCCCGCGCTTATCGACCCGGTCGAGGCGGCCGTCTCCGAGGCCAAGCCCGATCTGGGCTTTCTGCGCCTGGCACCCACGCCATGGGACAAGGCAGATAATATCTCGATCGATTATGCGGTGATGGAGCGGGCCGATAACCTGACGGTCGTGCCCTTCTCGGGCGGCTGGTCCGACTTAGGTGGCTGGGACGCGGTCTGGCGGAGCAGCGGGCAGGATGCGCGCGGGGTTGCGACCTCTGGCCCCGCCACGGCGATTGATTGCGACAACACGCTGTTGCGCTCCGAAGATGACGGGCTGCAGGTCGTGGGGATCGGGCTCAAGGACGTGATCACCGTGGCCATGCCCGACGCGGTGCTGGTGGCCGATGCCAGCCGCGCGCAGGATGTGAAACTGGCCGTCTCTGCATTGAAGGCGAAAACCGCCAAACAGGCCGAGGCCTTCCCGAAAGACCACCGCCCCTGGGGCTGGTTCGAAAGCCTGGTGGTGGGCGACCGCTTCCAGGTCAAACGCATCGTGGTCCATCCCGGGGCCGCGCTCAGCCTGCAAAGCCATCACCACAGATCCGAGCATTGGATCGTGGTGGAGGGCACGGCGCGCGTCACCGTGGATGAAGAGGTCAAACTGGTGAGCGAAAACCAGTCCGTCTATATTCCCTTGGGGGCGGTGCACCGGATGGAGAACCCCGGTAAGCTGCCCATGGTGCTCATCGAGGTGCAGACCGGGTCCTACCTGGGCGAGGATGACATCATCCGCTACGAGGATGTCTACGCGCGGTCTGAGGATGATTAAGCCTCGCTGAAGCGGATCTCGCCATCTTCAATATGGGCGCAGGTCAGCCGCCCCGTGCGCCAGGCCCCGGTATCAATAGAGATCACGCCCCCCTCGATCAGCGGGTCGTCATAGATCACATGGCCGCGCAGCACCCACAGCCCGTCGCGGCGCGCGCTCACCCCAAATTTCGGATGCCCCCAGCGCAGGGATTTCGGGCTTTGCTGATCCATCGGCAGGGCCGGGTCCGCGCCTGCATGGGTGACGGCCAGATTGCCCGATTGCCAATAAGAGGGCAGGGCGCGCAGCCAGGCCTCCAGATCGGGGCCCAAAGCCACGCGAAAGCGCGCCGCCAGATCCTGCAAGGCGTCTGGATCCGTGATGTCTGACGGCACGGGTATCCCAAAACTCTCCACCGTCTGCGCGCCGCCAAATTGCAGCCAGCGGGGCCCGGCCCGGGCAGGCGCGTCAAGAAAGCTCAACAGCATCTCTTCATGGTTGCCCATCAGGCAGATCACCTCGGGCCGCGCCGCCAAGGCGCGCAGGACGGCGGCGCTGTCGGGGCCCCGGTCGATATAGTCGCCCAGGCAGACCGTCTGACCACGCCTCTGCTGCAAGGCGCGCGCCAGCAAATCCGCCCGGCCATGAATGTCGCCAATCACGCAGGCAGGCCCCTCCGGGGCGACCGGCGCAAGCGGGGTGGCCGGGGCAGGTGAGGCCGCCCCCAGCCAGGAAGACAGGCGGCGGATCATCGCGCCGCGCCGCGCGGCAAGCTCTTGGTCATGCCCCAAGACCTATTGCGCCCGGGCAGGGCGGCACAAGTCTTGACTCGCAGCCCCGATCGCGACACCTCTGCGCGCAAGATTTATAGAGGTTTTTGTCATGAAAATTGCGATGATCGGCACGGGCTATGTCGGGCTTGTCTCAGGGGTCTGCTTCTCGGATTTCGGTCATGAGGTCGTCTGCGTCGACAAGGATCCGGCCAAGATCAAGATGCTCAACCGCGGCGAGGTGCCGATCTACGAGCCCGGGCTCGACGCGCTGATGGCCAAGAATGTGGAGGCCGAGCGGCTGAGCTTCACCACCGATCTGACCGCGGCCGTGGCGGAGGCCGAGGCGGTGTTCATCGCCGTGGGCACCCCCACACGGCGCGGCGACGGGCATGCGGATCTGACCTATGTTTACGCCGCCGCCGAAGAGATCGCGCAGGCCGTCGCAGGCTATACGGTGATCGTGACCAAATCGACCGTGCCTTTGGGCACCAATGCCCGCGTCAGGGAGGTGGTGGCCGAGGCCGCGCCGGCGCTTGATTTTGACGTGGCCTCGAACCCGGAATTTCTGCGCGAGGGGGCGGCGATTGACGATTTCATGAAGCCCGACCGCGTGGTGGTGGGCGTCGAAAGCGACCGAGCGGCAAAGGTGATGGAGGCGATCTACCGCCCGCTTTATTTGCGCGATTTCCCGATCATGACGACCGATCTGGAAAGCGCCGAGATGATCAAATATGCGGCCAATGCGTTTCTGGCCACCAAGATCACTTTCATCAACGAGATCGCGGCGCTGTGTGAGAAGACCGGCGCGGATGTGAAATCGGTCTCCAAGGGGATCGGGCTGGACGGGCGGATCGGCAACAAGTTCCTGCATGCGGGCCCGGGCTATGGCGGGTCCTGCTTCCCGAAAGACACCTCCGCGCTTGCCCGCATCGGGCAGGAACATGCGGTGCCGATGCAGATCACCGAGACGGTGATGCGGGTCAATGACGGGGTCAAGGCGCGGATGATCGAGAAGCTGCGCGACCTGTGCAATGGCAGCTTCAACGGCAAGACCGTGGCAGTGCTGGGGGTGACGTTCAAACCCAACACCGATGACATGCGCGACGCGCCTGCGCTGACCATCGTGCCGGCGCTGGTGGGCGGCGGGGCGCAGGTGCGGGTGGTCGACCCGCAGGGCCGTCATGAGGGCGAGGCGCTTCTGCCCGGCGTGGTCTGGCATGACGATCCCTATGCGGCGGCTTCGGGGGCTGACATGCTGGTGCTCCTGACCGAATGGAACGAGTTTCGCGCCCTCGATCTGGGCAAGATCGCGGCCAGCATGCAGCAGCCGAAACTGGCCGATCTGCGCAACATCTATTCCAGTGATGATGCGCAGGCGGCGGGGTTCACGGCCTATGCCTCGGTCGGGCGGCGCGACTACCCCTGAGGCGGGCCCTGAGGCGGGCCCTGAGGCGGGGACGGGCGCATCTTGGTGCGAGAGGTGGCCGGATACCGCCCGCGCAGATAATCAAGATTATGGTAAGAAACCTCCTGAGCAGACCCGATCTCAGGGCACTTTTTCCGATAAAGAAACAATGCCCAAATTGTGCCAAAATTGAGCCGAGATTTGCGTTTCGCCGCAAATTTCTCCCCCCTGAAACGCTTTAATAAACCGTTAACTCGCTTGACCGAATCGCACGAAATACGGCTAATGTGCGGCAAGGAGACAAAAGTGTGTGTGGTCAGTGCGGACATGTCATATGTCCGATTGGGGTAAAAAAGACGTTTGAATAGAGATGATTGAGGGAAGGCGGAGAACCGCCGAAAACGCCCCTCTGTCAGAGCTCCATCACAGCAAATCACAGACTTGATAGGACCGCAGCGCGCCGCACAGAGGTGGCGCGTGGCTTTAACAAGGGTTGTCGCCCACCGAATGAAACGGGCGACGTGTAAGATTGAGGGAACACTATGACGTATCAAAGCAATTTCGGGTATCGCTACTGGACCGCCTTTGCCGAGGCAGATCTGCTGGGCGCGGGCGACTGGAACCTGAACAGGGGCGACAGCTTCACCATGCCGGGCGCCGCCACGCTGACGCTGGCCGCCTATGACAATGACGGGACACTGAGCGGCGACTACAACGACCGCGCCACCGATTCCCATCAAAACGGCTGGGTGCATGACGGCAATGGCTGGACCAACACCCATTCGCGCTTTTTCGTCGAGCAGGTCTTCACCTTGCAAGGCTCTGACGGCAAGACCTATCACCTCGCCGAAATCGAAGGCGGCGGCTATAACGCGCCTGGCGCGGGCGACGACTTCTTCTCCTTTGTGGGGAACACCCCGCCTGCCGGCGTGACGCTGAAAGTGATCACCTCCTCCAACTCGCATGGCGTCAAATACAGCGACCTCAGCGCAACCCCCTCGCAGCCCCCTGCCAATGTGGCCCCGGTTTTTGACAACCTGCCCGGCAACGGCATCCTGCATATCGACGAGAACAGCACCGCTGTGATCGATATCGACGCCACCGACGCGGATGGCGACACGCTGACCTATTCGATCACCGGCGGCCGCGACGCCGCTTTCTTTGAAATCGACGCCCATACCGGCGAGCTGAGCTTCAAAGAGGCCCCTGATTTCGAAAACCCGCAATCGGGCGGCGACTCCAACGTCTATGACGTCACCATCACGGTTGATGACGGCAATGGCGGCACCACCACCAAACCGCTCTGGGTGAAGGTGAATGATGTCGAGGAAACAGATGGTGGCATGGAATGCATCATCATCGAAGCCGAAGACATGGCCCTGTACAACATGACCGTGCAGCATGGCGCGCAGGCCTCGGGCGGCGAGCTGGTGCGTCTGGCCCATCTTGGCGGCACGGGCGATCTGTCCACGACCTTCAATGGCGACGGCGGCACGTATGATCTGTCGATCTTTGCCCAAGACGAATCCGACGGCCAGTCCACCATCATGGTCAAGGTCAACGGGCAGGTGGTTGAGGCCGTCAAGCTGGACCAGGATGATGACGGCGTAGGCTCCAACAATGGCGGCTTCTCCGAGTTCGTGATCGAAGGCGTTGAGCTGACCACGGGCGACGAAATCATGATCTGGGTCGATGGCGACGCGGGCGAGTTTGTCCGTCTCGACAAGATCAAACTGCAAGAGGTCGAGCCCGAGCCCGGGTTCCGCGAATGCGACGACCCCAACGCGGTCAATCTCGACTTCGAAGGTCTGGCCAAAGGCACCGTGCTGAGCACGCAATTTGACGGTGTGATGATCTCTGCGCAGCGCGACGGCGATGCCAGCTCCTCCGCCAATGACGCGATGGTGTTTGACAGCAGCAACCCCACAGGTGGTGACGCTGATCTGGCCACCGATGACCAGGGCAACATCCTGATCATCTCGGAAGACAATGACAGCAGCGACCCTGATGACAATGCCGGCGGCGGCACCATCTGGTTCAAGTTCGACGAGCCAGCCTATATCTATGACATCAAGGTCGTGGATTCCGAGGAAGGCGGCACCATCCGCCTGCTGGACGCCAATGGCGCGCTGATCGAAACGATCACCATCCCCAACGGCACCGATGGCGGCATTCAGCAAGTTCTGATTGACGTGGACGGCGTGGCCCAGATCGACCTGACGCTGAACGGCTCGGGCGCGATTGACGACCTGTGCTACGTGCCAGGCGAGCCCGCACCGCTGGGCGCGCTGGAAGGCCGCTATTTCTGCGACGAGAATGGCGACAATGTCGACAATGGTGAGCCCGGCGTGGCCGGTGCCACGGTTGAGCTGCTGGATGCGGCTGGCAATGTCGTCGGCACCACCACGACCGACGCCGATGGCAACTACCGCTTCGACGATCTGGACGCCGGCGATTACAGCGTCCGCTTCCAGAGCCCCGACGATGTGGCTGGCAGCGAAGGCAAGGTCTTCGTGGACGCCGATGCAGGCGGTGACGACACGGTCGACAGCGACGTGATCAATGGCGACGGCAGCACCGGTACGGTGACGGTCGTGGCTGGTGAAACCACCTCTGACGTTGATGCGGGTATCGTTGATCCAGCCGGTTCCGTGATCCGCGGCACCGTGTTCTGCGACGAGGATGACA
>CAYLVP010000011.1:15230-63424 GCA_964387155.1 uncultured Rhodobacterales bacterium | reverse complement strand
GGCGAAGGCTGATGTGATCCTGATCTCTGGCCATAATGGCGGGACGGGCGCGTCTCCCGCGACATCGATCAAATATGCAGGCCTGCCCTGGGAAATGGGCTTGACCGAGGCCCACCAGGTGCTCGCGATGAACAATCTGCGCGAACGGATCACCCTGCGCACCGATGGTGGTTTGCGCACGGGGCGTGATATCGTCATGGCCGCGATGATGGGCGCTGAGGAATACGGCATCGGTACCGCTGCGCTGATCGCCATGGGCTGCATCATGGTGCGTCAATGCCAGTCAAATACCTGTCCGGTTGGCGTCTGTACGCAGCGCGAGGATCTGCGCGCGAAATTCACCGGCAATGCCGACAAGGTCGTCAACCTGATCACCTTCTATGCGCAAGAGGTGCGAGAAATCCTGGCCTCTATCGGGGCACGGTCTTTGGATGAGGTGATCGGGCGGGCTGATCTGCTGACGCAGGTTTCGCGTGGGTCTGCGCATCTGGACGATCTGGATCTCAACCCGCTTCTGATCACTGTCGATGGGGCGCATGCGATCAAATATGACCGCACTCGGCCTCGCAACGAGGTGCCTGATACGCTGGATGCAGACATTGTCAAAGACGCCCAACCCTTCTTGAAAGAGGGGGAGAAGATGCAGCTGTCTTACGCAGTGCAGAACACGTTGCGTACAATCGGAACGCGGACATCGAGCCATATTGTCAGTCGGTTTGGGATGCGCAATGAACTGCAGCCTGACCATCTGACCGTCAAGCTGACCGGGTCTGCCGGTCAATCCTTGGGGGCGTTTGCGGCACCCGGTCTCAAGCTCGAAGTCTTTGGCGATGCCAATGACTATGTCGGCAAAGGCCTGTCAGGCGGCCGGATTGTCGTACGCCCTGCGCAAGAGAGCCCGTTAAAGGCTGAAGAGAACACGATTATCGGCAACACCGTTCTTTACGGTGCGACGGCTGGGCATCTGTTCGCGGCAGGGCGCGCCGGTGAGCGATTTGCCGTGCGCAATTCCGGCGCACATGTCGTGATCGAAGGGTGTGGCACCAATGGCTGCGAATACATGACCGGCGGTGTGGCCGTGATCCTTGGTACGATTGGAGCAAATTTCGGAGCCGGGATGACCGGCGGCATGGCCTATCTCTATGACCCGGAGGGTCTGGCACCGGAGCTCATGAATATGGAGACCCTCGTGACCTGCCCGGTAACAGTGGATCATTGGGAAGGTCAGTTGAAAGCCCTGATCGAAGCCCATCATGCAGAAACAGCGAGCGTCAAAGCGGCCCAAATTCTGCAGGAATGGGATGCGGAGAAGGCTAGTTTCTTGCAGGTCTGCCCGACCGAAATGCTAAAACACCTAGCCGCGCCGCTTGGCATTGAAGAAGAGGCTATTCCTGCTGAGTAGCCATATGCGTTGATCATTGGTGAGAAAGCCGCGCCGGGCGCAAGGATCGGAACGGCTTTCCAAAACGCATTCTTCAAGCATGGCAGCGCTAAACTGGGACCAAAAATGGACCGAAATTGCGGTTTTTGTGCAACAATCTCCGCTCTCCGGGTCTGATCATGTCGAAACCCTATTACCCAGAAATGGTTACACGTAACTGTGCGATGACGCACACAGGGATAGTTTGATCGGTATGGAACGTGATTGGCTTACGGGCATCATCTCAGACCTTGAGGCACATCATGCGTCCAAAGGTGACAGTGAGCAGCGCGAACGCCTGAAACTTTTGCGGCGTTTTGCGGCGTTCTTTAAGCCGAAATCCTAGTCCCGCGCCTGTGAGACGGGTTCGCATGCGCCCCCTTGAGCGCAGTTTTCAAGCCGCTTCACATCGTCCAATGATGGATCGACGAAGGTGAACGGGTAGCAAGGTCCAACGTTGAATTGCAGACCGTCATCAGCGCTTTCTTCCACGAAGGCGATGAGATCACGGTTGGGTTCAAGCCTGGCACACCATTCTCCGGCGCAGGTCAGATTTATCGTGACCGGGGCTGACACTTGTTGCGTGAACCCGGAGGCGGTCAGCAGCCTGCCGGAAAATTCCGCATCGAGCGAAGCTTCGGCGGGCGGCTCTCTTTCACCTGCTGGCGTGAAGGCAAATTGACCCTTGAGGACGACATAGCGCTTGTCTGAGTCAGAGGCTTCCTGAAAAGCGTTGACCACGTCGGGGCGCAGACATGACAGCGCAGCGGCGTCAGTTGCGATAAGTGTGCCGAGGGCGAGCGGTGCGATAATATACTTCATATGTCCTGTCTGCTGGCTGCCGTCACACCATTCAAGTCACGGTTCTGACAGCCCGCACGAGGTGGCGAGACCCCGCCGTTTTGCTATGCGTCGGCAAGGATGATTGGGCGGAACTGCGCAATCACCTTGGTATAGCTGTCTTTCTTGAACGGCACGATGCTATCCAACAGCGCATCTATATCCATCCAGGTCCAGCGTGAGAATTCGGGCTCTGCGGTCTCGATGTTGATGTCGCTGTCGGTGCCGTGAAAGCGCATCAGGAAGTACTTTTGCTTCTGTCCGCGAAAGCGTCCCTTCCAGAGCTTCGGCACAAGGTCATGGGGCAGGTCATAGGGCAGCCATTCGGGCGTTTCCCCAAGAATAGAGACTTTATCGGCAGTGAGCCCGGTTTCTTCCTCGAGCTCGCGCAGCGCTGCTTCGTGGGGGGCTTCCCCCTCATCCACCCCGCCCTGAGGCATCTGCCAAGCGGGGCTTGGGCTGTCGATGCGCTGCGCCGCGAAGACCTTACCCTCGCTGTTCACGACCATCAGGCCGACACAGGGACGGTAAGGCAGTTTCGCAATTTCTGCCGGCGTCACGTCACTCGCCTGCAGCGGCAATGGCGGAGAGGCCTTTGAGGATGTCCAGCGCATAGGCCAGTTGATAATCCTCCTCACGGAGCTTGGCGGCGTTTTCGGCTTTTTCCTGCTCTTCCTGGATAATCGCGCGTTCGGCCTCGCTGACATCTTCGTTAGAGAGCGATCCACGCAGGTCAGCCTCAGATCGGCTTGGACGGTTATTCGCCTCTTCCTCAGATGCGTCGGCATCGGCTGGGACGCGTGGCGGTTGCTTGACGATGATATCGGGCGCAACGCCCAGCGCCTGAATCGAACGACCTGACGGTGTATAGTAGCGTGATGTGGTCAAACGCATCGCGCCGTCGCCGCGCACCGGAACGACGGTTTGCACCGATCCTTTGCCGAAGCTCTTCTCGCCAATAACGACCGCGCGCCCATGATCTTGCAAAGCGCCAGCCACAATTTCCGAAGCCGACGCTGAACCGCCATTGATCAACACCACGATGGGCTTGCCATCACTCAGGTCGCCCGCGCTTGCATTATAGCGCTCACTATCGCGCGGATTACGGCCACGTGTCGAAACGATCTCGCCGCGTTCCAAGAAGGCGTCAGACACTGCAATCGCCTGGTTCAGCAGACCGCCCGGGTTATTGCGCAGGTCAAGCACGATACCATTGACCTTGTCGGACCCGCCAAGCTCTTCAATCTGCTCTTTCAGACCGGCCTCAAGGTTCGGATAGGTCTGCCGGTTAAAGGTAGAGACGCGAAGCACAACGCTGTCACCTTCAGTGCGGGCGCGCACCGCCGTCAGTTTGATCGTATCGCGGATGATAGAGACGTCGAACGGCTCGTCCACGCCCTCGCGCACGACCGTCAAAATAATCTCTGAACCGACGGGGCCGCGCATCAGCTCAACGGCTTCTTCCAGCGTGTAGCCGACAATGCTTTCGCCATCGACGCTGGTGATAAAGTCGCCCGCTTCCATGCCCGCCTTGTCAGCCGGGGTGTCGTCCATTGGGGTGACGACCTTCACATAGCCTTCTTCCTGCGTTACCTCGATGCCGAGGCCGCCAAACTCGCCAGAGGTCTGCGTGCGCATATCCTCGAAATCCTTTGGGGCGAGGTAAGACGAATGCGGATCCAGAGAGGTCAACATGCCGTTGATGGCGGCTTCGATCAGTTCAGACTCGTCTACGTCTTCGACATATTGCGCGCGGATCCGCTCGAAGATGTCACCAAACAAATCCAGTTGCTCGTAAACATTCGATTTCTTGCTCGATTCCTGTGCCAGCAGGGGGCCGGTGACCTGTGTGGTGACGATCGCGCCAGCCGCCGTGCCGAGCAGAGCGGCGAGTAAAAACTTCTTCATTTTCTTATCCCTTATCCACCGCAAACCAGGTCGCGGGGTTGGTGGGCGTACCGCCCTGTCTGAGTTCTATATAAAGCGACTCTTGGCGATTGCCGCCACTCCCTTTGGCTGCAGACATCAAAAAACTGTCAGCACCGAGGCTTTTTCCTCCCATAAGGGCCAAGGCTTCGCCGCTCGTAACGATCTGACCGTCCTTCACCAGCGGACGCGCCACACCGGCAAGAATCAAGAGGTAGCCGCTTTCCGGCTCAAGGATCACAACCGATCCGTAGTCCAATAGCGGCCCTGCATAGCGGATCGTCGCAGGCCAGGGTGCTGTAATCAGCGCTTCGGCGGATGTCGCAAATGTCAGGCCAGGGCGTTTGAGACCTTGACTGTCCGGTTCATTGAACCCGGTGAGAAGTGTGCCGCGCACGGGCAACGGCAATTGCCCTTTCACTTGCTCAAATGCGGCCGAATTGCCCGAACCTGCCGGGCCGAGTTGGCTCAACGCCTCTGCAAACCCTGCGAGCGTGTCTGATGACGCCACCAGCGCGGCCATTTGGTTTGAATCGAGGCCCGTGCGTTCAGGCAGTTCCGTCCGGTCCGCCACCGCTTGGGCGAGGGAGCTTCTTGCATTTTGCATATGATCCAGCGCTGATCTGAGCTGTTTGGCTGCGGCCTCTTGCAGCGATCTCAACTCGGCGACCTCTTCAAGCTGCGCCTTCAACGTCAGGGCCTCGGATCGCAATGCAGGGGTGACATCGGATAGGATCATGCCGGAGCGTGCCGTGCCGAGAGGGCCGGACGGGTGCATCATCAAAAGAGGCGCGGGCGACCTGCCGATGGTTTGCAAAACACCGAGCAATCGAGAGAGCCGATCCTCTTGCGCCTCAAACGCCACAGTGATTGCGCGTTCCTGTATTGCGACCCGCCGCAGGCCTTCCCGCATGGCAGCGAGACCTTCTTCATAGGCGCGTATGGTTTCTGTTAATGCGGCAATCCTGTCGCGGGACCTTTCCGCCTCTTCAAGCTGCAGGGCCGCGTTGTCGAGCATCAGGGCCGCGCGTTTCGCAACCGTTGATGGGTCGGATTGTGCGGTTGCAACGCCCGCCCAGAACGCCAACGTTAGAGCCTGAATGACCCACCGTATGCTCACGGAAGGAGGGTCTGGCCGGTCATCTCCTCCGGCTTCTGAATATCCATCAGTTGTAGCACTGTAGGAGCAAGATCTGCCAATCGCCCGTCACGCAATTTGGCGTCCTCGGGCCCGCCAACCAGCACTACCGGAACGAGGTTGAGCGTATGTGCTGTGTGGGGACCGCCGGTTTCTGGGTCGATCATCATGTCGCAATTGCCATGATCCGCAGTCACGATCATGGCCCCTCCTGTCACATCCAGCGCCTTCAGGGCGCGCCCGAGCCCGTGATCCACCGCCTCACAGGCTTTGATTGCCGCGTCCAGGTCACCGGTATGGCCGACCATATCCGGGTTGGCGTAATTCACGACGATGAGGTCATAGCGCTCATAGATCGCATCAACCAGTTTGTCGCTGACCTCTGCTGCGGACATTTCCGGTTGCAGATCGTAGGTGGCAACCTTTGGGCTGGGCGCCATGTGACGGTCTTCACCGGCTTCCGGCTCTTCTTTGCCGCCATTGAGGAAGAAGGTCACATGCGGGTATTTTTCGGTCTCTGCCAATCGGAACTGACGCAGGCTATGCTTGGCGACCCAGGCCCCCAAAGTGTTTTCGATCTTCTGCTTGGGAAACACGGTCGTCATATACGCGTTATGACTGGTCGAATAGTCAACCATGCCGAGGCGGGCCGCCAGCTTTGGCAATTTCGAGGTCGAAAACCCTTCGAAGCGGATATCGCCCATGGCCGCGAGGATCTCGCGCGCCCGGTCGGCACGAAAGTTCAGGCAAAAGATGCCGTCGCCATCCCTCATGCCCTTATAGCCGGTGATAACTGCCGGATCGATGAACTCGTCCGTCATGTCCCGGGCATAGGCGTCGCGCACGAGTGATTGCGGGTCGGCATAGGTCTTGCCCTCGCCATGAACCATGGTGCGATAGGCCTTTTCCACCCTATCCCAGCGATTGTCGCGGTCCATCGCGTAATAACGCCCGCCAACTGTCGCGATCAAGGCCCCTTCCGGCAGCGAGTCTTTTAGCGTTTTCAGGAAGGTCTTGGCGGATTTTGGTGCAACATCCCGGCCATCGGTGATGGCATGTACGGCTACCGGAATGTCCGCATCTACCAACGCCTTTGCTGCGGCGAGCATATGGGTGATGTGCCCATGGACCCCGCCATCCGAGACGACCCCAAGCAGATGCGCGGTGCCGCCTGTCTGTTTCAGCGTTGCGATGAATTCTCGCAGCGCGGGTCGTTTGAAGAATGATCCGTCCTGAACGGCCAAATCGATCTGCCCGAGATCCATCGCGACGACGCGACCTGCACCGATATTTGTATGCCCTACCTCAGAATTGCCCATCTGCCCCTTTGGCAGACCCACATCCGGGCCAAAGGTTGTAAGCGACGCGTTGGGACATTCTGCCATGATCCGGTCGAAATGCGGGGTCTTGGCGAGGAGGGGCGCGTTCCCGGCCTCTTGTGTGGATGCGCCCCACCCATCGAGAATGCAAAGAACGACAGGTTTCAAAGCGGTCATGTCAGCGGGCTCCCCATTTGTGGCGCAACCTACGCGGCTGGGGGCCTGCCTTCAACCGTCCGCTATGTGTTCAGCGACATGACGTTCGGCAACTTGACGCGCCGGAACGCCCGCAAAGACCGCGCCATCAGGGACAGTGCCTTTGACGACAGCACCGGCCGCAATGATGGCGCCATTGCCAATACGGGACCCGGGCAGGATGATAGCGTTGGCACCTATCCACACATCATCCCCGATGCTCACGGATTGTTCTTTCAAAGGCTGTTTGGTGACGGGTGCGCCAAGATTGTAGCAATATGAGGTCGCGGTGATCACCACCCCTGGCCCCAGCAAGATTGTATCACCCACCGTAATCCGTCCAGTTGGTCCGGTCCCGGCCCACAGATAGCAATGCGCCCCGATATGGGCGTCGTTGCCGAACGTAATATTGGCCGCGTTGGCGAAAGACGAGGTGGGGCTGATCGCGCTACCGCGCCCCAGATGCAGGGCCCGGCGGGGCGCGACATGGGTGTGATTGTAATAATTCACGAGCCGCGCAAGGTGTAACCACGACCGAGGGTCGCATATGCCGATGGCCGCACGCATGGCCCTTTGACGCTTGTTTAGGCTCGATTTCGGCAGGTTTAGGGCGCGTGGTAGCGTGTCAACCGATGCCATAAGACTCCTCAAACCGGCATCCGTTCAGGACGACGCCAAGGCAGGGTTTCTGTTCGGAAATCAATGCTTCTGCCGTGTCGGCCTCATTGACCTTGGTGTGATCTGCGCGGGCAATCAGAAGTGCGGCATCGTAAAGGTCGGCAGCGGCGACAACGTCATCCTGACCAAGGACGGGGGGCAAGGTGAGCAGCAGAAGATCAGGGCGGAAGTCACGTTCGATCTGGTCGATCAATGCGTGGGAGCGCATTGCGGCCAAAAGCTCCGCAGGGGAGGTGGTTTCTTCGGTCGCAAGGCTCAATGCCAGGTTTTGACCCACCCGCATGGCGGTGCTGTCAAATTCCCGACGGGTGCCACGAAGTGCGGGCCGGATCGGGGCTTCGCTGGCAACACCAAGGATACGGGCGATACTGGGCTCGCGCATGTCCAGATCAAGCAGCATGACTTTCAGCTCTGACTGACGCGCTGCGCTGAGCGCAAGCTGTGTCGCCAATGCCGCCACTCCGCAGCCCGCACGCGGGCTGGTCAGCGCAAGCCGGGTCAGCTTTTCGCGTCGCATTTGGCGTAAAAGCCGGGTCCGTAGCAGGTCAATGGCGGTCAGCGCTGATGGTTTAAGGAGGCTGTGGATGGGCGCATCTTCAGGGATCGTGATCTCATTGAGCAGCATCCAGGCCCGCGTCGCGTCGGTTGTGGCCAGGGGTTGCGGATTATGAACAAATTCAACCGGCCTCGATGTTTCGATGACCGTGTTCAATATCGGCAAAGGGGCAGCGATTTGTTCCATGAAAGCTCCTGATTACGTAGTCTGTTACGAGGGAATGACCGCATATGGCGTGATGTTCAGCCCGGTGCGAATGTCTTGGGGCCGTCGGATATAGGGGTCCGCGCGCTGCCGGAGAATCATGGCGATCAGGGCGAGAATGCAAGACAGGGCGAGCCCGGCGGAGAAGGCGATCTTGCGCCTTGAGCCGGAGGGCAACGCAGGCGGGCTTGCCGCTTCGACAATCGTGATGCGGTCTGCCTTGGCGCGTTCCGCGATCCGAGCGTCGATTGCCGCTGTTTCGAGCCGAGATAGCGCCGTCTCATAGTGCTGCCGGGCCAGGTCATAGGTTGATGTAAGTGCGTCCAGCCGCAGACCATTGGCCGGGATCAAGGCGAGCGCCGCATCAATCTGCGTCAGATCAGCGGGCGCGGGTTGTTTGGCTTGGTTGGGAGCGCCAAGAAAAGGTTCGGTCTCACCCAGTTCGGCCATCAAGGCGCGTACTCTGGGATGCCGGGCCGAATAGAGCGAATTGGCTGCCTTCAATTCGGCCTCAATCCTGGCAAAGGCCGGGTTGGGCTTGGCGGGCTGCGGGCTTGGCGGTTTCTGGTTTATGAGCGCTTTGCGCTGGTCGAGATATCGACCCGCATCGTCGGGCAGAAATCCGGCCTGCGCGGTTTTGAACGCCAAGACGGCCTGAAATGCAGCGTCAAGCTCCGCCTTCGCGTCAGAGACCTCCTGCCGGAAGAACGCCAGCGACTGCTCGATCTGTTCATTTCGGAGTGTCTGATGTTCAGAAAGCACTTGCTGGCCCAGATGGTTTGCGGCGTCAGCGGCAAGTTGGCCATCGGTATGGGTGACTGAAATTTCCATGGTGGTGGCTTTGTCGCGGCCACTTTGCGTGTCGAATGTGATGACCTTTTGCAGCTCCTCCGCAGGCGACGAAAGCCCAACCGTGTCGCCAAGCAGGGTCAAGCGCTCAGTCGTGCGCAGCCTTGCCTCAATGCCTTGCAGCTGAGCGGTACTGATGGCGGCGTCTGCGGGTTTGCGATTGTCACGATACACGGCGGCAGTTTCGACCAGCAGATATGTGGAGGCCGTAAATTGATGCGGCAGGAATTGAAGCGCCGAGTAGGAGGCGGCCGTTCCTAGCCCGATGGTGGCAAGTGCGAGTGGGAGGTGTCGCGCAGCCAGCCAAATCGCGTATTTCGCACCGGGCCTCACGATGTCGCGCCTTCGCTGGGAGCGCGCGTGCTCCAACAGAAATCGGGGAAATCACAGGGCATGGCAGGTCCTCGGCATGGCAGAATGTCGCGGCTGATCAGACCCTTGAAAACTTAAGACATAATTAATCCAAATCGTTTCTTTCTTGGCTCTACTGCCAGAGTGATCTGGCCGCAGACCGAGGAGTGACAGACCACACATTTCGAGCAAGCCGAACGGCATGTGAGCGCAGGGGTGCGGTCGCATTGGCGATGAAACGGGGGACGCGGCTGCGCGCTGGGGCGCAGTTGCAACACCAGTAACGGAGCCTTGTAGACCCGATGAGATCTCAACATGTATTGGCAGTCGCCTCAAAAGGCGGACATTGGAGACAGCTTTGCGCTATGGCGCATGCTTTTGAAGGGCATCATGTGCGTTACGCCTGCACAGACCCTGACTTGGCCGAATTTTATATTGGAGAATGCAGTCGCACCCAATGGTGGCGCGCCATTTTTGTGGCAATTCAAGTGCTGCGGATCATCGCCATTGTCAGGCCGCAGGTCGTGGTGTCAACCGGGGCGCTGCCGGGGCTGGTGGCCTTGATCGTGGCCCGGATCTTCGGGGCGCGCACGATCTGGATCGACTCAATTGCAAATACCAGTGAGATGTCTTTGTCCGGGCGGCTGTCCCGCCCGTTTGCGCATCATTGGCTGACCCAATGGCCCGAAGTTTCAGCCCGGACCGGAGCGACCTATGCGGGGGCAGTGTTGTGATCTTTGTGACTGTTGGTACGCAACTGCCCTTTCCACGTCTTGTATCTGAGATGGACCGCATTGCGGGCTGCATTTGTGAGCCCGTGATTGCCCAGACCTGCGAGGACGCGACCTACGAGAACCTCATTGTCGAGCCCTATATGAGCGCGGAGCGGTATGCGGATGTGATTGAACGCGCCCGCATCGTCATTGCACATGCTGGCATTGGCACCATCATGGCTGCGCGCCAGGCAGGGATTCCTGCGATACTGATCCCGCGTCGGGCCAGTCTGGGGGAGCATCGCAATGATCATCAAGCTGGCACCGTGCGCCAGTTGATCGGTCGCGAAGGCATCACCGCGCTTTGGGATACGGCTAAGTTAGAGCCTATGTTGCTTGGAACACTGCCTCCGCCGCGGGCGGACTCAGGTCCCTCGCTCGACGGGCTTGTGACTGAATTGCGCAGCTATATCGGGTAAAAGCGCCCGCCCGTGCAGCGCATTTAGTGTTGCACGGGCCTGGTCGCGGTGGCCGCCCGCTATAAACTGCCCTGCTTTCGCGAGCCCGTAAACGAAGCCAAGTGGCAGTGACATCGGGTGAAATCTGCGCAAATACATCATTCGTGCCCGGTGTTTGTAATAGGCCGAGAGCGAAGAGGGTTGTGTGGACAGGGTCGGGGAGCCAATGGCCGTCCCCGCACGATGATAGACCTCGGCATTTTCGCAAAGCCGAAAGGGCAGTCGGTTGCGTCGGGCCCAGTCGACCTCCTCGTAATAGAGGAAATAAGTTTCTGGCATCGGCCCCGCGGCCTCAAGGAACGCGCGCGACGCGACCATGCTTGCGCCCGAGATGAATTTGACTTGGTCCATCGGCGGTAGAGGGGTGTCGCGACTCTTCCCGAGGTTGAGGTTCCCCGTGCGCCCGGTCCAGCGGCAAACCGTTCCACCGTCAATTTGAATGCGATGCGGCGGATCGGCGTAGAGGATGCGACCGCCCATCAGCCCGAACCCCCCAGGCGCCTTTGCAAAGCTGCTGGGGGTATGCGGTGGCACGATCGTGTCAGGGTTCAGTATCCAGATGCGCTTGATATCCGTATCTGGCAACAGCCGTTGCAGCCCGGCATTAACGCCAGCTGCGAAGCCGTTGTTGGCAGGGTTGGTGATGATCTCCAACCGCTCCGTCTTGGGGTGACTTGGCGTGATAGGGAGGCCAGTTGGCACGTAGCGATCTGCCCCACTGCGCCACATCTCGACGGTCTTTACTGTCCCATCTGTAGAGGCATTGTCGACGATGACCACGCGCATATCTTGCGGCGCTGCAAGCAAAGTTGCGAGGCAGTCGCGGATCACATCTGACGCGTTGTAGGTGACGATGACCACCCCGAGCTTGGTCAAGCCGCAACCCCTTTGGTGCGTTGGAACCCCAGCTGATAGGGCCGGGTGAACCCTGTGGGCAAAGTCTGGGTCGAAGACGCCTTGCGCCTTGCCATCCACTGACCTGCGCCAAGCAAGAAGAAGCTGAAGGAGTAGATGGCGGTCCAGATATGGACGGTTGCAAGGGTGAAGCTAAGGCCGAGCAGGCAGAACATCCAGGCCCGGCGCAACGTAGGGTCTGCCGCCGTCGCACGAGCAACCCGGAAAATCCCGCATATCCAAGCGAGTGTCAGCAGCAAGAACCCCGGTACCCCATAGCGCACGCCGAGGGTCAGCCAGAAATTGTCCATACTGCCGGAATACATGAAATGCGGCCGTTCCCAATCCTCCAGCCCGAGGCCGAAGACCGGGTTCTGCCCGATATTGACCATCCCCCATTCAAAGATCAGCCCCCGCCAATAGGCGTTATGTGCGGAAAAGGTCGCGTAGCTCATGAAGACCCGCAGCGGTGTCCGGTTCGAGATGAGGTCGACCGCGACATACGCAACGCCAATGCTGGCGAGAAGAAGCCACCATCGGTGCCGTGTCTGTCGAAAGAACAGTGCCCAGGCGATCAGGAACAGCTGCACCAGCACGGCGATGAACGCGCCGCTGGACAGCGCCAAGAACGCGGTCAGCACAATCAGCACAAGGCCCGCAACGCGTGTAATGAGCGACAGATCCCGGGATAGCCCTACGAAGAAGAGCGAAACGGCGGCGGAACAGAATAAGCCAAAATGGATCGGGTGGGCGAAGACGACCTGCGCGCGTTCCAATCCCAAGCGCGGCGCGATGTTCACCACGTCGACACTGTAGATGCCGGGGATCGCGCGGATCAGCTCGATCACGGGCGCCGCTCCGCTTGCGGCTTCATAGAGCGCGAGTGGCAGGCAAAAGATGACCAGTGTGGCTAGCGCCCGAATAAATGCGCCGAACTGCGCGGCATTGGTGATGTATGTGCGGGCCAGCAAGTAGCCGCCGACGAGTTCCAGAAATATTGCTCCGGTGTGCTCCGCCACTTGGCCAGGCGTGTTGACGAACATACAGACCCCGGCCCAGAGCACGAAGATCGGCAGGAGCAGATCGGGCAGGATCGGAGCGCGCCGCATCGCCGCTGCAATCAGCGGGACAAGCATGAGCAAGAGATAAAACCTCAGTCCCGTGAACTGCAGCGGCCCAACCATGAAGCGGACGGGCAGCAGGATCAGGGCAAGGTAGATCACCACCGGAAGCGGGAGGAGGCGCAAAACACTCATGAGGGTAAATTGCGGGTTAACCGTTATCATTCTGTAAAGATCCGCACGGCTAGGGTCGCGCGTCACATTGAATAGGCAGACAGTATGAGCGACATGTCCTTGGGGGCTCCTTCTTTGAAAAAAGCACGCAGGCGCGGGTTGAACCGGTTTGCCTGGTTGCGTGGGATCATCGTGGCTGCGAGACAGTTTTGGCTTACGCGGGCCTATGGGATGGAGATTGACCCCTCAGCGCAGGTGTCCTTGTCGGCGCGGCTCGACCGGACTTTTCCAATTGGGGTGCATATTGGCGCGCGCAGCTATGTTGCGCTGGAGGCGCTGGTTCTGACCCATGACCGGACGCGTGGTGTCTATTTGCACACGCGGATTGAAGAGGATTGCTTCATTGGGGCGCGCAGTATCCTGCTTCCGGGCGTGACCGTTGGTGCAGGCAGTATCGTGGCGGCCGGGTCGGTCGTGACCCGCAACGTGCCGCCTGGCAGCGTTGTGGCGGGTAATCCTGCGGCCGTCATCCGCTCAGGCGTTGAGCTTGGGTCCTATGGCCGAATGCGCAATGCTGATTTGACCGAGCACAGGCTGGCCTCTGCCAATTTGACTTAGCGTTAATGTTAGGGCCGCACACAGCGCCCCTGCCGCAACGTCTGCATGCACCGTGCTAACAGGCGCGCCGGGCCAGCTATGGCCATGTTTAATCAAGAGATTGCTCGGCCCCAGAGGAGCGGGCGTCGCCCAATGGTTTCGAGGGACGACGCTCAAAGACACCATCATCTGCGTTCGAGCCTAACAAAGGTGACGCTGATGATGACGATGCTGGGCTTGCCCCTCGCTCCTCTTTCCCAAACTGATGGGGAAATATTCACTCCCTTGACCGAAATTGCGATTTCGGACTTCACAAGGGACAGAACTTTGTTCGACAGCGGTGCGGCCTTTGGTCGGGCGGAGGCGCAGGTATCGGTGTCAGGAACCGGCACCCCAGGTGAACAGGTGGAACTGCGTGTCATGCCTGAAAGCGGGTTGCCCGGCGCATGGGAGAGTTTTGCAGATATTGACGCAGGCGGCGCATGGTCGGGGAACATCACGGTGCCGCGCAGCGCGGCTTGGCTGCGCATTGAGGTCCGTGTCGCGTCTGAACCGGTCACGCGGGCTACCACGTCCAACCGGTTCGGCGTCGGGCATGTCATCGCGCTGTGGGGGCAGTCAGAGGTCGTTCGACTGAGCTCCAGTTTTTACAACCTGCTGCCTGCCGAACAGCTTCTGAGCGATGATGCTGTGCAGGCGCTTTGGTTTGATGGCGCGCCGTTGGTCAAGCATTTGACGGATGCTGATCCGCACACAGCCGCCCTTGCCGCCATGGCAAATGTCTTCATAACCGAGCGCCCCGACGAGAAATTTGCATTGGTTTTCCATGCAAAGGCCGGAACCGGTTTCCGTGATCTTGTTGATGACGCCGAGCCGTCCCGGCTTTGGGCTGAGGACGCGGCGCTGCACGGGTTTGCCACAGCGGATGGTCAGCATGTGGGGATACCTTCGACATCGTGGTTTGCGACACCAGGCTCTTTTGCCGAGTATTACGAGGAGGCGCTGTTTCCGCTGTTTACCGGCAAAACGATAAATGGCGACCCGGTTAGTTTTCCGACGATGCTGAGTTATGGCGCAGGCAGCTTTCAGGCCGACCATTGGTTCGGAGAGCTTTACGACCCCGCGCATACGAAATGGGCGGCCTTTGGCCCTCATCGGTTCGATATTGATGCGGACATGCAAAACGCCACGGTGTTGCTGACTGGTGCCACGCAGAACAACCTGCTGAACAAGCAGCAGGCGCGCGAAAGTTGGCGGTCAATGACGGCCAATCCAAACGCCGATGGGCTGTTCTTGCCCTTGGGGTTAGAGCCGCTGACCTACCAGAACGGCATGTCTGACGGTGCGGGCGGCTGGACGGATATCAGCCATCCCTCGGCTGACAGCGATGATGGCGCGCCGATGTTTGGCCGTTTGATGGCGCATGCTATCCTGCAGGCCTCGGGGCTCAGCAATTGGTCTGTGCCTCTGTTCGACCTGGCAGAATGGGACCAAGCCGGGGCCTATGTCGACATCTGGTCGAGCGCAGGCGATGTGACCACGCCGCGCATCGCTCGGGGTTTGCCCGCATTGGATGACAGCCATCCGCACTGGACCGACGTGTTCGGGTGGCAGATCAATGGCCAGCCTGCGCAACGGGCCGAGATAGAGAATGGTCGCGTACGGCTTTATCCGAATGGTCCGGTGTTTCAGCCCACCGATGTGATCCGCTTTGGCGAAGGCGGTGCCACGGGTATGGTGAAGTTCCCGGAAGACCATCTTGCGGGCGCACATCTCAACCTGCCGGTCGTTGATTTGGGCCTTTCCGGTATCGACGGCGTCCCCATTCGCCCACTACCTAGCGAGGCTGTGCTGGCCAATACGATGCCGGAGCCTGCTGGCGGCTTCGTGACCGGAGCAACGGGGCCGTATTTTTACGACCCGCAGACGCTTGGCGCCGATGTTTCTGCACTGACCTTCCTGTTTGATCTTGCGCCATCCGTGCCGCCGTCGGGTTCGAGCATGTTGATGACGAGCACGGGGAATTACCTGCGGTTGGAAATCCTGCCAAATGGCAGACTCCGTGTGCGTGTGCGCGACAGTGGCGGCGTGGTCCATGTGGATTATGCTCAAACCGCGTCTGGTACGGTCGTGGACGGTGTCCAGGCGGAGATCATCTGCTCCATCGATCTGGTTGCCGGGTATACGCGGATTTGGCTCAATGGAGCGCTGGTGATGGATGAAGGCTTTGCCTCCGCTGCGCCGACATTGCCCAGCAATCGCGCATTGCAGCTTATGGCGACAGCCAGCGGGGCCAGTCAGGTCTCTGCGGACGTCGTGCGGCTGGCGGTTTGGAAAGCGGCAACGGCGGATGGCGCGCTGCCAGGAGGTGCGGCCTATAAGGACCTGCCAGGGCCCGCTGCCGTGGTGAATGCCGACGCATGGAAGCGTGGGTCTGACGCTATCTAGCCTCTGTGCAAGCGCGACCAGAGCCCGAAGGAGGCCGCGATCAAGCCCGCGGCCTCTGCCAGCACCGCAATCCAGAGGATATGCCACAGAGACCCGCCACTGCTGAGGGTGGAATAGGTCAAGGGGAGTGCCACGAGGCGCGGGATGTTGCCAAGCACGGTGTTGACTGTGTCGCCCATCGCCAGGGCCACAATCGAGATACCCGTCTTTGCCACACGCAACCCATGCAACACTGCCAGTATCGGCATAAGGGGGACCAAGGTGATGAACGCGCTGCCCAAAAGCGCGGGGATTGCGAAGGACAGGCAGGCCAAGACTGCCGACAGACCAACCCCGCACCACAGACTGTGTGTGATGACGTGTCGGGCCTGAACCGAAAAGGCCGGGGTTCCGACGCTGCGGGACAGCCCGGGCAAGGCGTAGGATTGCAGGCTTTTCCCGATGATAAGCGCCGGTGTCAGCGTCAGTGTGAAACCCATCGCGATCAACGCCAGTGCTGTTGGGCCCATAAGATGGGCAACGATCAGCTTCTCTCCATGAAATACCGCGAGAAGAAGCATGCCGTTCAGGGCCAACGGGCTTCCGAACCGGACAACGCTGCGAAGCTGTAGCCTGTGGTATCTGATTGAATATCGCTGTTCGCTGAGCAGATGGGACATGATCAACATGCCGGCCGCCTGCGCCAGAGATGCCACCAGAAGGACGCGGAAATCCCCGAACTTGTTGACCAACGGCACGAGAAGCAAAAGTGACAGGATGGCGGGGCCCAGTTGCACGACGATTGACGGCCAGAACCGGTCGTATCGCTGATACCGCCAGCAATCGAGATGAGTGAGGCTCGACATCAGCGGCACCAGCGCGAGGGCGCGTATTGCCCAGCTGGCCTCTGGTATCATCATGAACTGCGCCAAAGGCTCTGCTGCCGCATAGATGACCACTGCGCCCAACAGACCTTTTGCCAATTGCACCAGATGCAATGTGGCTTGAAAGCGGGGGGTAGCGCCGCGCTGATCGCGCACAATCATCTGTTGTAGCCCCAGATTGGTGGCCATTTCCACGATCGAAAGGATGATGGCAAAGCTTGCCGCGATGCCGAATTGCTCGATCCCGATCCAGCGGGCCGCAAGGATGTTGCGTAGAAGGCTTATTGCGGCAACACCACCATGCCCCGCCAGCAAAGTGGCGAGGGGATGCAGCCTCTCACGTGGCTTGGGAGGGGAAATCGCCAAACTCATTTACCACTGCTTAACCAGTATTCGGTTAACGCTTTGTAAACAAAGCTGGAAGGGGCGCTTCATGCCGCGCGTCAACGTCATAGACAAGATCGTTCGGGCGGACCTCTGCACAGGCTGCGGGGCCTGCGCGGCCTTCGCCCCGGATCGCATTGAAATGGGTTTCTGCGATGAGGGGTTTCTGCGGCCCAATGTGACTGGCGCCCTTAACCGGAATATGACCGGCGATCTGTTGAGCCTCTGCCCCGGGCAGCATCAGGTTGGATTTGGCCCGGGGCGCAGATGTGACCCCTTATGGGGCCGGTATGAGGCGGTGCATGAAGGCTGGGCCAAGGACCCAAAGCTGCGCCATGCCGGTGCGTCAGGGGGGGCGCTGTCGGCCATGCTTGCTTGGTTGGTTGAGACAGGTCAGGTCGACGGTGTGCTGAGCGTTGCAGAAGCTGCTGAGACCCCTTTGGCAAATGAGACGGTCTTGAGCACGTCTCGGGAGGGGATCATCGCACAAGCGGCCTCCCGCTACGCGCCGTCCAAGCCCTTGGAGCGGGTCACTTCGTTGCTGAAACACGGCGGGCGCTTTGCCTTCGTGGGCAAGCCATGCGATGTTGCAGGTTTGAGGAATTGGGCCAAGTTAGACCCGCTTATTGACGAGCGTTTCCCCATCAAATTGTCCTTCTTCTGCGCAGGCGTGCCGTCGATACAAGGTGCCGAAAGACTGAGCCGGGCCATGGGCGTTGCGCCCGATGATCTGCGGTCCTTTAGATACAGGGGGCGGGGCTGGCCCGGGCGCACGGTTGCTGTCACAAAGGCTGGGGAAGAAGCCTCTATGACCTACGCTGAAAGCTGGGGCGGCATTCTGTCAAAACATGTCCAGCCACGGTGCCGCATCTGTGCAGATGGGATCGGGTTGGCTGCCGATATTGCTTTCGCCGATGCGTGGCAGACGGATCGCGCGGGCTACCCGCTGTTTGAGGAAGGCGAGGGCCGCAGCTTGATTGTGAGCCGCAGCGCAGTCGGGCAACAGCTTTTGCAGCGGGCGGTCGAGGCCGGCGCTATTGAGGCTGAGCACGGATCGATTGACCGCGTCGCCCCCATGCAGCCCGGGCAGGTACGGCGCAGGCAGGAGCTTCTGGGCAGGCTGGCGGGTCGTATCCTGGCAGGGTATCCGATACCGCGCTATCGCGGGCTCGCAATTTGGGGCAACGCGCGATCCTTCGGGGTCTGGCGGACGCTCCGCGCGGCGCTTGGGATGGCCCGCAGATGCCTGATCCGCAAGCGGATGGCGCAAGAACCGTAACGCCCCGTTAACCGATTCATCCGCAAGGTGCCTCATGTTGAATATATGCCTCATCATGCACGCGACACGTTCGCGTAACCTCGGCGTTGGCGCGCTGACCGTGGCTCAGGTCGATATGGTTCGCCGCATCGCCGGGGCGTTGGGTGCTGGGTCGAGAATAACGATCCTTGATTGGAAGGATAGCGGCCCGTCTTGTGTAAGCGGTGACGATATCAAGGTTGTCACTCTGCAAGCGCGGCAGCTTGCCTCTCCCTTCGGGGCGTTTGCGCGTATCAAGGATGCGGACATCGTGCTGGATATCGGCGCGGGCGACAGCTTTGCGGATATTTATGGCGCCCGCAGGCTACGACGGGTGATGTGGCTGAAGGCGCTTTGCCATCTGGCCGGGGTTCCGCTGGTTCTGTCGCCGCAGACCTTCGGGCCTTTCACTCGGCCCCTGTCGCGGAGGCTGGCCCGGGCGAGCCTGAAGCGGTCCGCTTTGATCTGTGCACGCGACGAAAAATCCGCCACGCATCTGTACGAGATTGGCGTTACGGGTGAGGTTATTGTCGCCTCTGATGTCGCTTTGCGGCTGGCGGCGCAGCCCGTCGCGCTGCCTGGGAAGCGTTTGAAGGTGGGGATTAATGTCTCCGGTCTCATGATGTCTGGCGGGTATCAGGGCAAGAATGACTTCGGCCTTTTATCCGATTATCCGGCATTGATCCGGGCATTGATAAACCGCTTCCAAGTGCATCCTCTGTCCCCTGAGGTTCATCTGGTCCCTCATGTCATTTGCCCGCACTATCCGGTTGAAGATGACCTTGCCGCCATCCATGGCCTGCAGGCCGAATTCTGCAATACGGTTTGCGCCCCGGCTTTCCGAACGCCGGGGGAGGCAAAGGGATATATCGCTGAGCTGGATTTCTTTACCGGGTCGCGGATGCATGCCTGCATCGCTGCATTTTCCAGCGGGGTGGCGGTCGTGCCGATGGCCTATAGCCGCAAATTTGAAGGGCTGTTTGGCGCATTGGGCTACCCCTATTGCGCCGATTGCCAGAGCCAATCGCAAGCAGACATCGTGGCGCAGGTCATGAATGGTTTCGAGAATCGGGCGGCGCTGCGAAAAGATGCGCAA
This sequence comes from uncultured Rhodobacterales bacterium, assembly GCA_964387155.1. Lineage (GTDB taxonomy): Bacteria > Pseudomonadota > Alphaproteobacteria > Rhodobacterales > Rhodobacteraceae > Litoreibacter. The sequence goes on along the minus strand of CAYLVP010000011.1, from coordinate 43,903 downwards.
GCCGCGCTGCAGCGGGGTCTTGCCCGCCTGCATCGCTATGAAGAGGGGCTGACAAAGCTCATGCGAAACTGTCTGGCAGGCAAAGAAACACCCGCCGGGCCAAAGCACGCGGCGGGTGTTGCACAGCGTCTCGACCTGGGGTGAGGGGTGTTACCAGAGGGCCACGATGCTGGATGCGCTTGTGCCTGAGGCCGCAACAGCGGATGCGCGGATTGGCAAAAGCGCGCCACCGGGGACGGCCGTAAACAACACCGTGTCACCATCGGCCATCGTCACCGCCAAATCGCCACCTTGGCCCACGTATAGCGCCCGGCTGACCTGCGAAAGGGACGCCGTATCGCTGGGGGTCACTTGTGCGCCACCACGGGCCGGTGAAATCGGGGTGGTCGGAAAGTTAGAAAATTTGTCCATGAAATCCTGCCAATCAATGTGACGGCCTGCCCTATGCAGCGCCGGATATCCGCGCAGGAGGGTTTCACCGCGCGTGCAGGGTTCTTGTCAGCCGATTGTTAAGAAAGCCCAATCCCGGCGTTCGCAGTGCGCGCGGTTATTGCACCTTTCGGGCCGGGGGCATGTAGCCGTCAATCCAGCGCGTCACAGCGGCGAGCGCCGCCTGATCATCATGCTGGGCAATCGCTTCTTTGAGATGCTTGAGCGCGCTGGCGACCTCTAATTCCGAGAGGCAGTCTTCGCGGACGCTGAAAATCTTCTCATGCGTCGTCGTGGTCCGCCCGCTGCCAATCGTCAGTTCTTCATACATCTTTTCGCCGGGGCGCAGCCCGGTGGTGATGATCTCAATGTCGCCCTCGGGGTTTTGGGGCCCACGCACGGAATAACCGGCCGCCTCAATAACCTGCACGGCCAATTGGCGCACCGGGACAGGTTTGCCCATATCAAGCACGAAAACCTCGCCACCTTCGGCAAGGCTGCCTGCGGTCAGGACCAGCTGTGCGGCTTCCTGCACGGTCATGAAGTAGCGGGTGACATCGTTATGGGTCAGGGTCACGGGGCCCCCACGAGCCACTTGATCCTGAAACAGCGGAATGACTGAACCGGAAGAGCCCAGCACATTGCCGAAGCGCACGATAGAGAACATTGTCTCGCTGGCGCGGCTTGCATGATCCTGAATGATCATTTCGGCAAAGCGTTTTGAGGCACCCATGATGTTGGTCGGCCGCACCGCCTTATCTGTCGAGACAAGAACAAACCTGGCCACGCCAGCCTCTTTTGCGGCGGCGGACAGCGTTGCGGTGCCAAGTACATTGTTTGACAGGCCAACAAGCGGATTTTTTTCGACCAGTGGCACATGTTTGTAGGCGGCGGCGTGGAAGATGACATCGACCTCTTCATCCACCAAAACAGACCGGACAAGTGGGCCATCCCCAACAGAGCCCAGTATACCGACAAGTTCGCAGTTGCAGGCTTTGACAAGCTCGCCAAGCTCCATCTCGATCTCGTAGAGAGCCAGCTCACTCAGCTCGAACAAAATCAGCTTACGTGGGGCGCAGTGCAGGATCTGACGGCAAAGCTCCGACCCGATGGAGCCGCCAGCCCCGGTCACCATAATCGCCCGGCCTGCATATTCCGAGCAGCCGATATCGATGTTCTTGTGCAGGTCTTCGCGACCCAGAAAGACATCATGGGCCATTGTGAAGCTGTCTTTGCTTTTCTCCTGCCCGACCAATTGGGCGAAAGACGGCAGCACTTGCGGCTTTACCCCAGCCTGTTCGACGCGCCGTTCAACCTTTGCGACGGCCTGGCGTGATGCGGACGGCATGGCGATGACCACGCGGTCAGGTTTCAGCTCGCCCAAGATGTCTTCCAACTGCGCGCCATGATAGACTGGAAGACCGCCAATGATCTGGCCCCTCAACGCGTGGCTGTCATCGACAAAGCCCACAGGAATAATGTCGGGATGTGACTTCAGTGCGCTGGCCAACTGCATGCCGGTTTTCCCGGCACCGTAGATCAGGACAGAGCTGATATGACTGTTATGCCGATACGCGGTCAGCAGCAGCTCCAGCATCACATACCGGCTGCCAGAACACAGCAGAAAGAACGTGATCGACAGGGTCAAATGCAGCCGCAACGGCATGTTCAACCCGCCAAATCCTGCCAGCGCGAAAGATGAAAATCCGATCAAGGCGGCAAAGATCATGATGATCCCAACCGCGCTGCGATCAAACGCCTTTAGGCGGATGCGGTAGACACCCAATCCCACAGAACAGACCGCCGCGATGACCATCATCAAAAGCGTGAAGGCCCAGTTTCCGACAAACCAGGACCAGATGTTGTTTGCCCCGAATTGCAAGATGGTCGCGGCCAAGATCGAGACGGGCACAAGCAGCACGTCGATCCCGAACAAGATCGACCGTTTCTGCGTACGTGTGAGGTTGAGCAGTCTCGACATGTATGGCTCGTAGCCTGTTTGAGGCGCTTCAGGTTTTCAATACAGCGCGCTTGACCACAGTGATATGGCAAGTTTTGCCTATATGACAGACCCTTGGCCGCTATGGTCGAAGATGTGGCGAGAAATCACCTGTGTTTGCATGTGGGCTTGGCGGGATTGCGGCCAAAACCTGCCTAATTGGGTGACTTAGAGAAGATCTGGCGCAGTGTGGCCCATATGATCCAGTAGTCGAGACAGGGCCGATATCGGTGACGATACATGATGTCGAGCCGTGCCTTGGTCGGCACGCAAACGCCACTGTAAACCGCATCCGTGTCCGCCGCAGTTTTGCACTCTGCCAGCAAGGCTGCTTCGCGCTTGTTGTAGAGAAGCGTGGCCAGGCCGGTAACGCCGGGTCGGGCTTTCAGCACCTCGCCGTAGAGGGCGGGAAACCGTTCGACATATTCGCGCAGCGGGGGGCGCGGCCCCACGAAACTCATATCCCCTTTGATGATGTTGATGAGCTGCGGCAACTCGTCCAGCCTGCGCCGCCGCAACCAAGCCCCAAGCGGTGTGATCCGTCCGCTCTTGTCGCCGCCCGTGACACCTGCGTCTTGCTGCCCTGAATGTGTCATCGTTCGAAATTTCAGCAAGCCGAACCCTTCGGCCGGGGATCGCATCCGCTCTGCCACGTAAAGGATCGGGCCATCGTCTTCGCGCCAGATGCGGTAGCTGATCCAAGCCATGACTGGCAGAACAAGCACCAATACGGCGGAGGCGCAGAGCATATCGAATATGCGCTTGCCGGGGGTCATAGCCGGGCCACCGTTTCCTGCCAATCATTAACAATAGAGCCTGCATCGCTTGCGGGGCGCGTTTGTCCCCATAGCAATGATGTATCCAGCGACACGGTTTCGATGGCTTCAGGTGTGGCGGGCTGTGGCGCCCACTTCTTTCCTGCGGCGCTCAACAGATCGGCCATGCTCACCGGTTCAGGACAGGCGATGTTGAGAATTGGCGGCACTGCCGGGGTCTGGCGCAGGACACGGAGAATGGCATGGGCCAGAAGTCCGGGGCCAATATATGAGCGGATGGGATATCCGCCGCCTGGAAACCGGTCGAGCCTGTAGTGATCACGCGCCACCCCCAGCAACGCATCTGCGCCAGCGATATTGCCGATCCGAAGGACATGGCCATTGGCGTGGTCTTTCGCGACGCGCTCCATCATCGCCTTGGATCGCCCATAGTCCGAGATTGGCGCCGGGGGCATGTCTTCGCGCAGCAGCCCGCCCATACGTCCGTAGACTGCTGACGAGGAGGCCAAAAACACCGGGCGGTCTTTGGCTGCGTCCAGCACCGTTTGCGCCAATGTGGTGTTGTCGGACAAAGGGCGATTGGCTTGCGCGTGGGTGACGCCCGCAAGAAGCAGGGCGCAGTCTGCCTGCGCGAGAGCGTCCTGCAAGCTGGACCCATCGCGCAGGATATCAAACTGCACGTCTGACGCCGGTCCGCCGTGCCAGATTGCGGTCACGTCAGGCTGATCCGGCCAAGCCGCTCGCAGCAGGCGACCCACCTTTCCGCCCGCACCAAGAACCAGCAGCCGCATCTCTTACGCTCTGTGATATGGCGCGCCGGCCAGGATAGAGGCCGCGCGGTAAAGCTGTTCGCAGAGCATCACCCGGGCCAGCATATGCGGCCAGACCATCTTTCCCAGAGACAGCAGATAATCCGCTTCGCCGCGCAGATTGGGGGCAATTCCATCCGCGCCGCCAATCATAAACACGATATCCTGCGAGGCACCGCTATCGCGCCATTTGGCAAGCAGTTTTGCAAATTCAGGGCTTGTTAGGGTCTTTCCGCGCTCATCAAGCGCGCAGGTCAAGGCGCCTTTTGGCACAATGCGGCGCAGCAGATCGGCTTCGGCAGCTTGCCCGCCCCCCCTTTTGTCCTCGACCTCAAGGATCTGTGCGGGGCCGAGGCCCAGCGCCCGTCCGGTCCGATCAAACCGGGTCAAATAGTCGGAAATCAGCGCATGTTCAGGCCCCGCCCGCAGGCGGCCAACGGCGCAAACATGCACCCGCATCAGCTTTGAGAGGCTTCGGTGTCGCCGCTGGCAGGCAACCACATCTTCTCAAGCTGGTAGAATTCACGCACTTCCGGGCGGAAGACATGGACAACCACATCGCCTGTATCGATCAGCACCCAGTCGCCCGCAGTTTTGCCTTCAACCTTCGCGACGCGGCCGAAAGTGTCTTTCAGCTTGGCCGTCAGCTTGTCTGCAAGCGCGGTGACTTGCCGGGTGGAGCGACCCGAACAGATGACCATGTAATCAGCAATCTCGGAGCGTCCGCGCAGATCAATCTGCACCAGCTCTTCAGCCTTTTCGTCATCGAGAGAGGTCACAATCCAGTCCAGCAATTCCTCGCTGGTGGGTGTGGTTTGCGTGGCGGCCGCTTCGGCCGGGCTCGGGGCACTCATGGTGACCAGATCAGTTTGTTGAGACAGTGCTCAAACCTCCATACAATTTGTGCCGCGAGGCCCCGGCACGAGGGCATATTCACAAAATAGCAATTGTTTGGTCATTTCTCAACGCATTCGACGACTGGTATTTCCGTCCCCTCGGATAAACTGGACCCAAATCCCGCTAAACCCTTGAATGTGGTCACAATACGTTCAAGACTGCAGTTGAGGGTTTACCTGCGTCGGTAGCGCCCTATCTTGGCGACAACGGACGGAGAGGAGAGATTCGTATGAAATTCACGACTGTTGCGACGGCAGCTCTTGCCCTTATGGCAGCCCCTGCTTTTGCAGATGGCCACGCCTCCGGCAATGCTGAGGCTGGCGAAGACGTTTTCAAGAAGTGCAAATCTTGCCACATGATTGTGGCTGATGACGGCACGGCGATCCAAAAAGGCGGCAAGACTGGTCCAAACCTTTACGGTGTTTACCAGCGCAAGCCTGGGTCTGTGGAAGGGTTCCGCTATGGCGACTCGATTGTCGCTGCAGGTGAGCTTGAGCTGATGGCCGATGGCTGGAATGAAGAGCAATTCGTTGCCTATGTCGCTGACCCGCGCGCATGGCTGCGTGAGGTGCTCGACGATTCCAAAGCCAAGTCCAAAATGTCGTTCAAACTGAAAGGCGCGGACGATGCGGCAGACCTGTGGGCCTACCTGGTTTCGGTCGGGCCATCATCGTAAGCTGACTTAGATCACAAAGTACAGAATATGAAAGCGGCTCCCGATCGGGGGCCGCTTTTTTACGTCTGGGTCACGCGTTTCCAGAGATCATCAAGGGCGTTCCGGGCGCCGTCCAAATCGGCTGCCATAGCATCAGGGCCCATAAGTGCCACGGTGTCTGTCGCTTCTTCAACCACTTGGCCACTGATGAGTATCAGGGCATTCGGGGCCCATGCGCGAATGGCCACCACCAGCTTGGCAAGATTGGCCAAGCTATAGGCACCACCGGCAGAGAGGCCGATGATACGCTGGTCAGATTTTGCGATCCGCTCCACCAAAGTGTCATGGTCAAGGTCCAATACCAGCTCCACCTCCCAATCGTCCTGGCGCAGCAAATCGGCTGCCATTTTCACGCCAAGCGTATGGGTCTCGCCCGGAACAGGCGCAAACAGCGCGCTTTTGCTGCCAATCTTCATGGGACCTTCTGCAAAACTTGGCCGCAGGCTGCGCAGGATCGCATAGATGCGCCCGCTGCCAGTGGTCACTTGTGCGAACGTGACCCGATCCTCCAGCCACCATTCGCCGAGACGGCGGGCAGCGGGGGCGAGGTAGGCGAGGTAAATCGCGTCTTCCCGCGCACCCTCACGCCGCCTTGCCTCAACAAGGTCAGCGGCTTGCTTGGGGTCGTCGCCAATCAGCGCGTGGGCCAGTGCCTCCACGCTGTCGTCGGGATAGGGGTCAATGGCGTAGTTGATGGCAACGCGATGCTCGGCCAGACGTCGCAGCACTTCGCGCGCCAAAGACACGACGACATCCTCCGGCAACCTGCTCTTGAGGTTGCGGATCGCGGAATAGCTCTGCTCATACACATCGTGTTGAAACAGGTCGTCGCTGTCATCTGGGCCGGCCATAGTCCTCTCGACAAAACTACGTGTCCGTTCAAGCAATATCGTGATCGTATGCCCTATTAACCTAGCGCTGGCACCGCATAACACAAGGGCGTGATCTGTTTGGGGGGTGGGTGAGGTAGGGTGCTTGCCCTTAGAGCAGGTCGTATTTGCGCAGCTTCACGTAAAGCGACTGCCGTGACAGGCCAAGCATTTCAGCCGCGGCGACCCGGTTGTTTGAGGTCAGTTCCACGGCCGTCTCGATGCACATCTTCTCCACCACATCGGTGGTTTTGGCGACAATGTCCTTCAGGGTTTGACTGCCGATAAGCTCAATGACTGAGCGCATATCGACATCCGTGACCTGCGGCGCGGGGGAGCGTATTGCGTCTACCCGGCTGGCATCGCGAACGATCAGGGCAAAGACGCTTTCGCCATTGGCCCCCAGTTTCGTGGTCGAAATCTCAACAGGACGTTCCGTGCCATGCTCGCTGACAAGCCGCGTGGCATAAAGCCGCATAGCGCCGGTGCGCTGGGTATTCTCCAGCAGAACGTTCAAATCTACGCTGCCGCGACTCAGGAAATCGGCCATGGACCGCCCGCGCATCGATTGTGCATGGGTCACATCGGTCAGGTTCTGGAAGGCTTCATTCGCGCTGAGGATCCCGCCGGAGCGGTTCATGAAGACGATCGCATCCACGCCAGAATTATACAGCGCCGTCAGGTTGTCTGACAGCTCATGTGAGCGCATGGATTGCCCATCTGCGGCGGTGATCCGGCAGAGCAGCACCTGCTCCCCGCCAGAGCGGAACAGCGTCGGGCTGATCTCCAGCTCCCGCCGGGTCTTCTTCGTCGCACTGGTGATCGGCGAGGGCAGGTTACTGGACCCGGCCTCCGCCAGAACGCGGATCAGGTCTGTCGATTGCTTGGCGTCAAACAGCTTGGTAAAAGCCGTGCCAATCAGATCATTGCGCGGGGTCGAGAAGAAGGTTGCTGCTGCCGCATTGCAATCGGCAATTGCCCCGGTCGCGACGCTGACGAAAAATGTCACCTCGCTGCTGGACGACATCAGCACGCGGAACCGGGTGTCATACTCCCGCTGCGCCTCATAGTCTTTTTCCAGCGCGATCTGTGCCGCAACAAGCTGTTGCTGCATTTCGGCGATAGGGCGCAGGTCGCGGCCAAGCATCAGGATCGCCCCGTCTGTTCCGACCTGATGGAAGCTGTAGCGCATCGGAAATTCGGAATGCGTGTCCTTGGCCTTATGGTTGAGCTCGACTGGCAGGACATTCCCGCTGGTCTCCAGAAACTCCACCAAGCGGCCCTGGAATTTCGGAATGCTCTCGACGGTCAATTCCTCGTCGAGGGAGGCGCCTTCGAGCTTGGCCAAATCCGTCTGTGGCATGAAGTTCGGATTGGCCATGACGCCCAAAACCGTGCCTTCTCTGGAGATGACCAGAGCAAGATCAACAATGCGGGAGATGATCTCGGTCACGACCTCGGGTTCGATCATTGGGATCAGACCGCTCGTCCAAGTCATTTCACCATGCGACATCATGGGCGGTCACCGGGGATGAAATGCTGCGCAGGTGTCATAGGTCTTCCGCCACGACCCGCAGCATGCGCGCGTCAAATCCGCAGAAGCGGATCGCCTCTTCCAGCTCGCTTGTGGCGAGATCCGCACCGGTCAGGCGCGCCACATCTTCATTCTGGGCCAGCACGTTGCCCCCAATAATCACCGGAACTTGACGTCCGTTTGGCCTGACGTTCTGCACGATACGTCTGATGACATCAAGACTCTCGCGGGTCGACGCAGAGATCAAAACTGCGTCGTAGCGGTTGCGCTGCGCATCGGCCTTCAGCTCTTCGATGGACCGGCCAATTTTCAGCGACACTGACAGTCCGGCGCGTCGCATTTGCCCCGCCAAGATACTGGCCCCCAACGTGTGCTGGCAGGTCTCGGGCACAACCAGCATGCAGCGCGGGGCGCTGTCTGACACTTGGACATCCTCGGCGCACCAGTCCGGCCCAAGCGAGCGCAAAAGCCCCTGTAGCCGGGCAGACCCGATGGTCACAACGGCGAAATCCAGATTGTCCGAGCACCAGGCCTCGCCGAGGCGGCGGGCGACTTCGGGGATGTAGATATCGGCGATCTCACTCGGATCGAAGCCCGCCTTAAACATCTTCTCAATGACGGCAGGTCCAGATTTGGGGTCCGGGGACGACACAGCCGCATACAGCTCTTGCGAAAAGAGTTCCAGTCGCTGCTGTTTGAGTTGTCCCGTCATACGCAGCTCTTTTGCCAGATGCGAGAGCGCCAATAAAGCGAATCTGTCCAGGTCTTCGTCCGCGGCATCCGCGCGCGTATTTGTGCGCTGTGACATTTGCCGGATCCCTTTGGTTCTCGCCCTTATTTTCAGTCATTGGGCCAGGTTGGGCGTCTTAGGACTGGTCTTCTACGGGCCACATGCTGGTGGAATGTCCAATATATGTCAAATGATATTGACAGATTGTCGCAATACCTCATGAAAACACAAGCTAAACGGAAGATATCAACGGCTTTGCGGCGACCTATCTGCCAATACATACTGTAAATCAAAGTTGACACACCTCCCCCTTCCTGCCAAAATTTTTGGTACGGTCACACTCCGGGGGACAGGATGCCCGACGCGCAGAAGCGGTTCACGCCACCAAAAACTCTTTACACGCCGCAGGAACGTGCGCGGCGTGATCAGACGCGTTGGACCCTTGTTCAAGGCGTCCTCGCGCCGGTGCAGTTTGCGGTCTTCCTGGTCTCTTTGGTTCTGGTTTTTCGCTACTTGGCCACGGGGTTTGGGTATGACGCCGCGACCGCATCCATCGTGATCAAGACGGGGTTCCTTTACCTCATTATGATCACCGGCTCGATCTGGGAAAAAGTGGTCTTCGACAAGTGGCTTTTCGCCCCCGCTTTCTTCTGGGAGGACGTGTTCAGTTTTGTCGTGATCGCGCTTCATACCCTTTATTTATATGGTCTTTTTATCGGCGCCTTTGCCCCTGACAGTCTGATCGTCATCGCGCTTGCGGCCTATGCCGCCTATGTCGTCAACGCCGGCCAATTCTTGTGGAAATTGCGGGTCGCACGTCTGCAATCGGAGGTCGCCGCATGACCGACCAACTGTCCCCTCCGCCGGCGCTTGGCTGTCGCTCTTCTCCCGTGCTCAAACAGCGCGGTCAACGAGAGGTGTTCTGCGGCCTGACCGGCATCATTTGGCTGCACCGCAAAATTCAGGATGCGTTCTTTTTGGTGGTGGGTTCGCGGACCTGTGCCCACCTTCTGCAAAGCGCGGCCGGTGTGATGATTTTTGCAGAGCCGCGGTTCGCAACGGCGATTTTGGAAGAATCAGATCTCGCCGGTCTGAACGACGCCCATGCCGAGCTTGACCGCACGGTCGAGCAGCTTTTGGCCCGCCGTCCCGATATCCGGCAGCTGTTTCTGGTGGGGTCTTGCCCGTCCGAAGTGATCAAGCTGGACCTGTCCCGCGCCGCTGAGCGGATGACACAGGCCTATGCCCCCAAGGTGCGGGTGCTGGAATATTCCGGCTCAGGGATCGAGACGACCTTCACCCAGGGCGAAGACGCCTGCCTTGCATCAATGGTGCCCGTCCTGCCCGAGACGCAAGAGCGTGAATTGATGGTCGTGGGCGCGCTGCCAGATGTTGTTGAAGACCAGATGCTGACCCTGCTGGAAGAGCTGGGTGTCGGTCCGGTCCGCGTGCTGCCAGCGCGCAATATTGATGACCAAACCGCTGTTGGGCCGAATACAGTCTTCGCGCTGACCCAGCCGTTTCTGGGCGACACCCATGCCGCGCTTGAGCGGCGCGGCGCGCGGCACCTGCCTGCGCCCTTCCCCTTCGGAGAGGAGGGAACGACCGCGTGGCTCGCCGCGATCGCGCAGGAGTTTGGCGTCAGCGCCGAGCAATTCGCCAAGGCTACCGATGCGCCCCGTAGGCGCGCGCGTCAGGCGATTGCCCAGGCCGCAGAGCCTTTGGCCGATAAATCGCTTTTCTTCTTTCCCGACAGTCAGCTGGAAATCCCGCTGGCCCGTTTTCTGACCCGCGAATGCGGGATGAGCGCGGTCGAGGTCGGCTCGCCTTATATTCACGACGCGCTGCATGGGCCCGACCTGGACCTTTTGCCTGCAGGTCCGCAGATATCCGAGGGTCAGGATGTGGACCTGCAGCTTGAACGCTGCCGCGCCGCGCGTCCCGATCTGACGGTCTGCGGGCTTGGTCTGGCCAACCCGTTGGAGGCCGAAGGGCTCAGCACCAAATGGGCCATCGAATTGGTGTTCACGCCCGTCCATTTCTACGAACAGGCGGGCGACCTTGCCTCCCTCTTCGCGCGTCCGTTACGCCGCAAGGCGATCCTGGGGGTGGCCGCGGAATGAAGCTGACCGTCTGGACATATGAAGGCCCGCCCCATGTTGGCGCGATGCGCGTTGCGACCGGCATGAAGGGGCTGCACTATGTGCTGCATGCCCCACAGGGCGACACCTATGCAGACCTGCTGTTTACCATGATTGAACGGCGGGATCACCGCCCGCCAGTGACCTATACGACCTTCCAGGCCCGTGATTTAGGGTCTGATACAGCCGGATTGTTCAAATCGGCCTGCCAGGATGCCTATGATCGCTTCCAGCCCGAGGCAATCATCGTGGGCGCGTCCTGCACGGCAGAGCTGATCCAGGATGACCCTGGTGGCCTTGCTGAAACGATGGGGCTCGATATCCCCGTCATCCCGTTGGAGCTGCCAAGCTACCAGCGCAAAGAGAATTTCGGCGCGGATGAGACCTTCCTCCAGATCGTCCGCCATCTTGCCAAGCCGATGGAAAAGACCACGCGCGTGACCTGCAACCTGCTGGGGCCAACGGCCCTAGGCTTCCGGCATCGCGACGATATTCAGGAAATCACGAACCTGCTCTATGAGCTTGGGATCGAGGTGAATGTTACCGCCCCCATGGGTGCAACGCCGTCCGATATCGCCAAGATGGGTCAGGCCCATTTCAACGTGTTGCTCTACCCAGAAACGGGGGAGCAGGCGGCGCGGTATCTTGAGCGGAACTTTGACCAGCCTTACACGAAGACTGTCCCGATTGGTGCGGGTGCCACGCATGACTTCATCGCTGAGGTGAAGGCGCTTGCGGGGATTCAGGCCGAGATAGACACGGATCGGCTGCGCCAGACCTGGTGGTCGCGTTCGGTCGACAGCACCTATCTGACCGGCAAACGCGTCTTCATCTTCGGCGACGGCACCCATGTCAAAGCCGCCGCCCGGATCGCGCGTGACGAAATGGGCTTCGAGGTGGCAGGCCTGGGGTGCTACAACCGCGAATATGCCCGCGACATTCGCGCCCTCGCCAAAGAATACGACGTCGAGGCCCTGATCACCGACGACTATCTTGAGGTCGAGCGCCGTATCGAGGCGCTGCAGCCCGAGATGATCCTTGGCACCCAGATGGAACGCCATATTGGCAAGCGGCTAGGTATTCCCTGCGCCGTAATCTCCGCGCCGGTGCATGTGCAGGACTTCCCCGCCCGCTACTCCCCCCAGATGGGGTTTGAAGGGGCAAACGTGATCTTTGACACGTGGATCCACCCGTTGGTGATGGGGCTGGAAGAACATCTGCTTCACATGTTCCGCGACGATTTCGAATTCCACGATGCCGCTGGTCCAAGCCACCATGGCGGGCACGCACCCAAACCAATATCCGAGCCTATTGCGGCAGAAACACCTGCGCAGCCCCAAGCCGATGACAATGTGATCTGGCTGTCTGATGCCGAGCGGGAGCTCAAGAAGATCCCATTCTTTGTGCGCGGCAAAGCCCGCCGCAATACCGAGCACTATGCCTCTGAACGAGGTTTGCACGAGATCAGCCTCGACACCCTTTACGAAGCGAAAGCCCATTTTGCGCGATGACGTGACGCATAAGCCTTACAACGTCGTGCTTGTGACGTTGGACCGCCATGCGGCGGGGCCCGCTGCGCGCGTGGCCCCCGGCCTGGCACGTGATTTCCCTGGTTTGCAGTTGAAGATCCATGCGGCGGCGGAATGGGGCAAGGATCCGGCAGCGCTGGCAGCCGCAAAGGCCGACGTGGCTGAGGCGGATATCATCGTCTCATCCGTGATCTTCCTCGAAGAGCATATCGAAGCCATTCTGCCTGACCTGAAGGGGCGCCGAGAGGCTTGCGATGCAATGGTCGGCATTATCGCCGATCAGGAAATTGTGCAGCTCACCAAGATGGGTGATCTGGATATGTCCCGCCCCGCGGGAACGGCGCTTTCGCTGCTCAAAAAGCTGAAGCCTGCCAAGAAGAATGGAAGCTCCGGTGCGGGTCAGATGAAGATGCTGCGCCGTCTGCCCAAGATCCTGAAGCTGATCCCCGGTAAGGCGCAGGACCTGCGCGCCTGGTTTCTTGCCATGCAGTACTGGCTGGGCGGCAGCGACGACAATATTGATGGGCTGGTCCGGTTTCTGGTCTCGCGCTATGCCGCGCGGCCTGAATGGCGCGGCGTCGAGGCAGAAGCGCCGATCGCCTACCCGGAAACGGGTCTATATCACCCTGATTTGCCAGATCACCATATCGCAACAGAGCTTGACGCCCTGCCCCGAAAAGAGGGGCGCGCGACGATTGGGTTGCTGATGTTGCGCAGCTATATCCTCGCCTCAGACACCTCGCATTATGATCACGTCATCCGCACGTTTGAGGCGCGCGGCCTACGGGTCATTCCGGCCTTTGCGGGTGGTCTCGACGGGCGGCCGGCGATTGACGCGTATTTCAAAGGCCAGATTGATGCGATGGTGTCGCTCACCGGGTTCAGCCTTGTGGGCGGTCCGGCCTATAATGACAGTGATGCGGCGGTCGAGACGCTGAGCGCGCTGGATATCCCCTATATCGCCGCGCAGCCTTTGGAATTTCAGACGCTTGATCAATGGTCCACAGGCGGGCAGGGGCTGAGCCCGGTTGAGGCCACGATGTTGGTGGCGCTGCCCGAAATTGACGGTGCCACAAACCCCACGGTTTTTGCTGGCAGGCATGGCGCGGGTGGCTGCGCCGGGTGCGGAATTAGATGTCAGGCGCAGGGCAACATCAAAGCGATGGCACCCTGCATCGAACGCGTCGAAGCACTGGCAGAGAAGGCAGACCGCCTCGCCACGTTGCGGCGCAAAACCAATGCAGAGAAGACCGTTGGCATTGTGCTGTTCGGCTTTCCGCCGAATGCCGGTGCGGTCGGCACGGCCGCATATTTGTCGGTGTTCGAAAGCCTTTATAACACCCTCCACAAGATGGCGGCGGAGGGGTATGACGTCTCGCCACCTGCCACGGTAGACGAATTGCGCGAGGCCGTGCTCGGCGGAAACGCGCAGGTCTACGGGCAAGAGGCCAATGTCGCGGCGACGGTGTCTGCCGATCGAATCGTCTCTAACACGCCCTGGTTGGACGAGATTGAAGCCAGCTGGGGCCCTGCCCCTGGCAAGGTGCAAGCCAATGGCCGCGAGGTTTTTGTGCTGGGAGCCGAGTTCGGCAAGGTCTTTGTCGGCGTTCAGCCCGGCTTTGGCTATGAGGGCGATCCGATGCGCCTGCTGTTCGAGCATGGATTGGCGCCGACCCATGCGTTCAGCGCCTTCTACCAATATCTCAAACATGATCTGCGGGCCGATGTGTTGCTGCATTTCGGGATGCACGGTGCCTTGGAATTCATGCCAGGCAAACAGAACGGGTTGTCCGGCGTCGATTGGCCGGAGCGGCTGATCAGCAACATGCCGAACGTCTACCTTTATGCGGCGAACAACCCGTCGGAGGCCACTCTGGCCAAGCGCCGCTCCAACGCGGTGACGGTGACGCATCTCACGCCGCCTTTGCAAAGCTCTGGGCTGTATCGCGGGTTGGCGGATGTGAAGGATAGCCTGACCCGGTGGCGCGCCATGCCGTCTGGCGATGAGCGCGACGAGCTTGCGGAGTTGATCCGCGCGCAGGCCAATGCGGTCGATCTGAATGCCCGTGATATGGACGGGCTATGGCTGAAACTGCTGGAAACCGAAGATGCCTTGATCCCGGACGGGTTGCATGTGGTCGGGGCATTGCCGTCAGAGGCCTCGGTCGTCGATATGCTCAACCTGATGGCGTTTGAAACCGATGATGCGCGGGAGCTGGCCCGCACGCAGCTGTCCCAAGACCATGAATTGCCCGCCTTGATGCGCGCCCTGAATGGGCAATTCATCAAACCTGTGCCGGGCGGCGACGTCATTCGCGCGCCGGAGATACTGCCGACAGGCCGCAATATCCACGCGTTTGATCCGTTCCGTATGCCCACGGCCTTTGCCATGCAAGACGGTGAAAAGCAGGCGCAGGCCTTGCTGGATACGCATGCCACGATGCCCCGGACCGTGGCTTTGGTCTTGTGGGGGTCGGACAATATCAAATCCAATGGGGGCCCCATCGCGCAGGCGCTGGCACTCATGGGGGCGAAGCCGCGCTTAGATTCCCATGGTCGGTTGAGTGGCGCTGATTTGATCCCTCTTTCGACCCTAAACCGGCCCAGAATCGATGTGGTAATGACGTTGAGCGGGATCTTCCGCGATCTTCTGCCCCTGCAAACAAAGCTTCTGGCCGATGCTGCCCTTAAATGCGCACAGGCAGATGAACCGCCTGAGATGAACCCGATCCGCGCCCATGCGCTCGCCTTTGCCAAGGCACAGGGCTGCGACATGGAAACGGCGGCCTTGCGCGTCTTTTCCAACGCGGAAGGGGCCTATGGCTCGAACGTGAACCAGCTGGTGGACAGCTCCTCCTTCGATGATGAGGCGCAGCTGGCTGATGCGTATCAGGCACGGAAATCCTTTGCTTATGGTGTTGATGGCGAGGCCAGCCAGCAAGCTGATCTTCTGCAGGACACGTTGAAAAACGTTGATCTTGCCTATCAGAACCTCGAATCCATCGAGCTGGGCGTGACCACGGTAGACCATTACTTCGACACGCTGGGCGGCATTGCGTCTGCCGTAAAGCGGGCCAAGGGCTGCGACGATACGCCGGTCTATATCGGGGACCAGACCCGGGGTGGCGCAAAGGTGCGTACCCTTGAAGAACAGGTTGCGCTGGAAACCCGCTCCCGCTCCCTCAACCCGAAATTCTATGAACCGCTGCTGCAGCACGGGCATGAAGGGGTGCGCCAGATTGAGGCGCATATCACCAACACCGTGGGCTGGTCGGCCACGACCGGCAAGGTCGAGCCCTGGGTCTATCAGCGCCTCAGCGAAACGTTTGTGCTGGATGCCGAAATGCGCCAGCGGCTTGCTGATCTGAACCCGCAGGCCTCCATGCGGATGGCAAACCGCCTGCTCGAAGCCTCAGACCGCGATTACTGGACGCCAGACGACGACACGCTCGCCGCGCTGCAAGACGCAGCCGACGCCATTGAAGATCAACTCGAGGGCATTGCAGCCGAATGACCTCACGAAAGGGAACATCATGAGTCCATTGGACAAAAGCATACCGAACCTCGGTGCCGACGGCGAAGGGTCCGTGCAGGTGCACGACACCTCCAAGATTGAAGGTGCGAAGGTCTTCTCGGTCTACGGAAAAGGCGGCATTGGCAAGTCAACGACCTCGTCAAACCTGTCTGCGGCGTTTTCCAAATTGGGCAAGCGTGTTCTGCAAATCGGGTGTGACCCGAAGCATGACAGCACCTTCACGCTGACCGGAAGCCTCGTGCCCACGGTGATCGACATCCTGAAGGAGGTCGATTTCCACCCTGAAGAGCTGCGCCCAGAGGATTTCGTGTTCGAGGGCTTCAACGGCGTCAAATGCGTTGAGGCCGGTGGCCCGCCTGCTGGCACCGGCTGCGGCGGCTATGTGGTTGGCCAGACGGTGAAGCTTTTGAAGCAGCACCATATGCTGGAAGACACGGACGTCGTGATCTTTGATGTGCTGGGCGATGTGGTCTGCGGCGGCTTCGCGGCACCCCTTCAACATGCCGACCGCGCGTTGATCGTGACGGCCAATGATTTCGACTCTATTTACGCGATGAACCGCATCATTGCGGCCGTGCAGGCGAAGTCGGCCAATTACAAGGTGCGGCTTGCGGGCTGCGTTGCCAACCGGTCGAAGGACACGGATGAGGTGGACCGTTATTGCAAAACGGTGGGTTTCAACCGCATTGCGCATATGCCCGATCTCGACGCGATCCGGCGCTCTCGCCTGAAGAAGAAGACGCTGTTTGAGATGGATGCCGATGAAGACATCGTCGCTGTCCAGAAAGAGTATATCCGGCTTGCGGAAACGCTGTGGAACGGGACCGAACCTTTGGCCCCTGCCCCCCTGCCCGACCGGGACATTTTTGAACTGTTGGGCTTCGATTGATGCAAACCTACGAGGCCACACGCACGCAGGTTGAAACTTATTTCGACCGCACCGCGACCAAGACATGGGAGCGTCTGACCTCGGACGCGCCCGTGTCTGGTATCCGGGCCACCGTGCGTGCGGGCCGTGACAGGATGCGGGATCTGTTGATCGCGCAGCTGCCTGAAGACTTGCAAGGCGCACGCATCCTGGATGCGGGCTGTGGCACGGGTGCCTTGGCTTTTGAGCTGGCTGCGCGTGGCGCGGATGTGGTGGGGGTCGATATCTCCCCCCAGCTGATCGACATTGCAAAAAAGCGCAGGCCCGAAGGGCTGCGCGGGTCCCTCAACTTCAGCGCGGGCGATATGCTTGATGCGGGGCTTGGGCGGTTTGATCATATCGTGGCGATGGACTCGATGATTTACTATTCCGCCGACGATATCGCGCGAATTCTCGACGGTATCGCGCCGCGCCTCTCCCAGAATATGGTGTTTACGGTTGCCCCGCGCACGCCTTTGCTGATGGCTATGTGGCGCGTTGGCAAACTGTTCCCACGTTCGGACAGGTCGCCGACCATGGTGCCGCATAGCCCCGAAAAGCTGGCGGCCAAAGTGACTTCCGGCAGGCTCAGAAATATCGAGCGCGTGACATCCGGCTTCTACATCTCCAACGCGTTGGAGTTCCGCGTATGATCCTTGGCCGCAACACCTTCAAGAGCCTGACGCTGCGCGCCTTGCCGTTCTCGGATGCGGTGAGTGAGCAGTTGCCGCTGGGCCAGCTGCTGCGCCTGTCGCTGTTTCAGGTCTCGGTTGGCATGGCGGCGGTGATGCTTTTGGGTACGCTGAACCGTGTGATGATTGTTGAGCTTGGCGTTGCAGCAACCATCGTCGCAATGATGATCGCCATTCCTGTGCTGGTGGCCCCGTTCCGGGCGCTTTTGGGCTTCCGCTCCGATACCTACCGGTCCGCGATTGGATGGAAGCGCATTCCCTATCTGTGGTTTGGATCGCTTTGGCAATTTGGCGGGCTGGCGATCATGCCGATGGGGCTTTTGGTGCTGTCGGGCGATCAGGCCGCCGGTCCCGCTTGGGCGGGCGAGGTCGGGGCGGCACTTGCGTTCCTGCTGACCGGTATCGGGATGCATATGACGCAGACCGCTGGCCTTGCGCTTGCCGCCGACCGCGCGACAGAGGAAACGCGGCCCCAAGTCGTGGCGCTGCTTTACGTGATGTTCCTGATTGGCATGGGCATCTCGGCGATTATCGTCGGCGCGTTGCTTCAGAACTTTTCTGCGCTGCGGCTCGTGCAGGTGGTGCAAGGGGCTGCAGTGGTGACGTTGCTTCTGAATATCGTCGCGCTTTGGAAGCAGGAAAAAATCACGCCGATGAGCCGCGAGGAACGCGCCGCGCCCCGGCCGCTGTTCCGCGATGCCTGGGCCGATTTGACCGCGGGCGGCGATGCGGGGCGGCTGCTGGTGGTCGTGTTCCTGGGCACAATGGCCTTCAACATGCAGGACGTGCTGCTGGAACCTTACGGCGGCGAAATCCTAGGGCTTTCGGTTTCCACTACGACGCTGCTCACGGCGCTTTGGGCTGTTGGTGCGCTGATTGGCTTTGGCCTTGCCGCGAAATGGCTCAAGGCGGGGACGAACCCGTACCGCATGGCGGGGCGGGGTATTCTGATCGGCCTCGCGGCCTTCTGCGCCGTTATCTTTGCTGCGCCGCTGGGTAGTGCGCCGCTGTTTTTTCTGGGTGCTGCGGGCATCGGGCTTGGCGGGGGGCTTTTTGCCGTTGCCACGCTGACGGCCGCGATGACGCTCGACACATCGGGTGCCGCAGGCAAGGGTCTGGCACTTGGGGCCTGGGGGGCTGCGCAAGCGACCGCTGCCGGGCTTTCGATCTTCATTGGCGGGGCGCTGCGCGACCTCGTCAATGCGGCTGCCACCTCTGGCGGGCTGGGCGATGCGCTCAGTTCAAACGCAACCGGCTATTCGGTCGTCTACCATACCGAGATCGGCCTTTTGTTCATCACTCTCGTGGCGCTGGGACCTTTGGTCAAAGCCCGGCCCATATCCACGCCGCAGGCAGGGCCGGTTGGCTTGGCCGACTTCCCAACATGACCTGCACATCAAGATAAGATACTGAGGAGACCCCCAATGCTTGGCACAACATTTTTCGGAAACTTCGATCTGGCGAGCGCTGCGATCTGGTTGTTCTACCTGTTCTTCGCGCTGCTGATTTTCTACTTGCAGACAGAGAACATGCGCGAGGGCTACCCGTTGCAGGATGATGACGGTAACGTCGCGCCGAACCAGGGCCCGTTCCCGGTGCCGAAGGACAAGACATTCCATCTGCGCGATGGGCGCGGCGATCTGACCGTGCCGTCAGGGCAGCGTGGCGACCGCGACGCCTTGGCTTTGCAACGCACCGCGACGGCGGCAGGCTCGCCCTATGTGCCTACCGGTGATCCGATGAAGGACGGTGTTGGCCCGGCGTCCTGGGCGCCACGCCGCGACGTGGCCGAGCTGGACGCGCATGGGCATAACAAGATCCAGCCCATGTCCAAGCTGGATGATTTCACTGTCTCTGCCGGGATCGACCCGCGCGGCAAGGCCGTGGTGACTGGCGACGGCGAGGTTGTGGGCCGCATCACTGATATGTGGGTCGATGTGCCTGAGCAGATGGTGCGTTACCTGACGATGGATGTGAACCCGGAGGGCGACGGCAACACGCGCCTGATCCCGATGAACTTCGCCAAGATCAAGGGCGACCGCGTTCGGATCCGCTCGCTCTATGCGCATAACATTGGCGACATTCCGACGATTGCGAAAGACAACATGATCACCCTGCTCGAGGAAGAGAAGATCATGGCCTTCTTCGGGGGCGGGACGCTTTACGCCGATCCGCGCCGGGCTGAGCCACAACTCTAAGCGATCAACGGCCGGGCCCCCGCCAAGGGCCCGGCTCCGACCAAGGGGACAAAGATGCATCACGATGATTTCAAATTCGAACCGGTCCGCGGCCTGCCCGAGGCCCTGCCTGCTGACGAGCACATCTTATGGCAAGGTGCCCCGCATCCGATGCGACTGGCCAAGGATGCCTGGGGGCTGAACTGGATCATCGGGTATTTTGCGTTGCTGACGATCTGGCGCGTTGGGGTCTCCTCGACCTATGTGCCGCTGACCGAGGCGATGGGCCACGGCATCCCCTTTCTGTTGGGCGGCGCGCTTGTCTGCCTGATCGTTTACGTGCTGGCCTATGTGCAGGCGCGATCCACGGTCTACACGCTGACCAACAAGCGGGCAGCCATGCGGATCGGGGCTGCGCTGACCATGACGCTGAACCTGCCTTACGTTTGCATCGGTAATGCGGGATTGGCGACACGCAAATCCGGCTTTGGTACGGTGACATTCGAGCTGATCGGTGACACGCGGCTGTCCTATCTGATGACCTGGCCGCATGTGCGCCCGTGGTATATCAGCCGCACCCAGCCCGCCTTCCGGTCCATCCCGGACGCGGCGCGGGTCGCCGAGATCTTTGCGGATGCGGCCGAAACCCGGGTCAGCCAGCCAAAGGTTCAACGCATTGATCCAAATCAAGGCGCCTCTGGTGCCGTTGCGGCGGAGTGAAAGACATGACCAGCAAAACAGCCTCTGTCGCCAACCAGATGAAGCACCGGGACCGGGAGATGGTGCCGCGCGTCCTGGTCCAGGCCATGTTCGGGCTGATGTTTGCCTCGGTCGCATTGGTGGGGTACGCGCAGTGGACAAACCTGCCGCTGACCGGTGTTCCGCCAGAAAGCCCGATTGTGAAGGAGCGCGCCATCACCCTGATCGGCGACCGTGACCTTGGATATGCGGTGCTTGATGCGCAGGGCGAGGAGATTTCCCATTCCGAGGACGGAAAGAAAGGGTTCATCGACGTCATCGCAACCTCCGTCATTCGCGAACGCACCGTGAATGGCGTCACCGATAATGACCCGCTGCGCCTTGTGCGCCGCGAAAATGGGCATGTCGCCCTCATCGACCCCTCAACCGGCTGGAAGATCGAGCTGATCGGATACGGGAAAGACAATGTCGCAGCCTTCGCCACGCTGATCGACTGAACCACCATTTGAAAGGGACTTCGAAATGGGATTACTGACGCGAAGCACTGAAACCGCACCTTGTGAGGTGACGATTTCCCACCGGTTCGAAGAGCTTTCGGCCCATGTCAAATTCTTGAACGGTGCCGTGGTTTACCCCGGTGATTCCGTGCAGGTCCATGGGTCAGAGATCATGGCGCCTTACGGCGAGGTCGTCTCGGAAGAGCGGACAGCCACAATTACGCGGGCCTCTAAAATCGAACAGCTTTGGACCCGGGCAACCGGTGATTTCGAGTTCATGGAGCTTTGCGAGTTCTCGTTCTCCGAAGAGGTGATGTCATGAACAAGCATGTCCAAACACCCGAGCATTCCGCCTACGCCAAAACGGCAGAAGAGGCGATTGAAGCGCAGGATGCGCTCGACGCGCAGCCGATGACATCGGAGATGGCAACCGAGGTGGCGATGCAAAACACGCTGCTGACCCCGCGCTTTTATACCACCGATTTCGACGAGATGGATGCGATTGACGTCTCGCCCGTGCGCGAAGATTGGGACCGCCTAATCGGCCAGATGAAATCAGACCCTAACAACGGGCATTTCAAGAAAAACGAAGACTGGGACCAGGTAGATTGGGACGGGATGGAGCCCAAGCTGAAGGCCGAGTTCATCGACTTCCTGATATCCTCTTGTACGGCGGAATTCTCTGGCTGCGTGCTGTATAAAGAGATGAAGCGCCGCGGCAGCAACAAGGACATCACCGAGCTGTTCCAGCTGATGGCCCGGGACGAGGCGCGCCATGCGGGGTTCATCAATGACGCGCTGCGCGAGGCGGGCATCCGGGTCAACCTCGGCTTTCTGACTCAGCAGAAGAAATACACCTATTTCCGCCCGAAATTTATCTACTACGCGACCTATCTGTCCGAGAAGATCGGCTACGCCCGCTACATCACGATCTTTCGCCATCTTGAGGCGCATCCAGAGCATCGCTTCCACCCGATTTTCAAGTGGTTCCGCGAATGGTGCAATGACGAGTTCTCGCACGGCGAAGCGTTTGCGTTGCTGATGAAAACAGACCCTAAGCTGACCGAAAGCACGACAAACAAGCTTTGGATCAAGTTTTTCCTCACCGCCGTTTATTCCACCATGTGGGTCCGTGATCACCAGCGGCCCGTGTTCCATGATGCGTTGGGTGTCGACACGACCTGGTACGGGCAAGAGGTGTTCCGAAAGACCTCCGAGATCTCGAAACAGGTGTTCCCGTTCACGCTCGACATTGATCACCCCCGGTGGCGGCCAAATCTGGACCGGATGGAAGCCGCGTCACGTCAAGTGGCGAAGGGTAAGGCAGATGGCGGCATCGGGGGCACGGCCACGCGCCTGGCCGGTATGGCCAAGGCGGCAATTGCGTTTGTGTCCATCCTGACCATTCCCGCAATCCACCATGAGGTGCCCGAAAGCCCTGTGATGGAGCCCGCTTACTGATGATGGCCTCGCCTTGGATAGCCGCGCTGTTCGCTGTTTTCGCCTGGTGGTTCTTCACCGGGGCAATTCTGCTGATCGTGCGGAAATCCGACGCGGGCGAGGCTGTTGCGCATGGCCGCTCGGTCTTTCTGAGCGTGCCACTGGCCGCGCTTGGGTTTGCCGGGCTGGTGGTCTCGTCAGCAGAGATGTCGCTAAGCAATGTCTACATCTCCTTCCTGTCCGTTTTGCTGATCTGGGGCTGGATCGAGCTGGCCTTCCTGGCCGGGATCATCACCGGCCCAGAACGGCGCGACTGCCCGCCGGGGTTGTCCGGCATGGCCCGCTTTGCCCGCGCCTGGAACACCGTCTCGCACCATGAGCTGCTGCTGTTTGCGACCCTTCTAGTGATCATCGTGATCTCCACCGGGGTCGAAAACGCATTCGGTTTTTGGGTCTATCTTGTGCTTTTTGTGGCCCGCATCTCTGCCAAGCTGAACCTGTTCTTCGGCGTGCCGCGGATCAACATGGAATTCGTGCCGCTGCCGCTCACCCACATCAAATCCTATTTCCGGCAAGGCGGCCTGACGGCCGCTTTCCCGATTGGGGTCACCTTACTGACCCTCGCATCGGCCTGTTTTCTAGAGCGTACAATCGCCTCGGAAACCACGCCATTTATCGCAGGCTACGCCCTGCTCACGGCCCTCAGCTTGCTTGCCGCAATCGAGCATTGGCTGATGGTCATTCCACTGCCCGACGCCAAGCTTTGGCGCTGGATGCTGCCCGCGCCAACACGACCACAGGATAAAACCCATGAACTTTGATGCGCTTTTCAATGCCCAGCTTGACGCCCTGAAAGACGAAGGAAATTACCGCTATTTTGCCGAGTTAGAGCGTAAATGCGGCAAATTTCCTCTCTGCGCGAACCATGTCGATGGCGAACAGCGCGACGTCACTGTCTGGTGCTCCAATGATTATCTTGGCATGGGTCAGAACCAGATTGTCATTGATGCCATGTGCGAGGCCGTGCAGCGCACCGGCACCGGCGCGGGCGGCACGCGCAACATTTCGGGCACGAACCATGACCACCTGCTGCTCGAGGCCGAGCTGGCCGATCTGCACAATAAGGAAGCGGCCTTGTTGTTTACCTCGGGCTATGTGTCCAACTGGGCCGCCCTGTCGACGCTGGGGTCGCGCCTGCCAGATTGCGTGATCCTGTCGGACGCGGGCAACCACGCCTCGATGATCGAAGGCATCCGCCATTCACGCGCGCAGAAGGTGATCTGGAAGCACAATGACGTGGCCGATCTTGAAGCCAAGCTGGCTGCCTTGCCCGCCAACGCGCCAAAGATCGTGGCGTTTGAAAGTGTCTATTCCATGGATGGCGATATCGCCCCGATCCGTGAGATCGTTGAGGTGGCCGAGAAATATGGCGCCATGACCTATATCGATGAGGTGCATGCTGTCGGCCTCTACGGGCCGCGCGGCGGCGGCGTGGCCGAACGTGAGGGTCTGATGGACCGCATCACCCTGATCGAAGGTACGCTGGGCAAAGCATATGGCGTCGTGGGCGGCTATATCACAGGCTCCGCCGCACTGTGCGATTTCATCCGCAGCTTTGCGTCCGGCTTCATCTTCACGACGGCGCTGCCCCCGGCTGTGGCTGCTGCCGCGCGTACCTCAATTGCGCATCTCAAGCAATCTGACGCTGAACGCCTGAAGCAGCGCGAACAGGTCAGCAAGCTGCGCGCCGGGCTCGACGCCGCGGGCATTCCGCATCTTGAAAACCCCAGCCATATCGTGCCGGTGATGATCAAGGATCCGGTCAAAACCAAAATGCTCGCTGACTACCTGATGGATGAGTGGGGCATCTATGTGCAGCCGATCAACTACCCGACCGTGCCGAAAGGGACCGAAAGGTTGCGCTTCACCCCGTCCCCGCTGCACACGGATGAGGATATCGCGCATCTTCTGAATGCGCTGACGGTGCTTTGGAAGCAATGCGCCATCGCGCATGCGGTCGCCTAGCCTAATCCGAACTTAACGCTTTTCTGGTTTGGCTCCTCTGCACAGTCGAGGAGACCCAAATCATGAGCGATTTTCGTATAGTTTTCGTTGTCGGCCTGCTCATATCAGGTGTGATCTTCGCCATTTTTCAGGCACCGCCGCTGACGGACAGGGGGACATCGTCAAGCACCGCCATCAATGAAGAGAGATTCGAGGCCTATTTCAATCAAGAGCTCAATTTTTGCGAGGCTCAGCCCAACGATTATGACTGTCAATGCTACGCGCGTGTCTCTGGCGTGGTGCAGTCTAGCGCCACACCGCCCTTACCCGCCGGGGTTCAGCGCATCGACCGCAAATATCTTGCGCGCGTCCAGGCATCGGGTCGGTGTTGATCTGCCCGCGCTGAGCCACCCTTAGGGCCCTAGGCGCGCCAATCAAAAAATCCCGGCCCGGCCTGATCCTGCAATTTGCGTGCCATCACCGCCCCGGCCTCTGCCCCGTCTTCCACCGGGCAGGTCATATCATCGGCCATCGCCTCGGATCCATCTGGTCGCAGCACTTCGCCCCGCAGCCGCAAGGTGGTGCCATCCAGTTCGGCAAGACCGGCAATCGGCGTCTCGCAGGAGCCATCAAGCTCCGCAAGAAAGCGGCGCTCTGCCGCCAGCCGCTGGCCAGTTGGCCCGTCATGGATTGCGGCCAGCATGTCTGCCATCCGGCTGTCTTCTTCGCGCCGTTCGATCCCGATCGCGCCTTGCGCCACTGCGGGCAACATATCTGCAACGTCGATGGCGGATTTCGGTACTTCATCCATGCCCAGCCGGTTCAACCCTGCCATGGCCAGAAAAGTGGCTTCTGCCACGCCGTCATTGAGCTTTTTCAACCGGGTCTGCAGATTGCCACGGAATTCCACCACCTCCAGGTCCGGGCGGCGCAATTTCAGCTGGGCCTTGCGCCGCAGCGATGACGTGCCAACCACCGTGCCAGCAGGCAAATCCGCAAGACCACCTGCGCGCGGCGAAATAAACGCGTCGCGCACATCCTCTCGCGGCAAATAGGTGTCCAGCACAAGGCCCACAGGCTGCACCGTCGGCATGTCCTTCATCGAATGAACCGCGATGTCGATCTTGCCAGACAACATGTCCTCTTCGATCTCGCGGGTGAACAGGCCCTTGCCGCCGATCTCCTTCAAGGGGCGGTCTATGATCTTGTCGCCTGTCGTCTTGATCACCACGATCTCGAATGCCTCAAAAGGCAGATCGAAGGCCTTGGCCAGCCGTTCGCGGGTCTCATGGGCCTGCGCAAGCGCAAGCGGAGAGCCGCGTGTGCCGATCTTCAACGGGTGGGCGGGGTCAGGCAGGGAGATACTCATGCCAACCTTGTTAATACTGTAAATCCAGCCTGACAACTCTTGTGTCTTACGGGTTGAAAAAGCATGATATGGGCGGAACTTAGTTAGGACCCTGCCGTCATGAGCAAAGACAAAACGATCCTTCGCGCCCTCGCCGGTGAAACGCTGGAGACCCCTCCCATTTGGATGATGCGTCAGGCAGGTCGCTACCTGCCCGAATACCGCGCCACCCGCGCCGAGGCCGGGGATTTTCTGTCGCTCTGCTACAACTCAGAGCTCGCCGCCGAAGTCACCCTGCAGCCCATCCGCCGTTACGGTTTTGATGCCGCGATCCTGTTTGCTGATATCCTGCTGGTCCCGCAGGCTTTGGGGGCTGATCTGTGGTTTGTCACTGGCGAGGGCCCTCGGCTCTCCACCATCACCTCCGATGCAGAGCTGGGCCAGCTGAAAGGCGCGCAGGATATCCACAACCATCTCGCACCGGTCTATGAAACCGTGAAGATCCTGTCGCAAGAGCTGCCGCCCGAGACCACTCTGATTGGCTTCGCCGGCGCGCCCTGGACTGTTGCCACCTATATGATTGCGGGCCAAGGCACCCCAGATCAGGGCCCGGCCCATGCGCTGAAAGCAGAAAACCGCGCTGTGTTTGACGGGCTGATGGATCGCATCACCGAGGCCACAATCGCCTATATGTCGAAACAGATCGAGGCAGGCGCCGAATGCGTGAAGATTTTCGACAGCTGGGCCGGTTCGCTGAAAGGCGCGGATTTCACTCAATATTCGTTAAAGCCGATGCAGCGCATCACTGCCGCATTGAAGGAAAAACACCCAGGAATTCCGGTCATCGCCTTTCCGCGCGGCGCGGGCGAAAGCTACGCGGGCGCGCATGATGCAATCGGCGCAGATTGCATCGCGGTTGATGACGGCGTCGATGCCGCCTGGGTGGCCGAATATGTGCAACCCGGGGGCTGCGTGCAGGGCAATCTGAAATCCTCCCATATGGTCACGGGTGGAGAGGCGCTTGTGTCAGAGACGCGCCGTATCGTCGATGCGTTGAAAGGCGGCCCGCATATTTTCAATCTCGGCCACGGCATCACCCCGGATGCCGATCCCGACAATGTTCAATTGATGATCGACACGGTCCGGGGCCGCTGACCCGCTGTCATCATCATTGTTCCAAAAATATCCTGAGAGGATGCCCATGCGGCGGAGAGCAAAGCTCTCCAAGAGCATAAAGATCTCTTGCGGCGTCAGCCGCCCATTTTGATCACACCCATTTCGCCAAAGGCGGCAGGCTCATCAAGACAGCGTTTGCATCATGGCCGGTTTCTAGCCCAAATTTCGTTCCGCGATCATAGACGAGGTTATATTCCGCATAGAGGCCCCGATGCACCAGTTGCGCATGTTTTTCTGCCTCGCCCCAGTCGGACGGGTGGCGCTTGTCGACCAAAGGCACGAATGCAGGCAGAAAGGCCGAGCCCACATCCTGCGTCAGCTTGAAATCCGCCTCCCAATCATCGGTGTTTCGGTCATCAAAAAAGATGCCCCCGACGCCCCGGGCGCGGTGACGGTGTGGAATGAAGAAATACTCATCTGCCCAGGCCTTCAGCGCGTCATAAAGCGTCGCGCCATGTGGGTCACAGGCGGCCTTCATCTCAGCATGAAAATGCGCAGTGTCCTCATCATATTCGAGGCATGGGTTCAGGTCCGCACCCCCGCCAAACCACCAGGCATGGGGGGTCCAGAACATGCGGGTGTTCATATGTACCGCCGGAGCATGTGGGTTTTGCATATGCGCCACCAGCGAGATCCCTGAGGCCCAAAACCGCGGATCCTCTTTCATGCCGGGTATGCCCTTGCGCGCGGCCATGGCCATCTGCGCACGCTCTCCCAAAGTGCCGTAAACCGTCGAAATGTTGACGCCAACTTTTTCGAAGACCGTGCCGCCACGCATCACGCTCATCTCGCCGCCACCGGCATCTGATCCGTCATCGGCCGTTCGCTTGGTTTTGCTCACCTCGACCCGGCCAGAGCCACCATGGCGATCTTCCAGCGCATGAAATTCTGCGACAATGCGGTCGCGCAGCTCTCTGAACCAGTCGGATGCCCGGGTTTTCTCGGCTTCAAATTCACTCATGCAGTCCAACATATCGTTTGCTTTCAGTCAGGGTCATTTCTTACACATTTGCGGCCTTCCGCCAGTCTTTTCCTTGATCTGCGTCAAGCTGCCAGGAAGCTTTGTATCGGGTGCAACACTGTTTCAGCAGCTTCCTCATGCGCCAGATGCCCGAGACCGGGCAATTCAATGAAGTCCGCGTCGGGCATCCGCGCGGCGGCATCTCGCGATGTCGAGGGCGGCACGGATTTGTCATTGCTTGCCGCGATCAGTAAGCTGCGCGCCGGGTGGTCGGGCAGACGGGACAGCAGCCCGTCCAAAGACCATTGTGCCATCATGGACAGTGTCGCATCGACATGGCCCCGGTCACTGACGAGGGCCTGATAAAACCGCCGTTCCTGGCTGCTCAAGGTCGAACCGGTGCCTGAGATCAACCGTTCAACCGACTGCGGGCGCGCCGCCGACGCGGTAAACAGCTGCGCCACGCCAGGCATGGCGGCAAGCATCTTCGCCATGATCGGGAAGAGCACGCCTGCCAGCCCTTTGAAATTTCCAAGGGCCGCATTCAGCCCAATCACCTGCGGCGGCGGCGTCATCTCTTCTGCCATCCTCAGGGCAATCGCCGCACCTGCCGAATGGCCAATCAGCGCGACGGGGTGCCAGCCTTGCTGGTTGGCCAGTTGTTGCAGATCGGCGCTCATCTCGTCCAGACCACAGCGGCGTTGCGCCCCGAGCTTTGTAAAACCCTGACCGGGTAGGTCGACCGCAATGGTCCGATACTTCTTTGCCAAAAGCGGCATCAGATGGCGCCAGCTTTGTGTCGCCCCGCC
>CAYLVP010000011.1:0-15130 GCA_964387155.1 uncultured Rhodobacterales bacterium | reverse complement strand
TGGCAAGTGCCGCTTCGGGTCGTTTGCCTGTGTCTATCACAAGGCTTTCAACCCCTAACCGTGCCAAAGATTGGGCGAGCGATGTTGCATCCGCCGCCGCTTGCGCACGGTCAGCCTTGCCGTCCAGCGCCACATTGCTGCGCCCGTCGGTCAACAGCACAACAGTAGGGGTCATGCCGCGGCGCCTTGCGTGATCAGCCAATTCTGCTGCTGCGCGCAGCCCGGCTGCCGTTGGTGTCCCGCCGCCTCCCGGCAGCTCAGCCAGTCTTTGCTTGGTTTGCACAAGCGACCGCGTCGGCGGCAACAGTTCTTCTGCGCCCGCGCCGCGAAACGCGATCAGCGCAACATGGTCGCGCCGCGCATAGGCTTCGGCCAGAAGCAGCTCCACCGCTCCTTTCGCCTCCCCCAAGCGGGCAAGAGCCGCGGAGCCCGAGGCATCAACTGTGAAAATCAATAGCCTGTCCGAATGCTCCTCATACCGCTTCGCGCGCAGGTCTTCGGGACGGATAATTGCGCCGGGTCTTTCCGGCGCATCGCGCTTGCGCATGGATTGCCACGGGACGGCGGCCCGCAATGTTGCCATCAGGTCAATACGCTCACCGGAGCGCGCGCGCTTGTTGCGGGCGGGCAGGGGGCGCCCGCGCCTGTTACCGGTCTTGCGCTGACCTGTGCCAGAGCCGGTGGTGCCGCGCGCCTTGCCTTGCGTCAGTTGTGACAAGAGGTCAGGCGGCAAGGCCGCTTTGACGGCCTCGATCAGCAGCTCGTCCGGCAGGTCTATCTGCTTTTGCGTGGCGGGCCTGTCATCTTTCAGTTCTTGCTCGCCGGCTTCCGGCTGTTCCTCGCTTGGCAGGCGCGTCGCGCGGCTTGCCAGCACGAGGGCTGCAGCGGTCTCAATATCATCTGAATTGACCCTGTTTCGGCCTGAAAATGCGGCATGTGCCTTTGCGGCCCGCAGTGTCAGGGTGGGCGCACGCAGGTTCGCTATGCCAAGAGCGGCGCAAAGATGCACCAGCTGCGCAGGCAGTTCATTGGAAGTTTCGACAGTATCCAGCCTCGCACCTGCGTCAGAGCTGGCATGCTCAAACGCCATCGCGCGCATATCGCCAATGGCGACCTGCCCCAAATCCAGATGAAAGGCCAACCGGTCAGACAGCGCCTCTGGCAGTCGCTCTGTCTCATCCACCCCTTCATCGAGTGCGATCAGAGCGGTCCCATTGCTCGCCTCAATCGCCCCGCTTAGCAAATGAGCAAGCTGCGGCGTGCAGCGTTCGGCCATTGGCAGGACCAGGGTTGCATCGCGTCGGGCAAGCAGACCTTGGTGATATTGCGCCCCACCCAGCCGCAAGGTCTCGGCCAAATCAATGCCGCCATGAAGCTCTTCCGCGCCCATTGCGGGGTGAAGCCGCACAATTGGGGGCAGCAGTTTGGCGGCATCCGCCATGAGGCCATCCCGCACCGGCCCGCTGCGGGCGCGCAACGCGATGCCACTCAGGCCGACCGGGTCAATGGCCAGCAGGCGAAGCGCGGTCTGACACCGCTCCCACGGGGTCATCAGGCGCCCAACACATCTTCGACAATGCGGTTCACGCGGGTGCCTGAGCCCGCATCATCCAAGGGATCACGCCGCAGCCGATGGCGCAGCGCAAGGGGCGCGATATCGCGAATATGGGATCGGGTCAGTGCCGTGTCGTCACGGAACGCGGCATAGGCGCGGGCGGCTTTCAGCAATGTCAGCTCACCTCGCAGCCCGTCAGAGCCCAGCTTCACACAGAGCTCAGCCACATCGCGGAGCGATTTTTCCGGCGTCTTCAGCTTTGTTAGAGCCTTTCTGGCAGACAGGATCTTGTCTTGCAGGGCTGCATCCTCGGCCTGCCATCTCAACATGAAGGCGCTGTGGTCATTGTCATAGGCATCCCTGCGTTTGATGACCTCGATCCGCTCGTCAATATCCGTGGGGGAGCTCACGTCGACCGACAGCCCGAACCTGTCCAAAAGCTGCGGGCGAAGCTCGCCCTCTTCGGGGTTGCCGGATCCGACGAGGACAAACCGCGCAGGATGGCGGATCGATAGGCCTTCCCGCTCGATCACGTTTTCGCCCGTCTGCGCCACATCAAGCAGCAGGTCGACAATATGGTCCTCAAGCAAATTGACCTCGTCAATATAGAGGTATCCACGATTGGCCTGCGCCAGAAGGCCAGGCTGAAACGCCTTTTCTCCGTTGGTTAGAGCCTTTTCAATGTCCAATGCCCCGGTCACGCGGTCCTCGGACGCACCCAAGGGAAGATCGATCACCGGTGTCGGGATCTGATGCGTGGCCCGCGTTTTTACATTCGCCCAGACCGGGCACTCTTTCGGGGTCTCACTGTTCACAGGGCAGGTCTTAACCGCCGTGATGGTTGGCAAAAGCGCCGCGAGCGCGCGCACAGCCGTTGACTTGCCGGTGCCACGATCGCCGAACACCAAAACCCCGCCGATGGATGGGTCGATGGCGGTCAGAATCATCGCCCTCTTCATGTCGGACTGGCCGACAATGGCGGAGAAAGGGAAAGGCTTCTTCATATGCGCTCCAATTCTGCGAGGGGGGAGCCCCCGTTCCAGCTGCCGCTGTCGGACAGGACGTCAAAGCGGGCGTAGAGTTCTTCGCGAAACCAGCCTTCCTCGCGGACGGCTCTTATGGCTTCGGCATGGTGGCCCGTGCGGGCGAAGGCAGACATGCGGGCGGCGTCCGGCCAGATGGAAAAAGTGACCTGATGCAGCCAAGGCACCTCGCCGATCCCGATCTTGAAGGCGACATTCGGGTCCTTGCCGATCACGCGGGAAATATCGGGCACGCGGCTCCAGAACCTGGCGAGGATTTTGGGTTTGATCGTCGCCCGGGTCAGAACGGCGAGAGGGCCGATTTTACCCGTGTTAGACACTTGAAATGGGGCCTCGCCTGACCATACGCCACGGGCCGAGCTTGCCGACAAGTAAACGGTCCAGTTCTCAGTCGCGGTCCTTCTGTATGTTTCGAAGATTGGCGCGCTGTCCAGTTGCGCACGCGCGGTCTCCATATCGGGCCAGGTGGCAAGGATGGCGTAGACGGCGGTGTTGGGAAAGGGTGTGAACCCCTCACCAGTGCCTGAGCCGCAGAGCTTCCAAAACCCGATGCCCGGAACGCGGGCCATCTTGCGTCTGGCAAGTCCCATCATGGCAAAGGCCCAGAGCCGCGCCGGGGCGGATTGAAAGCGGAAAAAGCTGAGGCTGACGACCTGTGACATGGGCTACGGAATCCTGATCTGTCAACGTAGGCTTACATATTTTCCGCCAAATGCAAAGATTAGTGACAGCAAGATTGTAAAGTAAAATAGACAGTTCTAGGGTGAAGTCATGAATATGGACTCGCATAGCACCGCTTTCGATAATCGTGCCATTGTCATCGGCGCGGGGCTTGGCGGCCTGTCGGCGGCGATGCGGCTGGGCGCGAAAGGCTACGCGGTCACCGTGCTCGACAAGCTCGACAAGGTTGGCGGGCGTGGCAGCTCCATCATGCAGGACGGCCACAGGTTCGATCTTGGGCCAACGATTGTGACCGTTCCCCAAGTCTTCGAACAGCTTTGGGCCGATTGTGGGCGCGATTTTCGGGCGGATGTGGATCTGCGCGCCATAACGCCCTTTTACGAAATACGCTGGCCCGATGGCACCAAGTTCGAGGCGCATACCGACACAGACCGGATGCGGGCCGAGGTGGCGAAGATCAACCCGGCTGATGTGAAAGGATATGAACGGTTTTTGAAGGATAGCTACCGGCGGTATGTCGTGGGCTTTGAAGGCATGCTGACCAAACCGATGCACCGGCTGTGGGAAACCATTCGCGTGCTGCCAGAGTTCGCATTGCTGCGCGCAGACCGGTCAATCTACGGGCTCGCCGCCGCGCGCGTGCGCGATGAAAAGCTGCGTATGGCGCTGTCATTCCACCCGCTCTTTATCGGTGGTGATCCGCTGCATGTCACCTCGATGTACGCGCTGGTTGCCCATCTCGAGAAAGAGTTCGGCGTCCATTACGCGATAGGCGGGGTTCAGGCCATTGCCGACGCTATGGCCGGGGTCGTGCGCGCCCAGGGCGGGACGATCCGCCACGAAACAATTGCCGACGAGATTCTGGTGGAAAACGGTCAAACGCACGGCGTCAGGCTCGACTCTGGCGAGACTTTGGCTGCGCCGCTTGTCATCAGCAATGCCGATGCCGGGCACACATATGACCGCCTTCTGCGCAACCATGGTCGCAAACGCTGGACTCGGAAAAAGCTGGCGCGCAAACGGTGGTCCATGGGGCTTTATGTTTGGTATTTCGGCACGAAAGGCACAGCACAGAAATGGCCTGACCTCGGGCATCATACCATTCTGAACGGGCCGCGATTCTCGGGTCTGCTGAAGGACATCTTCATCAAGGGCAAGCTGGCCGATGATATGAGCCTCTATATTCACCGCCCCTCTGTCACCGATGACAGCGCGGCCCCTGCGGGCGATGACACCTTCTATGTTCTCTCCCCCGTGCCGCATCTGGGTTGGAAAGATGCGGTCGACTGGCAGACTGAGGAACCTGTCTATCGCGAGAAGGTCGCCGCCGTGCTTGAAACGGTCATGCCCGGGTTCCGGGACCATATTTCAACCGAGTTTGCCTTTACGCCAGAGACCTTCCGCGATCGCTATCTGTCGCCCCATGGCTGCGGCTTTTCGATTGAGCCGCGTATCCTGCAAAGCGCGTGGTTCCGCCCGCACAATGTCAGCGAAGAGGCCAAGGGCCTGTTTCTGGTGGGCGCAGGCACGCATCCGGGCGCGGGGCTGCCCGGTGTCGTCTCTAGCGCAGAAGTTGTTGCAAAGCTGGTGCCTGACGCGCCCGCCCTCTCCAAAGATCACCGGATGGCTGCTGAATGATTGATCCTGCTGATTTAGAGCATTGCCGCG
Source organism: uncultured Rhodobacterales bacterium (assembly GCA_964387155.1). Taxonomy (GTDB): domain Bacteria; phylum Pseudomonadota; class Alphaproteobacteria; order Rhodobacterales; family Rhodobacteraceae; genus Litoreibacter. The sequence continues at coordinate 10,183 of CAYLVP010000011.1, read as the reverse complement.
CAGTGATCCGTACCGGGTCGCTGTCCTTTCATGCAGCATCCAAGCTGTTGCCTGCTTCGGTCCGCGACCCCGCATTGGCGCTGTATGCGTTTTGCCGCTTGGCCGATGACGAGGTTGATGAAGGGGCGGAGAAGGGGCGCGCCGTTCTGCAACTGCAAGAACGGCTGGATGCCGCCTATGCAGGCCGGCCCCGCAACGCCCCTGAAGACCGCGCTTTTGCAGCGATCATCGAAGAATTCGACATGCCGCGCGCTTTGCCCGAGGCCTTGTTGGAGGGTCTTGCCTGGGATGCGGTCGGTCGCCGCTATGAGACCTTGTCAGATCTGCGCGGCTATTCGGCCCGGGTTGCCTCTGCCGTTGGCGCGATGATGTGCGTGCTGATGCGGATGCGTGACCCGAATGGGCTGGCCCGCGCCTGCGACCTGGGTGTGGCGATGCAGCTGACCAACATCGCACGCGACATCGGTGAAGACGCCCGCGCCGGGCGTATCTACCTGCCCTTGCAATGGCTTGAGGACGCAGGGATCGACCCGGAAGACTTCCTCGCCAACCCGGAGCCCAGCCCCGATATCAGGCGCTTCACCCGCAAACTTCTGGCCGAGGCAAACAGGCTCTATATACGCTCAGAAGCGGGGATTTCTTCGCTTCCACGTAAGGCGCGGACGGGGATTTTTGCGGCCCGCTACATCTATGCGGGGATCGGCGGGGCGGTAGCCCGCAACGGGCATGACAGCGTGACGCAACGCGGCCGGACGACCAAGGCGCAAAAGCTGGCTTTGATCGCGAAATCCGGCCTGCGCGCGAGCGGCACGATTGTCCTTCCGCAATCCCCTGTTATCCATGCCCGGGCCTTGCCGGAAGTGCAGTTCCTCGTTGATGCGGCTGGCCGGGATCGTGGCGGGCGCTACTCGCGCGCCGCCGCGCTTTTGGATGTGCTGACAGAACTCAAGGCGCGCGATGCCTCTCACGGTGTTGCTGCAGAATAGGGTGTTGCGATGGATCTTCTGCTGTTCGGTCTGTTCTTTCTGACCTGTGCCGCCGCTGGGGCGACTGGCGCAACCTTCCCCCCCGGGGATTGGTACAAAGAGCTCAACAAGCCCAGCTGGGTCCCCCCGGACTGGGCCTTTCCGGTCGCATGGAGCACGATCTACCTGCTGATCTCCTTCGCGGGGGCCCGGGTGGCGGTGCTGGATGGCAACGCCTTTGCCATGGGGTTCTGGGCGATGCAGGCGGGGTTCGCGACACTCTGGACACCGGTTTTCTTTGGCCTGCGCCGTTTGAAAGGCGCGCTGCTGGTCATGGCACCGCTATGGGTGGCGGTCCTGATGTGCGTGATCACGCATTTGCAACTGGATCTGTGGGCGGGGCTGGCCTTCATGCCCTATCTGCTATGGGTGACGGTCGCTGCTGCGCTGAACTTCAAGATGTGGCGGCTGAACCCGTCAGTCGAGCCCCTTAAGCCTGATCAGATTTAGAACTGCCAGGTCTTCCGGCGCGGGACCCGCACGGCGAGCATGGGTTTCAGCAAGGGCTGCGCGTAGCGGTTCAGGTCCAGCGCCTCATGCACCCCTTGCACGACCTCGCCATTAATCTGCGTTTCAACGACCGAGCGGGAATAGAACGGCGCGTCCAGCATTGGCTTGACCTGGCGTGCCGTCGTGCCTGGATCGGCCCGTGTTTCACGCCGCAGCGCCCAGAGCGTCCGCTTGAAGGGGCGGCTGTCAGGCGCGTCGATCATTCTGGCCGCGCCATCTGGGGCGAAGGCAATTGCGGCCTCCAGGCGCGTCCCGTCCCTGCGCGCGGCATCATAAAAGCACGTCGCCCCGGCCTGCGTCGGGTAGCGCCCCCAGGTCCAATAGCTAAAATCCTTTTCTAGGGGCCGGGTGCCGAAATTCGAATCGAAATACCCATGCCCATCGAATTGCCAGCCGGGGGCCTCGAAATCGACCCTAATCCGCGACGAGGGCGCGAATGGCCGCCACACATGCGCGCCGTCTTTGGTCAGGGGCAGCTCGACCGAGGTCAGCGCTGACGGCGTCACGGTGATCTGCCCCCGCACGCGGGAGACCAGCGGGAGGGAGGAGACCTCGTTCACCTCGATCACCAGCTCTGATCCCGTCCAGTGCATGGCAGACGGCCCGACCTCAAACCGGTCATGGCTGCGCCGCAACGCAGTTTCGCCGCGGTCAGTCATTGTGAACCGCCCGCCGGGGCCGTAAGTCGCGACGTTGATGCAGCAATGATCCGCGGGGTTGCCGCGCCCCGACCAGTGATACCAGGGCGAGAAGACCGACCCTATGAAGCCGATGACCGAGACGGCGCGGGTGCCGTCATCGCTGACCCCGTCGACATACCACCAGGCGTAGCCCCCTGCCGGGACGTCAATGTTGAAGTGAGGTCTTTCAAGATCGTTTCTGCCGCGTGCTTGGCGGAGAGCGTCGCCATCGGCACCCCTGCCCCCGGATGCGCGCCCCCGCCCACCAGGTAAAGACCTTTCAAACGCGACCGCGCGGTCGGCCTTTTGAACGCAGCCATCATCCCATGCGGGGATCGCCCGTAAAGCGATCCGTTCGAGGCTGGAAACATCTGACCGAACTGGGTCGGTGTCGTCAGCGCCTCTGGCTGGAGTGGCGGATCGAAGGTCAGCCCGAATCTCTGCAGCCTGCTGGTGGTACGTGTCTGGCATATCTCGATCTCCTGCCGATCAGGGGTGGCGCCATCGGGGGCGGGCGGGCCGTTCATGATGATCTCAAACCGCTCCGGCCCATCCGGCACCCGCCCGCCGAACCGGTCCTGCGCGCAGATATAAAGCGTGGGGTCATGCGGCATGTGGCCCTGTGCCAATGGCCCAAACTCGCCCTCCGGCGCATCGCCGAAAAAGACGTTATGCCCGGCAAGCGGAACATCCGAAGGGGTGGCCGCAAAGCTGTGCACAAACGCTGACAGGCTGCGGGGCTGGGTGCACTCTGACTTGACCGCGCAGCGGATGTCCTGACCCAAAAGCCCTTGGTTTAAGGCCCGTGGATCGCCGTTGAACACCACCTTGTCGAAGCTCAGCTTTCGACAGCCTTCATGGATCGAAAACCCACTGGATGCAGACTCTATCAAACCGATATTTGCACCGTACCGGAATGTCGCGCCCAGGTTTTGCGCAAGCGCTTCGATCGCTTTGGCGAGCTGATGCATGCCGCCCTTGACGTGCCAGACGCCGCGCGCCTCTGCATGGGCGATCAGGCCCAGGATAGCGGGGGAGGCATCGGGACGCCCGCCAACATAGGTCGCATATCGTCCAAACAGCTGCGCGAGTTTGGGTTCGCTGAAATACCGGTCTAGGCTGGCGGCCAGGCTGCGAAGGGGGGCCATCAGGGGGATAAGGCTCGGCTCGCGCAGAACCCGCGCCGTCAGCGCCAGTTTTGAGGGCCGACAGGCTTGCATCATTGGGGCGTCGAAAGCCTCAAACAGCCGCGCCGCCGCGTCTGAGAATCGGTCGAACTCCCTTCCGACGTTGCTGCCGAAGCAGGCCGCAACATTGGCGCGGCTTTCCTCGTGGTTGGCCATCAGGTCCAGTTGTGTGCCATCTGACCAGAAATGCCGGGCCAGGATGGGCTCTTGTTCCAGGGTGACGTGATCCTCAAGCCGCTGACCGACATCCGCAAACAGCGCGTCGAAAACGGGTTTCAATGTCAACACGGTGGGGCCTGCATCCACTGGGCCTGCGACGGAGGGCACGGTGCGCATCTTGCCACCCGGGCCTGCGTGCCGCTCAAACACCGTGACGTCGAGCCCGGCATGCGCAAGCCGCAGCGCGGCCGCCAGCCCGCCGATACCGGCACCAATCACAGCGACTGAACGGGTAGGGTTAGGCATATGTGGCCACCTCCTGAGGCAAAGATTGACAAGCGCGACAGAACGTGTCCAGTTTAGTTGACACATTTATTGTGCGCAATGACTTACAACTTGCAGTAAGTCCCGCGCCTATGCCGGAGGTCCCAAATGGCGTTTTCACAACGGATTGATGCCGCGATTTCTCAGGCTATTCGGGCCGGGCAGGCGCAGCCTTCCCCCGGCAAGCTGGCCTCGGCGCTGCATTACACTGTGACCCCTGGTGGCGCGCGAATCCGTCCGACGATTCTGCTCAGCGTTGCGGGTGCCTGCGGTGATGATCAGCCCGCGCTCGCAGATGCCGCCGCGGCCGCGCTGGAGTTGATCCACTGCGCCTCTCTGGTACATGACGACCTGCCCTGTTTTGACGATGCCGATATGCGCAGGGGCAAACCGTCTGTGCACCGCGCCTTTGGCGAACCTCTTGCGGTGCTGACCGGCGACAGCCTTATCATCATGGCCTTCGAGGTGCTGGCCCGCGCGACGGCGATTGACCCTGCCCGCGCAGCGCAGCTTATGCTGGTCCTGGCGAAGCGGACTGGCATGCCGAATGGCATTTGTGCAGGCCAAGGCTGGGAAAGCGAGGAAGAGGTTGATCTTTCCGCCTATCACCGTGCCAAGACCGGGGCGCTGTTCATTGCCGCGACGCAGATGGGCGCCATTGCCGCCGGTCAGGAGGCGGAGCAATGGGAAGATCTTGGCGCGCGGATCGGTGAGGCCTTTCAGGTGGCCGACGATTTGCGCGACGCGCTTTACGACGAAGAGACGTTGGGCAAGCCGGTTGGTCAGGACGATCTGCATGGCCGCCCCAACGCGGTGACGGAGCTTGGCGTCGAGGGCGCGATTGCACGGATGCGCGACATCCTGGGCGGCGCGATTTCTTCGATCCCGAAATGCCCGGGCGAGGCGAAACTTGCTCAGATGGTCACCGCTCAGGCCGAAGTGCTGACGCCCATCAAGTGGCGCGCGCGCAAAGCGACCGTGCCGGGCGAGTAGCCCGGTGGTGGATGCGCCCACAGATTTCCCTCACCCCGCTGGCCGACCTGCGAAGGGCAGCTGGACCAACCGGCTGATCGCCTCGCGCAGGTTCCAGAAATGGGCCGCGCATTTCCCGCTCACCCGCCGCCTTGTCCGCAAGGAGGGAGAGGCGCTTTTCGATCTGCTGGCAGGGTTCTGCCACTCGCAGGTTCTTATGGCTCTGGTGAAGCTCGACGTGCTTGGCGCGCTCATGGATCAGCCACAGACAACCCGCGCGCTTGCACATCGCTGCGCCGTGCCGGAGGACCGGATGGAGGTGCTGCTGCGTGCCGCCACGGCCCTGGGCCTGGTCAAGCGGAAAGGGTCGGATCGTTACGCGCTTGCGCGCAGCGGGGCGGCGCTGATGGGTGTGCCGGGGCTCGCGCAGATGATCGGCCATCATGATGTGCTCTACCGTGATCTGGCAGATCCCGTCGCCTTCTTTCGCGGCGAGGTCGAGACCGAGCTGGCCGATTTCTGGCCCTATGTCTTTGGTGGCGCGATGGACCCTGAGGTGGCTGCGACTTACTCCGATCTGATGGCGCAAAGTCAGGTTTTGGTGGCCGAAGACACGCTGAAGGCGGTGTCTTTCCAAGACACCCAATGCCTGATGGATGTCGGCGGCGGGACAGGCGCGTTTCTTGAGGCAGCAGGCCATGCCAACCCCCATTTGCGATTGATGCTCTTTGATTTGCCGCTTGTCGTGCCCGACGCGATTTCGCGCTTTGCCAAGTCAGGCCAGGGAGGCCGGGCAGAGGTGCGCGCAGGCTCGTTCCGCCGCGACTCGTTGCCGGAAGGGGCGGATGCAATATCGCTGGTGCGGGTTCTGTACGATCATGCCGATGACACGGTCGCGGACCTTTTGGACAAGTGCTTTGCGGCGTTGCCAAAGGGCGGACGGCTGGTGATTTCGGAGCCTATGTCAGGCGGGGCCAGCCCGGAACGCGCAGGCGACGCTTATTTCGCGCTCTACACGATGGCGATGCGCACGGGGAAGGCCCGGTCCGCAGACGAAATCGCGGATTTGTGCCGGGCAGCGGGGTTTGACGCGGTCAAGGCCCTGCCCGCCCGCAGGCCGTTTGTGACGCGTTGCGTGGTTGCACGGAAAAGCTGACACGGCATTGTGTCTAATTAAGTTGACAGTCTGATATGTCAGATTTAGCTTACAGAATGAGACCTTACTCCGGGCTGAGTCTGCTCGCATGTGGGGAGAATGCTGAATACCAACTGGGAGGGGCCAGTGCACGCAACCGCCGTCACACTTAAAGGTCCAAAGGAGCTTGAGCTTTCTCAGCTCGAAGTGACGGACCCGCAAGCGGATGAGCTTGTGGTGCGTGTGACCCATTCCGGTATTTCCACTGGCACCGAGAAACTTTTCTGGACCGGCGAGATGCCGCCTTTCCCGGGTATGGGCTATCCGCTGGTGCCAGGCTACGAGGCCGCGGGCGAGGTGGTCGAAGCGGGACCTGAGGCGAATTTCAAACCCGGTGACCGCGTCTTCGTTCCCGGTGCAAATTGCTACGCTGGGGCCTTTGGCCTCTTTGGTGGCGCGTCGAGCCTGCTGGTCACCTCTGCCGACCGTGCCATTCACATCGATCGCGAGCTTGGGGCCGAAGGCGCCTTGCTGGCTCTTGCTGCAACCGCGCGTCACGCCATGGCTGGTCCGAACAAATCGCTGCCTGATCTGATCGTCGGCCACGGTGTTCTGGGTCGTCTGCTTGCGCGGTTGACGATGGCGGCAGGTGCGCCACCGCCCACCGTTTGGGAGGTTGATCCGACCCGGCGGGCCGGGGCTGATGGGTATGAGGTGATCTGCCCTGACGACGATCCGCGCCGTGACTACACATCTATTTATGACGCCTCTGGAAGCGCCGCTGTTCTGGGAGAACTGATCGGGCGCATTGCCAAAGGTGGCGAGATTGTTCTCGCTGGGTTCTACCCGGAACCCATCAGTTTTGCCTTTCCGCCCGCCTTCATGAAGGAAGCGCGCCTGCGCGTCGCGGCGGAATGGACCCGGGACGACCTGACGGCGACCCGCAATCTTGTGGGTTCGGGCGCTCTGAGTCTTGCCGGGTTGATCACACATCATGCAGCGGCGCGCGACGCCGCGCATGCCTACCAGACCGCATTCACCGACGCGGGCTGCCTGAAGATGATTCTCGACTGGGAAGGCCACGCATGACCCTTGATATTCCAAATCTCAAAACAGACGGAAAAATCAAAGATTTCGACCAGCGGCTGCGCGACGAGGCGCATGAGGACCTGGCCGATATCATCGCTGAAGAGCCGACCTCTAAGACGCAGATCATCGCGATCTACGGCAAAGGCGGTATCGGAAAATCTTTCACTCTTGCGAACCTCAGCCATATGATGGCGGAGCAGGGCAAGCGTGTCTTGCTCATCGGATGTGATCCTAAATCGGACACGACCTCCCTTCTGTTTGGCGGCAAGGCTTGCCCGACTATTATCGAGACCTCCACCAAGAAGAAACTGGCCGGCGAAGAAGTGCAGATCGGCGATGTCTGCTTCAAGCGCGGCGGTGTCTTTGCGATGGAGCTCGGAGGCCCGGAGGTCGGGCGCGGCTGCGGTGGGCGCGGCATCATTCACGGGTTCGAGCTGCTCGAGAAACTGGGCTTCCATGACTGGGACTTTGACTACGTGCTGCTCGATTTCCTGGGCGACGTGGTCTGCGGCGGGTTTGGCTTGCCGATTGCCCGCGACATGGCGCAGAAGGTGATCCTGGTCGCCTCCAACGACCTGCAATCGCTCTACGTCGCCAACAATGTCTGCTCGGCGGTCGAATATTTCCGCAAACTTGGCGGCAATGTCGGCGTTGCAGGGCTGGTGATCAACAAGGATGACGGCACGGGCGAGGCCGCAGCCTTTGCCGAAGCCGTCGACATCCCGATCCTGGCGGCCATCCCGCAGGATGATGATCTGCGCAAGAAATCCGCCAACTACCAGATTGTCGGTACGATGGAGTCGCAATGGGGCAGCCTCTTTGCCTCTTTGGGCGAAGAAGTCGCAATTGCCCCACCCGTGCGTCCGGCACCCTTGGATCAGGACGGGCTGCTTGGCCTGTTCGACGCGTCCGAGACCGGTGGCGATGTGGTGCTGGAACCAGCAACAGATGCGGATATGCGCGGCAAGAACGCCAAGCCAAAAGAAAGCCTGGAGGTCGTGTACGAAGATGTTTGATCTGCACCGCCTGAAGGAACTTGAGAAGGCTCTGAAAGAGCTTGAAACGACCCGGACAAATGGGGCCGCGAAGTGAGCAAAGCGGTCACATATGACCACGCGGATGCGGTAGAGGTCGAAACCGGGACGGCGGTAGAGGGGCGCGATGCGCCTATGCCGCAGGACGGTCTTGGCTGTCATTCCGGCAGCACCATGGCGGATGCTGCGCGCAAGGCCGGTGCGTCTGATATTCTCGATCAATACGCCGCCGACTACCCGCAGGGCCCGCATGACAAACCGCAATCCATGTGTCCGGCCTTCGGTTCGCTGCGTGTCGGTCTGCGCATGAAGCGCACTGCGACGATCCTGTCGGGCTCCGCCTGCTGCGTTTACGGTCTGACCTTCGTGTCGCATTTCTACGGTGCGCGTCGGTCCGTTGGCTACGTGCCGTTTAATTCGGAAACGCTGGTCACCGGGAAGCTGTTCGAGGACATCCGCGAAAGTGTGCACGACCTGGCCGACCCGGAGCGGTATGACGCAATCGTGGTCACGAACCTCTGCGTGCCCACGGCCTCCGGCGTGCCATTGCGGCTATTGCCTGACGAGATCAACGGTGTGCGGATCGTAGGCATCGATGTGCCGGGCTTCGGCATTCCAACCCATGCCGAGGCCAAGGATGTCTTGGCCGGTGCCATGCTGAAATACGCCCGTGAAGAGGCTGAGGCGGGGCCCGTGCCCATGCCTGCCTCCGGCAAATCAGACCGCCCGACTGTGTCGCTGTTGGGCGAGATGTTCCCGGCGGATCCGATGATGATCGGCCAGATGCTGGCACCGATGGACCTGGCCGTTGGCCCTGTTGTCCCCTGCCGCGAGTGGCGGGAGCTTTATGCCGCCCTTGATAGCGGCGCGGTTGCTGCCATCCATCCCTTCTACACTGCCGCTGTGCGCGAGTTTCAGGCCGCTGGCCGTCCTGTGGTGGGCTCCGCGCCCGTGGGCCATGATGGTACAGCCGCATGGCTTGCCGCGATTGGCGACGCGTTCAACGTGGGCCAAGACAAGATCGCTGCCGCGCAAAACCAATTCCTGCCCGCCGTCAAAGCCGCGCTTGGTGCGATGCCGGTCAAAGGTACGATTACCCTGTCGGGCTATGAAGGCAGTGAGCTGCTTGTCGCCCGTCTGCTGATCGAAAGTGGCGCTGACATTCCTTATGTGGGCACAGCTTGCGCCAAGACGCCGTGGTCCGCTGAAGACGCTGCTTGGCTCGAGGCCAAGGGCACCAAGGTTAAATTCCGCGCATCGCTGGAAGATGACTGCGCGGCGATGGAAGCGATCAAGCCCGACCTCGCCATCGGCACCACACCCGTGGTTCAAAAGGGCAAAGAGCTTGGCATCCCATCGCTCTATTTCACCAACTTGATTTCCGCGCGCCCCCTCATGGGGCCCGCCGGTGCGGGCTCGCTGGCGCAGGTCGTCAACGGGGCCATGGCCAACAAGGACCGCATGGATCACATGCGCGCCTTCTTTGAGGGTGTCGGCGCCGATGACACTGCCGGCGTCTGGGAAGGCGATCCAAATCTTCAGCCGAACTTCCGTGCGCTGAACCTCAAGAAACTAGAGAAACAAGCGAGAGCGGCGAAAGCCGCCGAGATGGTGTAATGCTGATCCAGGATCACGATAGAGCAGGAGGGTATTGGGGCGCGGTCTACGCATTTTGCGCCGTCAAGGGCCTGCAATGCGTGATCGACGGCCCTGTGGGCTGCGAGAACCTGCCAGTGACCTCCGTGCTGCACTACACCGATGCGCTGCCTCCGCATGAGTTGCCCATCGTGGTAACGGGCCTTGGCGAAGAAGAGCTTGGCCGCGACGGCACTGAGGGCGCGATGAAGCGCGCTTGGGGCACGTTAGACCCTGCTTTGCCGGCCGTGGTCGTCACCGGATCGATTGCCGAGATGATCGGCGGCGGCGTGACGCCCATGGGCACCAACATTCAGCGCTTCCTGCCGCGCACCATTGATGAGGATCAGTGGGAAAGCGCCGATCGCGCGATGACATGGGTTTTCACCGAGTTCGGCATGACAAAAGGCCGGATGCCGAAAGAGGCGAAGCG
>CAYLVP010000010.1:53851-63518 GCA_964387155.1 uncultured Rhodobacterales bacterium | reverse complement strand
CGCTGTCGCAATACATGAAGTCGCGGAAATAGTGATGCGCCGACATCTCGCCGCCATAGACCGCGTCGACCTCCCGCATCTTTGCCTTGATATGGGAGTGCCCGGATTTGGAGGCGACAGCTTCCCCGCCCCCGGCCTCGACCAGGTCAAGCAATGCCCAGATGACGCGCGGGTCATGGATGATCTTGGCACCGGGATATTTGGGCAGGAAGGCCGAGGCCAAAAGCCCGACGACATATTCGCCGTCCACAAAGCTGCCGGTTTCGTCAAAGAAGAAGCAGCGGTCGAAATCGCCATCCCAGGCAACGCCCAGATCAGCCCCCTCTTCCAGCACCCGGTCGGCGGTTTGCGCGCGGTTTTCCGGCAGCAGCGGGTTGGGGATGCCATTGGGAAACCCGCCATCGGGGGCATGGTTGTGGCGGATGAAGGTGAGCGGCGCGCCTTGCGCTTCGAGCTTTTGCGCGATTGCGTCGAAAGAGGGGCCTGCGACCCCGTTGCCGGCATTGACCACGATCTTCAACGGCTTGAGTGCGGTGAGGTCGACGAAGGACATGACGCGGTCCGCATAGGCGTCGCGCGGGTCTGTCTTTGTGTAGCTGCCTTGCGCCTTCGCGGGGCCGAATGCGTCCGCCTCGCATAGCTTGGCAATGTCGCCCAGACCATCTGCGGCGGAGATCGGGCGGGAGCCTTCGCGCACCATCTTGATGCCGTTATAATCAATCGGATTATGCGATGCGGTGACCATGAGCCCGCCGCCTGCCTTCAGATGGGTTGTGGCGAAATAGACCTCTTCGGTGCCGCACAGACCGATATCGATCACATCGACCCCTTCATCGCGCAGGCCTTGGGTGAGCGCCTCGGCCAGCTCGGGCGAAGTGGGGCGGATATCATAGCCGATCACCACCGTTTCAGGGGTCATGGCGCGGGCAAAGCCGCGGCCGATTTTATAGGCGATCTGGCTATTGAGCTCGTCGCCCAGTTTGCCGCGCACGTCGTAGCTTTTGAAACAGGTCAGCATCACTCGTCAGGTCCTTCGTTTGCGTTTGGCCCGCACTACCGGGAAATCGCGGCAAAACCAAGGTGATCACGCAAAAACGGCCCGTCTGAGGCAGACGGGCCGTTTGTCTTGTGCTCTGATGCGATCAGATTTCGTCAGGCAGGACCAGGTTGAGCAAGATCGCGATGATGGCGGTGGGAGCCACGGCAGAGGTCATCAGAATTTTCAGCACGCCCGGCACATATTGCACGGCGGTGGGCACCAGGTTGAGGCCCAGCCCGATGGCCAGAGACACGGCAATGATCACCATGTTGCGGCGGTTCATTTTTACCTCTGTCAGCATGTTGAGCCCGGCGGAGGCCACCATGCCAAACATCACAATCACCCCGCCGCCCAGCACCGGCAGGGGCATGGAGGCGATGACCGCACCGATTTTCGGGATCAGCCCGCAGACCACCATGATCAGGCCGGCAATTGTCACGACATGGCGGCTCATGATGCCGGTCATGCCGACAATGCCAACATTCTGACTGAAGGAGGTGTTGGGCAGCCCGCCAAAGACGCCTGCGACCGCAGTGCCAAGCCCGTCCGCATAGGTGGCGCCAGAGATCTCGCGATCCGTGGCATCGCGGCCCGCGCCGGCCTTTGCCGTTGCGGAGCAATCGCCGACGGTCTCGATGGCCGAAACGATGGAGACGAGCGTGACCGCAATCACGGCACCAAGGCTGAACTCGAACCCGTAGGGCAGGGGTTGGATAGAGGTGATCCAGCTGGCATTGCCGACTGCGCCGAAATTGACCATGCCCAGCACGAAGGCCAGCACATAGCCCGCCAGCAGCCCGATCAGGATGGCCGCGTTGGCGATCGGGCCTTTCATGAAGAATTTCAGAACGAGGCTGACAATCACCACGGTCAAGGCCACGGACCAGTGTTTGAGCGAGCCGAAGCTTTCGGCCTCCATCTGGAACTGGGCCGCGCCCCCTGCGGCGTATTTGATCGCGACCGGGATGAGGTAAAGGCCGATAGCCAGAATGACCAGGCCGGTGACCAGCGGCGGGAACAACCAGCGCAGATTCTGGATCACGGCACCCAACAGGAAATGGATCACACCGCCGATGATGCAGGCGGTAAGCGCCACGCCCAAGCCTTGGGTTGCGGCCACACCGGCCAGAACACCCACAAAGGCAAAGCTGGTGCCTTGCATGATGGGCAGACGCGCGCCCACCGGGCCCAGCCCCACGGTCTGAAACAGTGTCGCCACACCGGCAAAAAGCATGGCCATCTGGATCAGGTAGACCTGCTCGGCAGAACCGAAGGCCAGGCCTGCCGCGCCTGCCACGATGATCGATGGCGTCACGTTGGAGGCGAACATCGCCAGAACGTGCTGCAGCCCCAAAGGCGCCGCCTGCGCCAGCGGCGGGGTGGTATTTGGGTCCGCATAGGCCCCGGTATTCATAGCTGTTTCGGTCATTCTTCGTGTCACTCCCCATGACAAGGTTATGGTCCGGCCGCGGTCCCTCGCGCCGGTTGTGCTAGTCTTGGCCTGCAATGCGCAGGCCGTCAGGCTGGATTGGCCCCCGGGCGCGAGTTTTGCATCCCGCGCGTCAAAACCTAGTCAGTTTACGACATGGCCGACCAGATAATGTGCGCTTTTGGGATGGGGTGTTTCAAAAAAGTACCGCGTGGCGGTTCACGTCCTTATACAGCAGATAGCGGAAGGGACCGTCCCCCGTGGCGCGGCAGGCCTGCGGGCAGAACGCACGCAGCCACATGAAGTCACCGGGCCCTACGCTGACCCAATCGCGGTTCAACAGATATTCCGCCGTTCCTTCCAGCACATAAAGGCCGTGCTCCATCACATGGGTTTCCTCAAACGGTATGACCCCGCCGGGCTGAAAATTCACGATATTGACGTGAAAGTCGTGGCGCAGATCGCCCGGGTCGACAAATCGCGTGGTGGACCATTTGCCCTGGGTGCCGGGCATCTCGACCACGGTGCCGTCGCTGTCATGGGTGACGAAGCCCTCGGGGGCGGGCACCCCGTTGACCCTCTGGTAGCGCTTCCTGACCCAATGAAACGTCGCGGCCTCACTTTTTTCATTTCTCAGCCGCCAACCGCTGCCAGCGGGCAGGTATGCGTAGCTGCCGGGGCGCAGGGTGTGGCTGCCGGTGGCGTTGTGCAGCACCATCTCGCCGGAGGTCACAAACAACACGGCCTGCGCCTCGGCGTTGTCCTCTGGCCGGTCGGAGCCGCCGCCGGGCTGCAGCTCGACGATATATTGCGAAAACGTCTCGGCAAAGCCGGTCAGCGGGCGGGCGAGCACCCACATCCGCATCCCGTCCCAATGCGGCAGGGCAGAGGTCACGATATCGCGCTGCACCCCTGCCGGGATAAACGCATAGGCCTCGGTGAAAATGGCGGTTCCGGTCAGCGGGTCGGACTGGTCCGGCAGGCCGCCGGGAGGGGTTGCGTAGCTCATGGATCAGCCTTCGGGCAGCATGTCTTGGAGGCGGTGATAGGCGATGCGTTCCACCTGAGCGCAGGCCTCGGCGAATTCGACCTCACTGGCGTGGTTGATCCGTCGGGTGAAGGCCTCGACAATGCTGGCCTTGGTGTGATCGCGCACGGCAATAATGAAGGGAAATCCGTGCTTTGCGATATAGTCTTCATTCAGGCGGGTGAAGGCTGTGCGCTCGTCATCGGTGAGCGCGTCGAGCCCGGCTGAGGCCTGCTCGGACGTGCTTTCCTTGGTGAGACGCTTGGCAGCCGCAAGCTTGCCCGCGAGATCGGGATGCGCGTCGAGCACTTCCAGCCGGGTAGGTGAGGGGGCCGCGCGGAAGGCGCGCACCATCGCGCCATGCAAGCCGGTCGCGCTGTCATGCGCGGGGCCAAGCTCCAACGCCCACGCATCCTCTGCAACCCAAGGGGAATGCTCGAACACGCCGCCATAGGTGCTGACAAAGGTTCTTTTGTCCATCAGGGACGGTCGGGTCTTGGGGGCTGGCGGATGGGTTTTGCACCAATGCGCCGCGATCTCTGCCCTTGTGGCAAACCAGACCCCGTCATGGCCACGGGCATAGTCGAGGAAACGCTTTAGGGCTTGCAACCGGCCCGGGCGGCCCGCAAGGCGGCAATGCAGCCCGATGCTCATCATCTTGGCGGCACCATCCTCGCCCTCGGCATAAAGCACGTCGAACGTGTCGCGCAGATAGGTTTCGAACTGATCGCCCGCGTTGAACCCTTGCGGTGTGGCGAAGCGCATGTCGTTGCAATCAAGCGTGTAAGGCACCACCAGCTGATCGCGTCCGTCAAAGCGCGCGTAATAGGGCAGGTCGTCGGCATAGCTGTCCGCGCAATAGTCAAACCCGCCGTCTTCAGCGACCAAACGCAATGTGTGCTCCGAGCAGCGGCCGGTATACCAGCCGCGCGGGCGGGTCCCGGTGACCTGTGTGTGCAGCGCAATGGCGTCGGCCATATGGGCGCGCTCTTCTTCTTCGGTGAAGTCTTTATACTCGATCCATTTCAACCCATGGCTGGCGATTTCCCAACGGGCCTGCTGCATGGCGGCCACCTGCTCGGGGGAGCGGGCAAGCGCCGTGGCCACGCCGTAGACCGTGACGGGCATGTCTTTGAGCAGGCGATGCAGCCGCCAGAACCCGGCCCGTGCGCCATATTCGTAGATCGATTCCATGTTCCAGTGCCGCTGCCCGTCCCAGGCCGCAGCGCCCACGATTTCGGACAGGAACGCCTCGGACGCTTTGTCGCCATGCAAGATATTGTTCTCGCCGCCTTCTTCGTAATTGACGACAATCTGGACGGCGATCTTGGCCCCGCCGGGCCAGGCCGGGTCGGGGGGGCGTGGCCCGTAGCCGCGCATATCTCGGGGGTATCGGTTCATGCACACAGCATTAGGCAAATTGCCGACCCTCGCCAAGCGTTAAGCGGGGCGGCGGCGCAGGCTCGCATTGAGGAAGGCCAACAGGAAGAAGGCCGTCAGGATCAACACGATGGTGGGCGCGGGCGCGCTGTCGATGAAGAAGCTGAGGTAAATGCCCAACATGCTCGAAGACACGGCCACCAACACCGACACGCAAAGCATCTGCCCGAAGCGCCGCGTCACCAGGAAGGCAACCGCGCCGGGCCCGACCAGAAAGGCAATGGCCAGGATGATGCCCACGGCTTTCAACGCGGCCACTACGGTGAGGGAGATGACGGCCAGCAGGCCGAAATGCAGCCAGCGGACGCTGAGCCCCAATGCGCGGGCCTGCTGCTCGTCAAAGGCATGCAGCAGCAGGTCGCGCCAGAAGGCCAGCAGCAGTCCGGTCACGCCGATGGCAATCACCCCGGTCAGCCACATGTCATCCGGCCCCACGCCCAGCATGTTGCCAAAGAGGATGTGGTCGAGATGCACATCGCTTTCGATCTTCGTGTAAAGCACGATCCCCAGCCCGAACATAGCAGAGAAGACCACCCCCATCACCGTGTCTCGCTTCACGCGGGAGTTTTCGTCGATCCAACCCGTCAGCAGCGCACAGATCATGCCCGAGACAAAAGCGCCTATGACCAGCGGAATGCCGATGACATAGGCGATGACGATGCCGGGCAACACCGCATGGGCAATCGCGTCGCCCATCAGCGACCATCCTTTGAGCACCAGAAAGCATGACAGCAGCGCCGCCGGGATCGCCAGTAAGGTGGTGATCAGGAAAGCGTTCACCATGAAAGGAAACTGGAACGGCAGAAGCAGCTCGGACATCACGCGACCTCCTTCGCGCGGGCGCGGGCGGCCAGCATTCCGTGTTTCGGTGCGAACAGGAAGGCCAGGCCAAAGACTGTGGCTTGCAGGCAGACGATCACCCCGCCCGTCGCGCCATCGAGGAAGTAGCTGATATAGGCGCCAAAAAACGACGTCAGCGCGCCGATAGCGACCGACGTGATCAAAAGCCGGGGGAAGCGGTCCGTCAGCAGATAGGCCGTGGCCCCCGGGGTTACGACCATGGCAATCACCAGAAAGGCCCCCACGGTCTGCAGTGCCGCGACCGTGCTGGCAGAGAGCAGGATGAAAAAGATCAGCTTCAACCGGTCCGGGTTGAGCCCGATGGAGCGCGCATGGCTTTCATCGAAGAACGTCACCATCAAGTCTTTCCATTTGGCCAGCAGGATCGTCAGCGAGACCAGCCCGATAATGGCCAGTTGCAGCGTGTCGCTTGGCGAGATTGCGAGGATGTTGCCCAGAATAATGGTCTGGATGTTGATCGATGCAGGCGACAGCGACACCATGAACAGCCCCAGCCCGAAGAAGGAGGTGAAGATCAGCCCGATGATGGCGTCCTCCTTAAGCCCGGTGCGCTGGTTGAGAAACAGCATGGCCCCGCCCGCAAGCCCGCCCGCAATGAACGCGCCAAGGGCGAAGGGCAGGCCCAGCATGTAGGCCCCCGCGACGCCCGGCACGATGGAATGGCTGAGCGCGTCACCAATCAGCGACCAGCCTTTGAGCATCAGATAGGCAGACAGGAAGGCGCAGACCCCACCCACAAGGGCCGAGACCCACATCGCATTGAGCATGTAGGCGTAGCCGAAAGGCTCAAGAAGGCTTTCCATCCTCCTCCCCCTCGGCTGCCGGCTCGTCATCATGGTGGTCGTAGATCACGAAGGGCCGTTCATCATCCGAAATCACGGTGAGGCGGCGGGTATCCTCGTCATCCTCGTGCAGGTCGGCACCTTGCATCACGAAATGACGCAGCACGCCGCCAAAGGCGCGCTCGAGGTTCTTGGAGGTGAAGACCTCCTCCGTCGGTCCGTAATCGAGCACCGTGCCCTTGATCAGGATGGTGCGGTCGCAAAATTCGGGCACCGATCCAAGGTTGTGGGTCGAGACCAACATGACGCGGCCCTCGTCGCGCATATCGCGCAAAAGCTTGATGATCTCGTCTTCGGTCTGCACATCGACGCCGGTAAATGGCTCGTCCAACAAGATCACCTTGCTGTCTTGTGCCAAGGCACGCGCCAGGAAGACGCGCTTTTTCTGGCCGCCGGACAGCTCTCCGATCTGGCGCTTGCGGTAAGCGGTCATGCCCACACGCTCCAACGCGTCTTCGACGGCCCGGTGATCGGCGGGCTTGGCGATGCGCAGGAAACCCATATGGCCGTAGCGGCCCATCATCACCACGTCTTCGACGAGGACGGGGAAGGACCAGTCAACCTCCTCGGCCTGGGGCACATAGGCCACGACATTGCTTTTCAAAGCGTCCTGCACAGTGCCGCCCAACACGCTGATTTGGCCCGCTGAGGTGGGCACAAACCCCATGATCGCTTTGAACAAGGTCGATTTGCCCGAGCCGTTCACACCCACCAGCGCCGCGATGGTGCCTGTGGGCAGGCTGAAGCTCGCGTCGCGCAGCGCGGTATGGCCATTGCGATAAGTGACCGTGATCCCCTGTGCAGACAGCCCTGCGCTTAGGCCCAGGTCTTTCACTTGGTCAGCCCGTTTGCAATTGTGCCGACGGTTTCGCGCAGCAGGTCAATATAGGTCGGCACCGGGCCGTCTTCCGCGCTCAGGCTGTCGACATAAAGCGCGCCGCCGTATCGTGCGCCCGTCTCCCGCGCGATCTGTTCGGCCGGGGCGGCAGAGACGGTGGATTCCGAGAAGACCACTTTGATGTCATGCGCGCGCACTGCGTCGATGACCTTGCGCACCTGGCTGGGTGTGCCTTGCGCGTCCGCGTTGATGGGCCAAAGATACAGCTCTTTCAGGCCCAGATCCCGTGCGAGATAAGAAAACGCGCCTTCGGAGGTGACGAGCCAGCGATCTGCCTCTGGAACGGCTTCAATCTGGGCCTTCAAGGGGCCGACCACGCTGAGCAATTCTTCCTTATAGGCCGCCCCATTGGCCGCATAGGTTGCGGCATTGTCGGGGTCATGTTCTGAGAAGGCGGCGACAATATTGTCGACATAGATCAGCGCCGCATCCACCGACATCCAGGCATGCGGATTGGGCTTGCCGGTATAGGGGCCTTGCGTGATGCCCATCGGCTCAACCCCGTCGCTGACCACGGCAGAGGGGACGTCGCGCAGGTTGCGGAAGAATTGTTCGAACCAGAGCTCCAGGTTCAGCCCGTTCCACAGGATCAGGTCGGCATCCTGCGCTTTGAGAATATCGCGCGGTGTCGGCTCGTAATTGTGGATTTCTGCACCCGGCTTGGTGATGCTGTCCACGACGGCCACATCGCCCGCGACGTTGCGGGCCATATCGGCGATGACGGTGAAGGTTGTGACGGCTTTGAACTTGTCTTCCGACTGGGCCGCCACGATCGCGGGCAGGGCGGTCGCAATCAGGGTCGCAAGAAGGAGAATGCGCATTTCTAACCTCGTGAGCTATGTTCACGAGACAATATGAGAATGGTTCTCAAGAAGTCAATTTTGTTGCGAACAATTCGCAGTTACTTGCTGTTTGCCAGTTGATGATCATGGCGCAGCTGGCGCGGCCCGCCGATGACCTGCCGTTTGATCATATCCTTCCGGCTGAGCGATAGCGGGATTGGCCCGGCCATGCCTGCGCTGAATGTCGGATCAGAGGGCAGGCAGCCCTTGCCGCAGATCTGCGTGGCCACACGAGAGCGATGATCGATCAGCCACAACCGGCCGCCGGGCGTGGCCACAAACCCGAACACGCCTTGATGGTGATCCATATCGACATCGTCGGTAGAGGGAACCTCGCTGTCCATATTGGGGTCAAACCCGCCATGCGTGTGGTAGGACGCAACCAGAGTGATTGAGGGATCGGTAAACCCGCGCGCGTTGCAGCCAGACGGGCGTCCGCGCCGGGCAGGGGAAACGATCAGCTCGCCCGCGCGTGTCTTGCCGATCATCCCGCAATATTCCAGCCCTGACGAGAAGGATTGGTATTGGATGTCGGCAAGGCTTTTGCGCGCAATTTCTATCAGCCCGGTGCTGATATGCCCGCTGCCGGAACCGTTTCCTGCGACGGCTTGCGTCGCGCAAAGTATCAGAGCACACAAGGTGCCAAGCAATGGCTTAGTCATACAATTCCCAGTTCCCATCCCTGTAGGCAATGTGACGTCTGCACCCCTCAATCGTCAAGTCCTCGCTCGCGATTGATCAATTGACGTTCCGTATATTCAGCGCGTACCCGGCCAGTATCGACGGGGTTGTATAGCGGGTCAGAGGGCAGGCAGCCCCTGCCACATAACATCCTCACCCGGTTGAGCTCGGGCTCAATGATCCAGAAACGCCCTCCGGGTGTGGAGACGAAGCCCAGCACCTGTTCCTGCCGATCAGCACGCAGATCGTCCACAGAAGGAAGCTCTGCATCCGAATCGGGGTCATGGCTGCCATGGGTGTGGTAGGAGGCGACCACCTCAATGTCATTGCGCCAGAAATTGCGCGGCCTGCAGCTGTCGGCCCGGCCCTTGCGCGGGCGGCTGATGACGATATTGCCCGCCGGGTTGCGGCCGATCATGCCGCAATACTCGCGATTGGCTTTGAATGAATTCTTCTGGATCGCGGAGAGCGTGCCGCGGGCGGCTTCGACCAAGTCAGTATTTTGCGCCTGCGCCGCGCTGCCAAAGCACAAGAGCGCGGCCAGCAGAATTGGTTTTGTCATCGGCGGATTGCTCTTTCTTGCCTCATCGCAAAAATATGTGGCGCGG
>CAYLVP010000010.1:0-53751 GCA_964387155.1 uncultured Rhodobacterales bacterium | reverse complement strand
AGTGGGCTAGCCGGTGATCAGATAGGGCGCCTCAAACACATGTTCCTCAAGGTTCACGCCGTCCCCGATGCGGTCGAGCACGGCGAAAAGCCCCGGGGCATGAAGCGGCGTCAGGACCCCGTGCCAGATGTTGCGGTGGATGTTGATGCCTTGCCCCGGGGCGGACAGGAAGGCCTCGGGCCTGCCTGGCAGGCCCCCTGCATCAGGCGCGACGCAGATGAGGAAGGGATGCTGGCTCATTGGCACAAAGGCCTGGCTGCCAAGCGGGTGGCGCTCCATCAGATCCAGCTTATAGGGCAGGCTGCGGGGCGTCGCGTTAAACAGGCTCAGGCCCGCACGGCCCGCCCCGAATTCCAGCCGCGCCCGGTCGTGGTAGCGGCCGCACAGCCCCGCATTGATCATCATATCCGGCGCGCCCGCACAGTCCAAAACATCGCCAAAGCGCGAAAACTGCTCCGCATTCAGGGCGCGGGCTGCAATTTCTTCGGACATGGGCGCTCGCCTCTTTCGTTTCCTCAAGCCGCACCTTAGGCTGGCTGAGGCGGTCGCAACAAGGCGGCAGAAAACGTGCAGACTGCAAGGGGACATGCGCAAATGGCTGGTTATCTGACGACACATGTGCTCGACACTGCGCGGGGCTGCCCGGCGCAAGGTGTCAAGATCGCGCTCTACCGGGTGGCGGGCAATGCACATCGCAAGATCGCGGAAGCCGTGACCAATGCTGACGGGCGGACGGATGCCCCGATCCTGCCTGAACATGACTTCAAAACAGGCGTTTACGAGCTGATCTTCAACGCAGAAGACTATTTCGAAACCGCAGGCATCCCCCCTGAGGAGCCGCGCTTTCTGGGCCAGATCCCCATTCGCTTCGGCATGTCGGAGGCCGCGCATTACCATGTGCCATTGCTGCTGTCGCCCTTCGGCTATTCGACCTATCGGGGCAGCTAGATGTATGATCTCGCGATCCTGTGGGACTGGTTTGAATTTGCCGTCCGCTGGCTGCATGTGATCACGGCAATCGCCTGGATCGGCTCGTCTTTCTACTTCATCGCGCTGGACCTGAGCCTGAACCGGGACATCCCCGGCCCCGCAGATGGCGAGGAGTGGCAGGTCCATGGCGGCGGCTTCTACCATATCCAGAAATACCTCGTGGCGCCTGCGGCCATGCCCGAGCACCTGACCTGGTTCAAATGGGAAAGCTACGCAACCTGGCTGTCGGGCGCGGCGCTTTTGATGATCGTTTATTGGGCAGGGGCGGAGCTGTACCTGATTGATCCGGCCAAGGCTGATCTGGCGCTGTGGCAGGCCATCATGATCTCCGCCGCCTCACTGGCGGTGGGCTGGGTGATCTATGATTTCCTTTGCAAATCCGCTTTAGGGGAGCAGCCGACATTGTTGATGGTGCTGCTGTTTGTGATGCTGGTCGCCATGTCATGGGGCTATCATCAGGTCTTCACCGGCCGCGCGGCCATGCTGCATCTGGGGGCGTTCACCGCCACCATCATGTCGGCCAATGTCTTCTTCATCATCATGCCCAACCAGCGGATCGTTGTGGCGGATTTGAAAGCTGGCCGGGTGCCGGATGCCAAATATGGCAAGATCGCCAAGCTGCGCTCGACCCATAACAATTATCTGACGCTCCCGGTCATCTTCCTGATGCTGTCGAACCATTACCCGCTGGCCTTTGCCACGCAATTTGCGTGGATCATCGCGGCCCTGGTGTTCCTGATGGGCGTCACCATCCGGCATTATTTCAACACGATGCACCAAAGCGGGTCCGGCCCACGCTGGACCATCGGGGCCACCGTGATGCTGTTCTTGCTGACCGCCTGGCTGTCCACCGCCGGGACGGGCGAAAGCTGGGAAGAAGCCGAGGCCCGACCCTTGAGCCAAGCCGAGCTGGTCTTTGCCGAAGCCGAAGGCTTTGAAGAGGCCGCGAATATCGTGTTGGGACGCTGTTCGATGTGCCATGCGCGCGAGCCTATTTGGGATGGCATGTATTGGGCACCGAAGGGTGTCTATCTTGAAACCCATGGCGACATCGCGCGTCATGCGCGCCAGATCTACCTGCAATCTGCCATCAGCCACGCGATGCCGCCCGCCAATATCACCGAGCTGCCGCCCGAAGACCGTGCCATTCTTGCCCGCTGGTATCGTGCGGCGGGGGAGCGCGGGTGAGATGGCTGTGTCTTTGCCTCTGGCTGGTTGCGGGCCCGCTTATGGCGGATGAACGCGCGTTGGACACGCAGTGGGAATTCGTGGCTGACACTGTGATGGGCGGGGCTTCTACCGGAAGCCTTACGCAAGAAACAATTGACGGCAAATCCGCGCACCGGCTGCTAGGCCGGGTCTCGCTCGATAATAATGGCGGCTTCGTGCAGATGGCCACGGAGCTGCGCCTGAACGATGCGCCTGAGTGGACCGGCCTCCGGCTGACGCTGAAGGGCAATGGGCAGGCCTATGATATCCGCCTGCGCACATCTGAATTGCGGCGTCCCTGGCACAGCTACCGGGTGGAGCTGACCGTCGGAAGAGACTGGCGCGTTTACGATATCCCCTTCGCTGATTTTGAACCGCATCGCACCGACATTCCCCTGAACCTTGCGGCGATCACCCGATTGGGGATCGTTGCCATCGGGCGGGAATTTGACGCGGATGTCGCGGTGGCTGGGCTGGCGCTCTACCGCTAGGGTTATGCCTGAGAAGCAGCAGAGGGGTTTGGACCTCAACAGGTGGGCAGCATCGGCCTTGTCCGTTTAAGGCGCCCTGCCACCGGCGCGCTTCAAGACCTTTAAATGCGCGCCCGGCAATGCTACCTGCGGGCGCATGGCAGATCATGCACTCACCCAGGCCGCGCGGCTGTCGGTCGCGCCGATGATGGATTGGACCGACCGCCACTGCCGGTATTTTCACCGGCTGATGTCGCGCGGGGCGCTGCTTTACACCGAGATGGTCACGGCGCCCGCGCTGGTGCGCGGTGGTGCGCTGCATCTGCTGGAGTTCAACACGCAGGAGCAGCCAGTGGCCTTGCAGCTTGGCGGCTCGGATCCCGCTGAGCTGGCTGAGGCCGCCAAAATCGGGGCTGATCACGGCTATGCGGAGATTAACCTGAATGTCGGCTGCCCTTCGGACCGGGTGCAGTCGGGCTGTTTTGGTGCTGTGCTGATGGAACAACCGGGGCTCGTTGCCGATTGTGTCGCTGCGATGATCAGGGCGCAGCCTGCGCCCGTCACGGTGAAATGCCGCATAGGCGTAGATGACCAGGACCCGGCGGTTGTGCTGCCTGACTTTCTGACCCGCATCCGTGACGCAGGCGTGGGGCGGGTCACCATCCATGCGCGCAAAGCGTGGCTGCAGGGCCTCAGCCCCAAGGAAAACCGGGACATCCCGCCGCTGGACTACCCGCTTGTACACCGCATGAAAGCGCAATTTCGCGATCTGCACATCTCGATCAACGGGGGGATTGCCGCGCTTGATGACGCTGTTGCGCAGCTGGATGGCGTGGACGGCGCGATGATCGGTCGCGCGGCCTACCATCAGCCGTGGGACATTCTGGGCCGGGCAGACAGCCGCGTTTTTGGCGGCACGGATCCATTGCGAAGCCCGCATGACGCCGCGATGGCCATGCTGCCCTATATCGACCGCCATCTGAGCGACGGCGGCAAATTGCATCAGGTGACACGCCATATGCTGGGGCTCTTTACCGGGCAGCCGGGCGCGCGGGGGTGGCGGCGGACGCTGTCGGAGGGTGTCTCCAAGCCCGGGGCGGGGCCGCAGCTGGTTCTGGACGCACTGGCGCGGGTTGCACCTGAGGGCGAGGCGCAGATCCACGCCGCGCAATGAGCGGCTTGGCGCAGCTTGAGACACGCGGCTGGTGTCGGTTCCCCGATGACCCGGTGCTGACGCGCTGGGTGGACGCCGCGCTGCCGGTTGCCACCAAACTCGCTGCGGACCCTAACAATATCCGCGATTGGCTGCGGTGCGGCGGGACATGGTTTGCAGGCGCAAACAGCCTGCCCAATGACGCCGATGGCCGGGTGGGGGCGGGTCCGGCCTTGTCAGGTCAGGCAGTTGACGCCGCGGTCGGCCTGTGCGGGCCGCAAAGCTGGGACCGGGCGCAAATCTCTGTCATCTATCCGGGCTACCCTCGCGCGATGGAAGGCGAAACTGCAGCTGCCTTTCGGTTTCGCCGCGACCGGGATGCTGCCCATGTCGACGGTTTGCTGCCTATAGGCCCGGAACGCAGGCGCCATATGCAGGAGCCGCATGCGTTTGTGCTGGGGATCCCATTGGTTGCCACCTCTCGGGGCGCAAGCCCGATGGTGGTCTGGGAAGGCAGCCATGCGCGTGTCCGCGCCGCGTTTCGGGCAGCACTTTTGGGTGTGGCGGCGCAGGATTGGGGCAGGGTCGATCTGACCGACACCTACCACCGGGTCCGTCGCGACTGTTTCGAGCATTGCCCGCGCGTCGAGGTGCACGCCCGGCCGGGTGAGGCCTATCTGATCCATAGGCTCTGCCTGCATGGCGTGGCCCCGTGGCAAAAGGGGGCAGAGGCCCCGCCCCAGGGGCGCATGATTGCCTATTTCAGACCTGAGCTCAGCGATCCCGCCGACTGGCTTACTTAAAGCGGCCCGGTCTGAAACAGCCGGACCTTCAGGCCGCCATGCGGCACCGGCGCGGAGGGTTTCTTGAAAGGCAGGGCCGTTGCTTTGGCCAATTCGGTCTCAGAGGTCACGATGCCGACGCGCCAGCCCTGAAACCGCGCCTTCAACGTGGCACCCAGCGCGCCATACAGGGCGAAGAGCAGCTTTTTGTTGCCGACGCGGGCTCCATAGGGTGGGTTGACCATGACAAGGCCCGGCGGGCCATCGGGGCGCTGCAGATCGGTGAGGGCATGGTGTTCAAATTGGCAGATGCTGCTCAGCCCTGCGCGTGCGGCATTGGCTGTGGCCATTCTCACGGCGCCCGCATCGCGGTCCGCGCCGTAGAATGTCAGATCGGATGCCGGGGCCGCAAGCGGCCTGCGCAGGGCCGCAAAACCCTGTGGGTCGAAGCCTTTCATATGCTCAAAGGCGAAGCTGCGGCTGCGACCGGGCTGCGCGTCCAGCGCGATCTCTGCCGCCTCAATCACGAAGGTGCCGGAGCCGCACATCGGATCGACCAAAGGTTGCGCGCCGTCATAGCCCGCCTGGCGCAGGAACAGCGCGGCCAGCGTTTCGCGCAGAGGCGCTTTGCCAACGGCTTCCTTATGGCCGCGCTTGTGCAGGCTCTCCCCGGATGTGTCGAGCGAGAGTGTGACCCGGTTGTCATCGATGCGGGCTTTCAGGCTCAGCGCCGCGTCTTTGGTCAGGGCGTAGCCATTGGCCTTGAGCGCCGTCTCGATCCGGTCCTTGGCGGCGCCGGCGTGGTAGATCTTTGACTGCCGTGTCGTGACCTCCACCCGGACCGCGCTGCCAGCAGGCAGGTGATCTGCCCAGGCAAATTTGGTTGCGCGCTTGTCGAGCTGGGCGAGGTGAAATGCCATGAAGCTGCCGATGCGGACAAGGATGCGCGTGGCACCGCGCAGCTCCAGATTGCTGCGCCAGATATCGGGCCAGCCGCCCTGGAAGGTGACCCCGCCCGGAACGGCGGTGACGCTGGCAAACTCTTTTGAGCGGATCTCTTCCAGCAGGAAATGCTCAAGGCCTGGCGGAGCGGTGGCGAAGATCTCGAAACGGGTCATTGCAGGCGCTTCCTTGCATGAGCGCTGCGCGCGCGCCATTGATTTTGCTCTTTGAGGGACATTCTGTCCCTCAGCCGCAAGGGCAAGCTCCCTCGCGCATATCTCTCAAAGCAATGAAAAGGGGATCAGGGCTTCACGCGGGCGTTGCGGCCGCCGCGGCGTTTTTGCAGCCGCGCCGCGCGGGAGGGGAGCGCATCCATGATCTCGCGGCGTTCCTGATGGCTCATGCGTGACCAGGCGGCGATCTCGTCAATCGAGCGCAGGCACCCGGTGCATATCCGCTCTGCCGGGTGCACCACGCAGATCTTTACGCAGGGGCTTTGCACCTCGTCGCGTTTCCAAAGGTCATCCATCACCTGTCCTGCCTTAAATGCTGCATGCGATCCAGCGCGCCTTGCAAGATAAACCCGGCGGCGACGTGATCAATGACCTCTGCGCGACGTTTTCGTGACGTATCCGCCTCGAGCAGCGCACGTTCGGCGGCAACAGTGGACAGGCGCTCATCCCAAAACGCAATTGGCAGCGGGGTAAGGCGCGACAGGTTGCGGGCAAAGGCGCGGGTGGATTGGACGCGCGGGCCGTCGGTGCCGTCCATGTTGAGGGGCAGCCCCAGGATCAGCCCCGCGATGGATCGCGCCGTGCAGATTGCCAAAAGCGCCTCGGCATCAGCGGTGAATTTGGTGCGTTTGATCGTCTCAAGCGGGGTGGAGACGCTTTGCATGACGTCCGTGACGGCCAGACCGATCGTTTTGGTGCCCAGATCCAGCCCGGCCAAAGGCGCCATGGGGCCCACAGCCTCGGCAAACTCGGCGATGTCGTCAAAAATTTCGCCCAACACGGCCCCTCCATTTGATCCCAAATACTCATGCCCGGCCGGCAAAGTCCACCAGCGGGGGCGAGGGGGCGCGGGCGCGGTGTTGCACATGTCGGAAGCCGCGCATTTAATGTCGCGCGGAGGGCGTCGGGATATGCCATCCTGTCGCAAAAGCTAAGTCAGACCGCAGCCTGCCCGGATTTGCCAGATGAAACGTTACTCAGCCTTTGCCATTGCGCGAGAAGCTGCCCGCTACCATCAGGGGTGGGAGCGGGCCTGGGCCTCGCCCGAGCCGAAGGCGCGCTATGACGCCATCATTATTGGCGCGGGCGGGCATGGGCTCGCCTCGGCTTATTATCTTGGCCAGAATTTCGGGATCACCAATGTCGCCGTGATCGAGAAGGGCTGGCTTGGTGGCGGCAATACCGGGCGCAATACGACAATCATTCGCTCCAATTACCTGCAAGACCCTTCAGCTGCGATCTATGAGAAAGCGCGCAGCCTTTACGAGACGATGTCGCAGGATCTCAATTACAATGTGATGTTCAGCCCGCGTGGGGTGCTGATGCTTGCGCAGACCCATCACGAGGTACGCGGCTATCAACGCACGGCGCATGCCAATGCGCTGCAGGGGGTGAAGACGGAATTTATCGGCCCTCGTAAAGTCAAGGAAATTTGCCCGATCATGAATATCGCAGGGCCGCGCTATCCGGTGATGGGCGGGCTCTGGCAGGCCCGTGGCGGCACGGCGCGTCATGACGCGGTGGCTTGGGGCTATGCGCGGGCCTGCTCTGACATGGGCATGGATATCCTGCAGAAAACCGAAGTGACCGGCATCACCCAAGAGAGCGGCAAGGTCACGGGCGTGCAAACGACGCGCGGGGACATTGGCTGCGATAGGCTTGGCATCGTCGTGGCGGGCCATTCGGGCCATGTCGCGGGGATGGCCGGGTTCCGGCTGCCGATTGAAAGCGTGGCGCTGCAGGCGCTCGTTTCGGAGCCGATCAAGCCCTGTATGGATATCGTCGTCATGGCCAACACCGTGCACGGCTATATGAGCCAGTCGGACAAGGGCGAGATGGTCATTGGCGGCGGCACGGACAGTTACAACAATTTCACCCAGCGCGGCTCTTTCCATCATATCGAGGAAACCGTGCGGGCGCTGGTTGAGACCTTCCCGATCATCTCGCGGCTGAAAATGCTGCGCCAATGGGGGGGGATCGTGGATGTGACGGGGGATCGCTCGCCCATTCTGTCAAAAACCCCGCTTGAGAATTGCTTCATCAATTGCGGCTGGGGGACGGGCGGGTTCAAGGCCATCCCGGGCTCTGGCTGGGGCTTTGCCGAGCTGATGGCGAAGGGCTATTCGCCCCTGACCGCCGAGTTCGGGCTCGACCGGTTTAAGGAAGGCCGCTTCATCGATGAAAGCGTGGCGGCGGGGGTGGCGCATTGAGTTTTGCAACGCGATTCCTGCAGCCTGCGCGTTCTGCGCAAGGTCTTGCCGGTCATGAGCCAAAAAAGGCCGGTCACCCCTTATTTGCAACGGCATGCGCGAGGTTTTGCCTTTGGCTGACCGGGCCGTTGGCCAACACTGGCCGAAATCAGCGCAAGGCGCGCGGTGGCATTGAAGGTGCCGCCCGCCCGCAAGAGATTGGGGCCACCTTACAGGAGGAACACCAATGTCTGACTACAGTACTCACGACGAAGGCTTGGGCGGGAAAGCCCTGGTCGTCGCTGCCGTCCTTATTGGGCTTTTCATTCTCGCGATCGCCTTCATGGGCGCTGGCAGCCCGCCTGACCTGCCGGCTGGCCTCGTGGACCAGTCCGCCATCGAAGGCACGGCCCCGGCCACAGGCGCCGCAACCGAGTAACGGCACCACCACATTCACCAACACTCACGACCTCAAAGGCAGTCGCTTTCCAGCGGCTGCCTTTCTGCATGCTGGAAGCTCTGCCCCATGTTGATCCTTGAATGCCCTTATTGCGGCGTCTTTGCTGATGAAACCGAACTTTCCGCCGGGGGGCAGGCCCATATCAAACGCGAAACGGTGGGCGCCTCTGACGATGATTTTGAGGATTATCTGTTCATGCGGGAAAACCCCAAAGGCGTGCATTTTGAGCGCTGGCGCCATGCCCATGGCTGCGGCAAGTGGTTTCATGCGGCCCGCTGCACGATGACGCTCGAAGTGTTTGGCACGTACCCTGCGCAAACGCTGGAGCCACCGAAGGCGCTGCGCGACAAGATATCGGCCAAACGGCCCGGATGGTCTTGGGGGTCCTTCTCATGAGCACGCGGCTGGCAACGGGTGGGCGGCTGCTGGACCGGGCCCGCGCGGTCTCGTTCGAGTTTAACGGCCGCAAACTGAAAGGCTATGCGGGGGATACGCTGGCCTCGGCGCTGCTGGGTAATGACCAGATGCTGATGGGGCGCTCGTTCAAATACCACCGCCCGCGCGGCGTTGTCGCCTCCGGCCCGGAAGAGCCCAATGCGCTGATGAACCTCGGCAAGGGCGGGCATTTCGAACCCAACGCGCGCGCCACCACGACCGAGATTTTTCAAGGGCTAAGGGCTGAGTCGCAGAACCACTGGCCCTCCCTCGAAATGGATGTGGGCGTCGTCAACAACCTCGCGTCTCGCTTCATGCCGGCTGGCTTTTACTACAAGACCTTCATCCATCCGCGCCCCGCCTGGAAGCATCTGTTCGAGCCGTTCATCCGCAAAGCGGCGGGTCTGGGTCGTGCGCCCAAGGACCGCGACGCCGACACTTATGAGCATTACTACGCTTTCGTTGACGTGCTGATTGTGGGTGGCGGTGTGGCCGGGCTGCAGGCAGCCAAGGCTGCGGGCGAGGCGGGCGTCAAAGTGCTGCTGTTAGAGCAAAGCCCGCACTGGGGCGGGCGCGCACCTGTTGACGGTGCGGTGATCAACGGAAAGCCCGCGGAAATCTGGGTGAATGAAACGGTGCAAGCCCTTGAAGCAATGGGAAATGTGACGCTGCGCACACGCAATATGGGGGCGGGTTTATACGATCATGGCTACGCGCTGGGCTATGAGCGGTTAGGCGATCATCTGGCGCCGTCGGATGCGCCGCGTCACCGGCTCTGGCGCATTCGGGCCAAGCAGATCATCACGGCCACGGGCGCGATCGAGCGGCCTTTGTCCTTTGCGGGCAATGATATTCCGGGCGTCATGCTGGCCTCTGCCGTGCGCGACTACGCGGTGAATTACGGGGTTTCGGTGGGGGATCGCACCGTGGTCGTCACCAATAATGACGACGCATACCGGACCGCTTTGGTGATGAAAGAGGCCGGTCTCGACGTGCCGGTGATCCTGGATGCGCGGCCCTTGGGCGGCGGTGATCTGATGGCCCAGGCGCGTGATGCGGGTATCCGGGTCGAGACGGGCAAAGGCATCGCCAAGGTCAAAGGCGGCAAGCGGGTCGAGGCTGTCGCGATCTGCGCGCAGGCAGGCGAGGGCGCGGTTCTGGAAGAGATTGCATGCGACGCGGTGGCCATGTCAGGCGGCTGGTCGCCGGTCGTACATCTGTGGTCGCATTGCGGCGGCAAACTGATCTGGGACGACGCGCAGGCGCAGTTCCGCCCTGATGCCTCCCGCCCGCCCACCGCTGCGGCGGGCGCGCCTTTCGTGTCTGTCGTGGGCATCGCCAATGGTGTGATGGAAACGGGGGAAGTGCTGCAAGATGCGGATGCGACGGCAAAATCCGTGGCCAATCTGGTCGGCGGCACAGACGCCCGCACGGCCGCGCCGGATGCGGCGGCGGAGCCTGCGGCACCGATGGCACCGATCTGGAAAATGCCGCAAGGGGCAAGCTACAAGCTGCGCTCCAAGATGTGGCTGGACTTTCAGAACGACGTGAAGGTGTCCGACGTGCAACTGGCCGCCCAAGAGGGCTTTGAAAGCGTCGAACACACCAAGCGCTACACAACGCTCGGCATGGCAACCGATCAGGGCAAGCTGAGCAATATTAACGGGCTTGCGATATTGGCGGACAGCCTGAATGACCAGATCCCCAATGTCGGCACGACCACGTTCCGGCCTCCTTATCATCCGATCTCGATGGGTTCGATTGCGGGGGAAGCCTCGCGCGCGCTGTTCCAACCCGTCGACAAAACCCCGCTGCATGGCTGGGGCGAGGAGAACGGCGCGGAATGGGAACCGGTCGGCCATTGGCGGCGCGCTTACTGCTACAAGCGCAGCGGTGAAAGCACCGAGGATGCGGTGAACCGCGAGGTGAAAGCGGTGCGCGACAGCCTCGGGCTGCTCGATGCTTCGACCTTGGGCAAGATCATCGTGAAGGGGCCGGATGCGGGGCAGTTCCTTGACATGATGTATACCAACATGATGTCCAACCTGAAGCCCGGCAAATGCCGCTACGGGCTGATGTGCACCGAGAACGGGTTTCTCAGCGATGACGGCGTGGTCGCGCGGCTCGATGACGACACATGGCTTTGCCACACCACCACCGGCGGCGCGTCCCGCATCCATGCGCATATGGAGGAGTGGCTGCAAACCGAGTGGTGGGATTGGAAGGTCTACACCGCCAATGTGACGGAGCAATATGCGCAAATCGCCGTGGTCGGCCCGAATGCTCGTAAGGTGCTGGAAAAGCTGGGAGGCATGGATGTCTCCAAGGAGGCGCTGGGCTTTATGGAATGGAAAGAGGGGCAGATCGGCGGCTTTGACGCACGGGTGTTCCGTATCTCTTTCTCGGGCGAGCTGAGCTATGAGATTGCCGTGCCCGCCAGCCAGGGCCGCGCCTTCTGGGATGCGCTGTGGGAGGCAGGGCAGGAGTTTAACGTCACCGCCTATGGGACTGAATGTCTTCACATCTTGCGTGCCGAGAAGGGCTTTATCATGATCGGCGACGAGACCGACGGCACGGTGATCCCGCAAGACCTTGGCCTGCATTGGGCGCTGTCCAAGAAGAAAGACGACTATCTCGGCAAACGAGCGCAGGAGCGTGTCCATATGACTGACCCGAACCGCTGGAAGCTGGTGGGGCTGGAGACGGTTGATGGTTCCGTCCTGCCTGACGGGGCCTATGCCGTGGCAGAGGGGGAGAATGAGAACCGGCAGCGGCAAACGCAGGGGCGTGTGACCTCCACCTATTATTCCGCCAATCTGGAGCGCGGCATCGCCATGGGTCTGGTGCTGAACGGGCCGGACCGGATGGGCGACGTGCTCAGCTTTCCGAAGGTGGATGGCGGTGAGGTGAAGGCCAGGATCGTCGACCCGGTGGTTTATGACAAGGACGGAGAGAAGCAGAATGTCTAATGCCGTCAGCGCATTACAGGGCGCCTCTTATACCGGCTATGTCGAGGTGGAAGAGATGGGGTTGCGTGGGATGATCACCCTGCGCGGGGATCTTTCGGATGCCAGGTTGAAGGCCGCCGTCAAAGCGGCGGTGGGGGTGGCCGTGCCGGATGTCACCCGTTGCGCATTGAGCGAGACGGGCGGGGCGGCGTGGATGAGCCCGGACGAATTGCTGCTGTTCTGCACGCATGACGATGCGCCGGCGCGCGCGGCCCGGCTGAGCGCGGATTTGGCCGGCACTGATTTTCTGGCAGCCAACGTCTCTGATGCGCGCGCGGTCTTCCAGCTGCGCGGCACCTCCGTGCGGGAGGTCATCGCCAAGCTGGCCCCGGTTGATATGTCGCCTGAGGCTTTCCCGCTGGGTCATTTCCGCAGGTCGCGCATCGCACAAACGCCTGCTGCGTTTTTCATGCGCGACGAGACCACGTTGGAGCTGATCTGCTTCCGCTCGGTGGCGGATTACGTGTTTGAGCTGTTCAAGCGGGCGGCGATGCCGGGCTCGGCTGTGAACACCTGAGGTGCTGATAGCTGCTTGACCGTCAGGACCCGTACCTTGCCAGATTTGCAAGGGCAGGGCGCTTGTGCCGCGCCGGTATTGTGAGTACCGTTAATCACATACTTTTTTAGTGGTGAGGGTTACACAAAATGAAAATTAAATCTATCTTAGGCGCAATTGTCTTGGGGGCGGCCTTGGTGTCAGGCCCCGCAATGGCGCAAACATATGTCTGCGACATCAAACCAACGGCGCGTGGCAAACAGAACGCAGCAGTGAATTCACAGTTTCGCTTTGCTTTTTCCGGCAGTGATGTGAGCGTGTCTGACGGCTTCATCCGGGCAACGGGCAAACGCTCCGTGCGCGGCAGATTTGACCGGCAGGTCGGCAATGACCTGTTGTTCAGCTGGTCCGTTGGCGGCGTGCCGCGTAACCTGATGCCGCAAGAAGTGACCTGGTATCGGCCGACGATCGACTATCGTGGACGGCTCGACACCAAAAGCCGCAACATCCGTATCATCGGCAATTTTGTCGCGCGCTATGGGGGCGGGAATACGGGCACAAATATCCGTGGTTTTGGGAACTGCCGCAGAGGATAGCTTGCGTCACAATAGCCTGAAGTTTGGGCTGATGTGACCGCGCAACAGCGCGCTTAAAAAATGTAGCATGTGCGGGCTATAGGGTCGCGCGTGCCGCAAATTCGTTACTTAAAATCCCAATATTCCAATTCGAAACACGGAACGACATTGATGAATAAGATCTCGCTTTTTGGCGCAGCGCCGCTTGTGCTTGCCTTGAGTGCGACCGCCGCACTGTCCAATATTGTCACACTGGATTGCAAAATGAACCTGACCCAGCGCGCTGGAGGCTGGATCCCAAGCGTTGCTGTGGTGGAAGTCAACCGGCAGACCAAGCGCCTGAGGCTCGTCCGCCCAACCCCCGATCAGATGAACGGACGCGTTGTGAGCTCTCAGCTGGTGCGCGATGCCGCGGACCGGATGGTGCTGCGCTGGGAGGTGAAGGGCACCCGCAGTCAAAGCAATCAGGTCACGCCCGTGTTTCGCTTCCGGGCGATTGTCAACAAGCCAGATGGCGCGGTTTCGGTCATTGCAAAGCCCGTCGGCTACAACAATGACTTCCGTGCCAACGGGCAGTGCAGCTTCAAATAGGGTCGGGCCGGAGCCCAACTGGCAAAGCGCCGCATTTGTGCGGCTGCGAGACTTGACCCCCGCCAGATATGCGCTCAGTTAGTGGGGCATATTCACACATGTAAAACGATGGGGGCCCGATCATGGCTTTTGAACTTCCACCACTTCCCTACGCCCATGACGCTCTGGCGGATAACGGCATGTCCAAAGAGACGCTGGAATACCACCACGACCTGCACCACAACGCTTATGTCACCAATGGCAACAAGGCGATTGAAGGAACTCAGTGGGAGGGCAAGACCCTCGAAGAGATCATCACCGGCACATATGACGCAGGCGCGGTCGCCCAGAGCGGCATCTTCAACAACATCTCCCAGCTTTGGAACCACAACCAGTTTTGGGAGATGATGGGCCCCGGCAAATCCGCCATGCCGTCCGAGCTGGAAGCCGGGTTGAAGGACAGCTTCGGCTCCGTCGACAAGTTCAAGGAAGATTTCTCGGCTGCGGGTGCGGGGCAGTTTGGCTCGGGCTGGTGCTGGCTGGTCAAGGACACGGATGGCGGGCTGAAGG
Source organism: uncultured Rhodobacterales bacterium (assembly GCA_964387155.1). Classification (GTDB taxonomy): domain Bacteria; phylum Pseudomonadota; class Alphaproteobacteria; order Rhodobacterales; family Rhodobacteraceae; genus Litoreibacter. The sequence goes on along the minus strand of CAYLVP010000010.1, from coordinate 39,669 downwards.
TCACAAAGACCGAAAACGGTGTGAACCCGCTTTGCTTTGGCCAGACAGCCCTTTTGGGATGCGATGTGTGGGAGCACAGCTACTATATCGATTTCCGCAACGCGCGCCCGAAATACCTGACCAACTTCCTGGACAATCTGGTGAATTGGGAAAACGTCGCCTCGCGGATGTAATTCCAGCACATGGCTGAAACTGAAAACCCAAGCCTGCCCGGGATCCCCCGGGCAGGTTTTTTGCGGGGGTTTACGGATTACTGGTGGGGTGCGCGCCGCAAAATCGTGGTCACGCCCTATGATATCGCGACCCCAAAACTGGCGCCCGGCCAGACCCTTTCTATCGCGGTGGTGAGCGACATCCACGCCGACACCCGCTTTATGCCCATGCCACGCCTGCGCGATGTCATTGCACGCACCAATGCGCTGCAGCCTGACATGATCTATGTCGGCGGCGATCTGCGGGCGCAGAACAATGCGGTTATGACCCCGCTTGAGCTGTCCGAGGTTGCGCAGGCTCTGGGCGCGCTGCACGCGCCATTGGGGGTCTTTGCCACGCTTGGCAATCATGATTGGTGGGATGATGCCGCCACGCAGACAGGCGATGCGGCGGAGCCAGAGACGGCGCAGCTTTTGCGCGACGCAGGCTTGCGCGTGTTGCGCAATGAAGCAGTGGAGCTGGAGCATGCGTCCTTTGCCTGGGTGGCCGGGCTCGACAGTCAGCAAGCCTTTGAACGCCCGCGGCGCAAACATCTTGGCGCAGATGATCTGGACGCCACGCTCGCATCCGTGCCGGATGACGCCTTGGGTATTTTGCTGGCCCATGAGCCGGACATCTTTCCCAAGCTCGCAAAACGTCCCGTCCCGGGCCCGATTGATCTGGTCCTGTCCGGACACACGCATGGCGGCCAGATCCGGATGTTTGGACGCCGCCCGGTCGTACCTTCCAATTACGGGGAGCGCTATGCCTATGGCTACACGCGCGAGGCGGGGCGCGACCTGATCGTTTCGGGCGGATTGGGCTGTTCGGCGATACCGCTCAGGCTGGGGGTCCTGCCGGAGATCGTGCTGGTCACGCTGCGCCATGGCCTGCGCGGGGCGGGCGACGTGAGCTGAGTGTGTCGTCGCTGCGCGCCGACGCATGATGTTTGGCCGCCCCCGGCTGGCGGGGATGTGATTGGTGCAGGGGCCGCGCCTCTGGCAGAGGGGGATTTGAGTATTTTTGATCAAATGGAGAGACCATGCGGCGCATAGTGATGATGATGGCGATCTGCTGGGGCATGGCAGCCCAGGCGGAGATGGCAGCGCGGGACGGCTGGGTGGTCATGCCCAGCGAAAAGAGTTTTGCCGCTTTGGTTGATGATGTGAAGGTGGCGGCCAAATCCCAGAAGATGGGGGTGGTGACGCAGGCGGGGCCAACCGGGGCTGCCAAGGCACGCGGCATCACCATACCGGGCAACCGGGTGATTGGGCTGTTCAACAACATCTATGCTGTGCGTATTCTGGGCCTGTCGACAGCGGCCATGATTGAAGCACCGATCCGGGTCTATGTGACGGAAAACACCGATGGCTCGGCCACCTTGTCGTACAAAACCCCGAGCTTTGTCTTCGCGCCTTACGTGCAGGAGGCCGGTCCGGATCTGGCGGCTGCGGCCTCTGAGCTTGATGCGATCTTTCTGACCATCGCGCAGCAGTCTATAGAGTAGCGACTGACATAGCCGGGACCTGAACCATGACCAAACTGCTCCGCGCCGCTGATCTTGTGGCCCAACGCCTCTATGAGGCTGGCTGCCGCCATGCCTTTGGCATGCCCGGCGGAGAAGTGCTGACCCTGATTGATGCGTTGGAGCAGGCGGGGATCGAATTCGTGCTCTGCAAACATGAGAATGCCGCAGGCTTCATGGCCGAAGGGACCCATCACGTCACCGGCGCGCCAGCGATCCTGGTGGCAACCGTGGGACCCGGCGCCATGAACGGGGTCAATGTGGTTGCCAATGCCCATCAAGACCGCGTCCCGATGATTGTTCTGACCGGCTGCGTTGATGCCGATGAGGCGCTTACCTACACGCATCAGGTGCTCGACCACCGTGCGGTGTTTGACGAGATCACCAAGGCCACATTCACGCTGACCGCAGAGGGTGCAGATATCATTGCAGACAAGGCTGTGGGCATCTCGCGGGAGGGTCGCGAGGGACCGGTCCATATCGATGTGCCCATCTCGGTCGCGGATGCGCAGGTCGCGCTTTCCCCACGAAGGCGTCCAGCAGCGAGCCCGGTGGCGCCTACAGGCCAAGATCTGCAGACCGCGCAGGCCTGGCTTGGCGCGGCGCAGCGCCCGGTGATCATCGCGGGGCTTGATGTGTTGAAAGATGGCAGCGCGTCGGATCTGGCCGGGTTCGCCCGGGCGCGCGGGATCCCGGTGATCACCAGCTATAAGGGCAAGGGTGTCCTGCCCGAGGATGACCCGCTGAGCCTTGGCGGGGCAGGGCTGTCGCCTTTGGCGGACAAGCATCTTTTGGCCTTCCTGCGCCGCGCCGATTTGATCCTGTGCGTGGGCTATGACCCGATCGAGATGCGACCGGGTTGGCGTGAGGTCTGGGACCCGCGCGAGACCCGGGTGATCGACATCGCCGCCGTGCCAAACGACCATTACATGCATCAGGCCAGCCTCAACTTTGTGGCGCATACCGGGGCGAGCCTGGCGGCGCTGGACCTTGCCGAGACCCCTGAGGTCTGGCCGGGCGGTGAGATTGCTGCGGTCAAGGCCGCCCTGGCCGAGGCTTTTCCGAGCGACGAGGCCTGGGGTCCTGCGGCGGTGATCGATGAATGCCGCAGATGCCTGCCCGATGACACGATTGCCACGGCAGATTCCGGCGCGCACCGGATTTTGCTGAGCCAGATGTGGCGCTGCTATCACCCCAAGGGGCTGCTGCAATCCTCGGCGCTTTGCACTATGGGCTGCGCCGTGCCTCTGGCCATGGGGGCGAAATATGCGGACCCTGCACGCATGGTGGTCAGCTTCTCGGGCGATGCGGGGTTCTTGATGGTGGCAGGCGAGCTGAGCACTGCGGCGGAGCATGGGCATAACACAATTTTTGTGGTCTTCGTTGACGCCTCGCTGGCGCTGATCGAGCTGAAGCAGCGCCAGCGGCAGATGGCCAACCGGGGCGTTGATTTTGGGCGGCATGATTTCGAGGCCATAGGTGAGGCCTTTGGCGGGCATGGGGCGACCGTCACAAACCGGGACGAGCTGCGCCATGCGTTGACGGCGGCACAGCAGGCCGACACATTCACGGTGATTGCGGCGGTGATCGACCGCAAGGGTTATGATGGGCGTATCTAGATGATCCCGAAAGGCGCATTGGACGGTCTGCGGATTCTCGACCTCTCCCGCATTTTGGCGGGGCCGACCTGCACGCAGCTTCTGGGCGATCTGGGGGCAGAGGTCATCAAGATCGAAAACCCCAAGACCGGCGGCGACGACACGCGCGGCTGGGGCCCGCCCTTTGTGGCCGGTGCCCAAGGGGAGCAGACCGATCTCAGCGCCTATTTCATGTGCGCAAACCGCAACAAGCTATCGGTGGCGGTCGATATCGCGACCGAGGCCGGGCAGCGCACCGTGCAGGCTCTGGCGGCGCAGGCCGATGTGATCATCGAGAATTTCAAACCGGGGGGGCTGAAAAAATACGGGCTCGACCATGCCGCGATGCTGACAGCCCATCCGGGGCTGATCTATTGCTCGATCTCGGGCTATGGGCAGACAGGACCGAACCGTGACAAGCCGGGCTATGACCTGATGGCGCAGGGCTTTGGCGGGATCATGTCCTTGACGGGGGAGCCGGATGGCCAACCGATGAAGGTCGCCGTGGGCATCGCGGATGTGGTCTGCGGGCTCTATGCGACCATTGGCATCCTGTCTGCCCTGCGGCATCGTGACGAGACCGGGGAAGGGCAGCATATTGACGTGGCCCTCGTGGACACGCAGATCAGCTGGCTTATCAATGAAGGTGTCGCGCATCTGACCACCGGCAAGCCGCGCCCGCGCCGTGGCAATGAGCATGCCACCATTGTGCCCTATCAGACATTCAAGACCTCAGACGGGCATGTGCTGGTGGCCGTGGGCAATGACAGCCAATATGCCCGGTTCTGCGAATATCTAGGCCGCCCCGACCTGGCTGAGGGCGGCAATGCCATCAACGCCAATCGGGTGACCAACCGCGAGACTCTGATTGCTGAATATGAGGCGGAGCTTGCCACGCGCACCATGGCCGACGTCATCGAGGGGCTGGAGGCGCGCAAAGTGCCGGTCGGCCCCGTGAATACGCTAGAGCAGGTTTTTGCCACTGATCAGGTGGCGGCACGTGAGATGAAGATCGAGATGGCGCGCGATGATGTCGATAAAGGCCATGTCAGCCTCATCGGCAACCCGCTGAAGCTGTCAAAAACGCCCGTTAGCTATCGCCACGCCCCGCCCCGGATGGGGCAGGACACAGACGCGGTGCTGGCCCGGCTGACCCCGCCAGAGGCGGATTAGCGCCGGTTGCGGCTGGGCGGCCCGGTTTCGCGGGGTGACAGACCGGATGCTAGGCGCGTAAACTTCGCACATGTTACGCCCCGACCGCCCCCTGTTCTTATGTCCCTGTCTCGCTTCAATCCCCGCCTTCACGCGCGATTTCACCCAGAAATAGCCGTCAAATTCGTCCTCTTTCCCTATTTGTTGGCGCAAGGGGCCTGGCTGAGGCGCAGAGCGCTGACCCTGCCAGAACCGCCGGGGCCACGACAGGGCAGGGTCGGGCAGGGGCCGGCCTTGCGGCTTTTGGTGGTGGGGGACAGCTCGGCCGCTGGTGTGGGCACTGACCATCAGGACGCGGCGCTGACGGGGCAGCTGCTGGACCGGCTCAAGCCGCATTACACGGTGGATTGGGTGCTTGATGGTGAGACGGGGCGGACCACAAGCGCGATGTTCAAGCGGCTCGTGAAGATACCGGCTGCGCGATATGATGTGGCGGTCACGGCTTTGGGGGTGAATGATATCACGCGGCGGGCGTCACGTGAAAACTGGCTGGAAGATACTGAGCTGATGTGGGACCTGCTGACCTCCAAGTTCGGGGTGCGCCAGATCTATGTCTCGGGCGTGCCGCGGATCGCGGATTTTCCCCTTTTGCCGCCGGTGCTGCGCTGGGTGTTGGGGCGGCAGGGCCTGCGCTACGATGCGGGCCTGCAGGAGCTGGCGGCCAGCAGGCCCAACTGTTTTCACATCCCCGCTGATCTGCCCTTGCGGGGGCTGATGTCGGAAGACGGGTTTCACCCGGGCCCAAAGGTCTATGCGGCATGGGCTGACAGGGTGGCAGAGCAGATCATGCGGCGATATGAAGCGGATCGCTGAAAACTGAGGCAAAGCGCTGCAACTTTCCCCTTGCACTGGCGTTTATCTGCCTGTTTTGGAGCGAAAATCTGCTGGGATGTTCACGGATGGCGTAATAGGGCTCACATGTCCGTTATTGGGCTGTGCGCGCCGTTTACCCGGCCACATATCAGTCGGTAAGCAAGAGGATAGGCGCAGCGCCTCAGTTATCAGAATCGGAAGACTTATGTACCAGGACGTCTTTGGGCAGGACACGACACTCAAAACCCGTGCGGCGGGCGAGAGCTGGGATCAGACCTTGTTGGCTTTCATGGCCCATGGGGCGTCCACCCCTACGCATTTGGTTGCCACGCTCGAAGCTGAACCCGATTTTGCGCTGGGGCATGCCGTGAAGGGCATGTTCTACCTGTTGCTGGGCCGTGCTGAGCTGACCGAAACCGCGCGCGAAGCGCTGGGGCTGGCCGAGGCCTCCGCGATGGCCGCACCCGTGACGCCGCGCGAACAGTCCTTCATTTCTGCGCTGAAGGCGTTTTTGTACGGCAAGCCGTCCGGTGCAATTGAACATCTAGAGGATGTTTTGAAAGTCCATCCCGGCGACACGCTGGCGATGAAGCTCAGCCACGCCATCCGCTTTGTGCTGGGGGACGGGGTTGGCATGCGCGCCTCCATCGAAAGAGTCATGCACGCCTATGGCCCCGATCACGCGGGCCGGGGCTACATGATGGGCTGCCACGCGTTCACCTTGGAAGAGACCGGCGAATATGGCCGGGCTGAAACCGTGGGGCGGATGGGTCTTGCGATCTCGCCCGATGATGCGTGGGGGCTGCATGCTGTCGCCCATGTCTATGACATGACCGGCAATGCGTCAGGCGGCATCAAATGGCTGACCGGACGGGAGCAAGCCTGGGCACATTGCAACAATTTCCGCTATCACGTTTGGTGGCATAAGGCGCTGATGCATCTCGACCTGGGCGAGGCCGACACGGTGCTTGCGCTGTATGACACCGAGATCCGCCAGGACAAGACCGACGATTACCGCGACATCTCGAATGCGTCCTCGCTGCTCAGCCGCCTAGAGCTCGACGGCTATGATGTGGGCGACCGCTGGGAAGAGCTGGCAGATATCTCTGCCGGGCGCACCGAGGACGGCTCGCTGATCTTTGCCGACCTTCATTACCTGCTTGCGCTGATTGGCGGGGAACGCAAGGACGCGATCCGCATGCTGATGGGCCGGATGCACCGCGACGCGAAGAACAAGACGCGCGAGATGGACCAGATGATGGAAGTGCCGGGCCTGTCGGCTGCGGCGGGGCTCGAGGCTTTTGGCGAGGCGGATTTCAAAACCGCGTTCCTGAACCTCTCCCGTGCGCGCCACACCATGCAACTGGCCGGTGGCAGCCATGCGCAGCGCGACGTGTTTGAGCGTCTGACAATTGATAGCGGCATCCGGGCCGGCTTCCTCGACGAGGCTGAAGCCATCTTGAAAGAGCGGACCGCAAAACGTGCGGGCAAAGAGGACGGCTACGCCGCCGCGCGTATGTCCTTGATTCACGATGGCCGCGATGCAGCGGGTTGCGCGGGCCGCGTGCCTGCGGAATAAGCAGGTTAAATCGCTGCCGGGATGAGTATGGCTGTCACACCCCCTGACTACAGACGCGCCGGGCGCGAGGCTATGGCTGTCTCCGCCAGTGCCTCTGGCACATCCGGGGTGACGACGCGCGACCCGCGCCTTGATTTCTATCGGGGCATCGCGATGTTCATCATCCTGTTTGCCCATACGCCCGGAAATTTCTTCACCAGCTGGATCCCCGCGCGCTGGGGGTTTTCAGACGCGACAGAGATATTCGTCTTCTGCTCCGGCATGGCCTCGGCCATCGCCTTCGGGCGCACCTATGATCGCGCCGGATGGAGGCTTGGCACGGCCCGCGTGGTTTACCGCGTTTGGCAGGTCTACTGGGCCCATATCGGGATGTTCTTTTTCATCGCGATGATGCTGGCCTTTTGGGACAGCTTTGGCATCTTTGAAAAACGCTATATCGGCACGCTGAACCTCATCCCCTTCTTTGACGGGGTGACCCGCGCGGGGGAGCTTGTCTCGACCACCGCCGATCAGATGGTTGGCATCTTCACGCTGACCTACGTGCCCAATTATTTCGACATCCTGCCGATGTATATGGTCATCCTTGTCATGATGCCCGTCGTCATGGCGCTGAGCCGGGTGAACATCTACCTCATGTTTGCCGTGATCGCGACGGTCTGGCTGTTTGCGCAAGGCACAATTCTGGACATGCTGGGGGCCGGGCATCTTGCGATCAACTTCCCGGCAGAGCCGTGGTCCGGCCGTGAATGGTTTTTCAACCCGTTTGGCTGGCAGCTGGTTTTCTTTACCGGCTTTGCCTTCATGCGGGGCTGGATCCCGGCCCCTCCCGTCAAGCTGTGGTTGATTGCCCTGGCTGCGCTGATCGTGCTGGCCAATATTCCGCTGTCGAATATCGGGGTACGTGCCGTGAGCCGCGAGTGGTTCGGTCTGGCCTTCGAGGGCAATCCGGTCATTGAATGGCGCGTGGCCAACAAGGCCTGGATCACCAAATCCGACTTCGGCATCCTGCGCTACATTCATTTTCTGGCGCTGGCCTATCTGGCCTGGGTGGCTGCGGGCGTGGGCGGGCACCGCCTGATCGCGACAGGCCGGGGGCTTGCCGCGCGCGCATGGGACGGGTTGGTGAGCGTGATCATGAAGGTCGGCCAGCAATCGCTGGCGGTCTTCGTCTTCTCGATGGTTTTTGCGCGGGTGCTGGGCTTTGCCTATGACCAGATCGGGCGCACGACATTCAGCGTGACCATCGGCAATCTGATCGGCTGCGCGGCGCTGATCGGGGTCGCCTATTTCGTGGGCTACATCAAAAAGCAACCCTGGAAGACCAGCCCGAAAGCGAGGCCCGCATGAGCCTGTCGCGCCGCGCGTTTCTTGCCATGATGGGCGCTGCCGCTTTGGGCAGCCGCGCGGATGCGCTGCCCATGTTCAAGGGTGAGCCGCAAGCCTTTTCGCGTGCCTGGTTGCTGGACAAAGCCCGGGCCATGGCGGCCGAGCCTTACCAGCCTATGGCGGATGTGCCCAAACCCTGGCGCGACCTGACCTATGACCAGTATAAATCGATCTGGTTCAACTCCCACAAAGGGCTCTGGACAGATACGAAGCGGCCTTTCCACGTCGATTTCTTCCATCCGGGTCTTTATTTTCCGCGGCCGGTTGAGATCAATGTAATTGAGGGCGGCATGGCGCGCACGCTGGCCTTTGATATCTCGCTCTTTGACAAGACCGACAAGTTTCCCGACCTGCCCATTGACGACACAATGGGCTATTCAGGGTTCCGCCTGCGCGCCGAGTTGAAGACGCCCGAGATCTTCGAGGAGTTCCTCGTATTTCAAGGCGCGAGCTATTTTCGGGCCATCGGCACGGGCCAGAATTACGGGCTGTCGGCGCGGGGGCTGGCGCTGAATACTGGCGATGCGGGCGGCGAGGAATTCCCTGAGTTCACCCATTTCTATGTGGAAGCAGCAGAGCCCGGTGCGCGGATGACCAAGGTGCATGCGCTGCTGAACAGCCCGTCAGTCACCGGGGCCTATACGTTTGAGATCACGCCCGGTCTGCCAGCCGCGATGAGCGTCGATTGCACGCTCTTCCCCCGCGTCGAGCTGGCGCATGTGGGCGTGGCGCCGCTGACGTCGATGTTCCTTTTTGATGAAACCAACCGGACGCGGTTTGACGACTTCCGCTCTGCTGTGCATGACAGTGAGGGGTTGATGGTCTGGAACGGAGCGGGGGAGCTGTTGTGGCGTCCGCTTGCCAACCCGCGCGAGCTTGAAATCTCCAGCTTTGTGGATGACGGGCCGCGCGGCTTTGGTCTGATGCAACGCGCCCGCGAGGTCGAGGACTACGCCGATCTGGAGGCGCATTACCACAACCGCCCCTCGCTTTGGATTACACCTGCGGCGGATTGGGGCAAGGGCTCTGTCACGCTGGTCGAAATCCCGGCGGATAAGGAAATATACGACAATATCGTGGCCTATTGGCGTCCGCGCGAACCGCTGCAACCTGGCACCGAACATCAGTTCGCCTATAAAATGGCCTGGGGCGGAGAGCCGCCGCGCCCGCGTGACGTGGCCGAGGTGCTCAACACGCGGGTGGGCAAAGGCTACGACAAGCGCGTGCCCTATCAGATCATCACCGTTGATTTCGCAGACCACCCCGCATTTGGTGACAAAGAGGCGCTGGACGAGATCACCCGCTTCATTTCGTCCAATCGCGGGACTGTCTCGGATGGGGTGCTGCAACGCAACCCGGGAACCGGGGGCTTGCGGCTTGCGTTCAAATTTGATCCTGGCAAGGCGCGTCAGGCAGAGCTGAGGGTGCAATTGGTAAAAGACGGGGCGTCATTGACCGAAGTATGGCTTTACAGGTGGACAGCGTGACGACGCTGATGCCGCGCGAGCAGCCGCTGGCCCATCCAAAGCAGGATTTGGGCGCGGCCTATCGCGACGGGCAAGCCCCGGATTTTGCCTCCGGCTCGGGGACCTCCTTCTGGCGGCTGGCGACATTTTTGCCCGCAGTCCTGACCACGGCGGGGCTGATTGCCGTCTTCACCGACTTTTTCGCGATGGATGGCCTTGATTGGTTCGAGACCGGTTTGATCGCTTTGGTGGCCATCACGTTTTTCTGGATATCGCTGTCTGTCTCCACAGTGACGGTGGGCATTTTGAATTTGCTGCGGGCCCGCCCGCAAGCCGGCATCGTGCCCGAGCCGTTGAAGACTGCGCTGCTGGTGCCGGTCTATAATGAGAACCCGGTCGATGTTTTTGGCAACGCGGCGGCCATGCTTGGCCAGCTATCGCGCCGCGCCCATATCCATGACTATACGCTGTTCATCCTGTCTGACACGCGCGACGAGGCGATTGCCGAAGCCGAGCTGCGCGCCTTTGCCAGCCTCAAGGCGCGGTTGGGCAATGACCTGCAGCTGCACTACCGCAGGCGACCCGACAATATCGACCGCAAGGTCGGCAACCTGGCCGATTGGGTGGAGCGTTGGGGCGGCGGATACGCCGCCATGCTGGTGCTGGATGCCGATAGCCTGATGAGCGCTGACGCCATCATCGCGCTGACAGATGAGATGTCGGCGGACCCCTCGGCAGGACTTATTCAATCCGTGCCGCAGCTGTTCGGGGCTGACACGCTCTTTGGCCGGGTGCAGCAGTTTTCGAACACAGTTTATGGCGCAGTTCTGGCTGAAGGGCTTGCGAAATGGTCGGATCGGGAAGGCAATTACTGGGGCCATAATGCGATTATCCGCACGGCTGCTTTTGCGGCCTCAGCGGGGCTGCCCAAGCTTGATACGTTCCGATCAAAAGGCGCGCTGATCCTCAGCCACGACTTTGTCGAAGCGGGCCTGCTGCGCCGCGCGGGCTGGGCGGTGCGCTTCCTGCCGCGCATCAAGGGCAGCTATGAAGAGGTGCCCGCCAACCTCATTGACTACGTGCGCCGGGATCGGCGCTGGTGCCAGGGCAATCTGCAGCACCTCAATATCCTGGGCTCCAAAGGGTTTCACTCGGTCACGCGGTTTCATCTTTTCCACGGCGCGATGAGCTATCTGCTGTCGCCTGCCTGGTTCGCGCTTCTGGCCGTTTGGGCCGTGATGGGCGTCAGCGCCGAGCAGAACGTGATCCGCTATTTCACGGGCGAGAACCCGCAAGTCTCATGGCCCGAAATAAGCCATGTGAACAATGTCTTCATCCTGCTGTTCATGTATGGCATGTTGCTTGCGCCCAAATTCCTGGGGGCCACGGCCATCGGACGGACCGGGTTCAGCCTGCGCGATCTGGGCGGCCCGGTGCAATTCGCCTTCAGCTTCGTGACAGAGATTGTCGTCTCGATCCTATATGCGCCGATCTTGATGGTGCAGCAAACCCTTGCCGTGGTTCGTACCTATATTGGCATCACAGAGAAATGGGTGCCGCAGGCCCGTGACGGCGGGCGCTACGGGCTTTGGACCGTCACAAAATTCCACGCGCTCGAGACCTTGATGGGGGCCGCTTTGGTCTTTGGCATGTGGGAAGGGTTCATCACCGTCTGGCTGGCACCTATCGCGGTCAGCCTGCTGGGCGCTGTGCCGCTGTCGACGCTCTCTGGCGTCAAGCTGACCGCCCATCGCTGGACCGCGCGCCAGATGGGCACGGCAGAGGTGTTCAACGCGCCCGCCATCATCCGCGCCGCCAAGCGCGAACGCCGCCAGCTGCGTGAGGTGCTGGAAGCTGACCGGATCGCGGCGGAGTGAGTCTTCGCCTGGGTCGCGAGCTTACTGACGTAACGCAGGCAGCCCAATCCCGGTACATTCAAACCCACCGTCCGCGGCGATGATCTGCCCTGTCACATAGCTGGCCGCGTCAGAAGCCAGAAAGGCGATCACCTGAGCGATCTCATCCTCGGACCCGTAGCGGTTGAGGGGGATCGCGTCATGGTAGGCGTCGACGATCTCTTGCGTGTGTACCGCCATTGCAAGCTTGGTGCGCACCGGCCCGGGGCAGACACAGTTGACCCTCATACCATATTCCCCAAGCTCGCTGGCCTGTTGTTGGGTCAAATGCATGACGGCGGCTTTCGAAGTGCCATAAGCCACGCGCAGGGTCGAGGCCCGCAACCCGGAAATGGAGGCGATGTTGACGATCGCGCCCTTGGTCTCCCGCAGCGCGGGCGTGGCCGCCTGCGAGCATAGAAACACCCCGTCTAGATTGGTCGCCATCACCCGGCGCCAACGTTCGAAACTGGTCTCTTCGATAGGGCCAAAATCGGCGACGCCTGCGTTGTTCACCAGCGTGTCGATGCGGCCGAACTCGTGCAAGGTCTCCTCGATCATGCGGGTCACCTGTTCGGGATCAGAGATGTCATAGGCAAGCCCATGGCCCAGATCGCCTGCAACCTTGGCCAGCTCATCCGCATCACGGTCGACCATGGCAACGCGTGTGCCCTGGCTGACCATCAGGCGCGCTGTGGCAAGGCCAATGCCGCGTGCCGCACCGGTGATGACCGCAACCTTTTTCTCCATATCGAAACGTCTCCCTACCGTGATGCCGTCGTTTGAAACGCATCTTTGGTGGGTTGGCGCGCATTGGCAACCGCAGAAACGCGGGGTGCGAGCGGGGTGGGCGCAAGACACGCTGAGCGGTGTCTTGGCAAGGCCGCAGCCCTATTCCGGCGCAAGCCCCTCAAACCAGTCGAGCGCCATGTCGCTCCAACCGCGCGGTACGCCATGCGCCCCGGGAAAGAGGACGAATTCCAGCGCTCCTGCGTCGCAGCTCTGCCAGCTTCGCCGCCAGAAACTACCGTCGGTCTCGAAATCCGTCGCGCGGAAATTGTCGCAGCCATTGGTTTCGCGCCAGACCTGCATGGCGTAGAACACGTCGCCCTGCGCAATCGTGCCATTGCCCAGCACCCGGCCTTCCAGGGGCACGGTGGTGTCGCGCCAGCCATGGGTGTGAAAAAGCTGCACCGGCCCGGCGCAGGCATCAAGGGCGGGGTGGGGCCGCCAGAAGCTGCCGCCGACAGGGGCAAAGGCTGCGGCAAGGCCGGGGTCTTCGCAGGCGAGATAGCTGGTCATAGACCCGCCAATCGAAAAGCCGCCCAACAGGATCCGGTCCCGATCAATCCCGTGGGTTTCGGCCGCATCGGCAATCACCTCGCGGATGAATGCGAGCTCGTCGCGCACCTCGGTGCGTTCCGGGTGGAAGGACCAGCTTGATCCAAAGCGGGAGCCGGGGCGCTTGACCCCCTGCGGCCCGATCAGTGCGTAGCCCCGTTCAAGTGCGGCACGCATGCCGGTGGCCATCTTGCCGGAGCCGCCTGCGCCATGCAGAAAAATCAGGGCAGGCGGGGCCTCGACCCCGTCAGGCAGGGCGATGTGGTACTCGCCCAGCGACGTCTTGCAGGTCTCTTCCAGATCGGCACATCCCGCGAAGGCGGGAGCCGCCCCGAGGCTCAAAACAGCAGCGATAAGATATTTCATGAAGACCTGTTGAGCGGCAGACCGCGCTTGATCCAGCCCGGCCCCTTGGCGTTGCCAAGCATGCCTTCGGGCACGTCGATCACATTGGTGAAGCCCGCCGCGATCAGCTTGTTATTCTCGCGCGCAGAGCGTACGCCGCGCGCGCAGATCAAGGCCAGCGGGGCCGTGCGGTCGCCGCCCAGCAGCTTGTCAAGCTCGGCAATGAAATCATCGCGCCGCAGGTCAAGGCGCACGGCATGCTCGCCCGATCCGGTGGAGGCCCATTCATCGGGTCTGCGGATATCGACAAGGACGATTTTGCCGTCACCGGCCAGCTTATGGGCCGTTGGCGGGTCCAGGGCTTCGGCGGCGGAGGCCTCGGTGATCAGACTGTAGAACAGGTTCTGCCCGCCGCCTGCCACAAACCCCGCACCGGCAAGCGCCCCTACGCCGCCCACCAGCACGGCGCGGCGTGTCAGTGTCGCGCGCATCAGCCCGCCTCCTTCACATATTTCGAGATGATGCCAGCCGCCTGCTCGGGCGAGACAATGGGCGGCACCAGCGTCAGAAATTTGCCTTGGGCGTCAAGCAGGTAGACGAAACTGCCATGGGCGTAGACCGGGCCGTGTTCGGGGTCGAAGAACACCTCTTCCTTCTCGATGGAGAAGGCATCATAGGCCACTTGCAGATCCGCATCAGAGCCGGTCAACCCGATGAAGTCGGGGTGAAATTCGGCCAGCCTGGGCGCCATCGTTTCGACCGTGTCCCGCGCCGGGTCGACGGTGATCATCACCGGGGTGATCTCGACCCCGGCGGCCTCGGTCGCGGCCACAACATCGGCCATCATCGGAAAGACGGCAGAGCAGATTTCCTGGCAATTCACATAGCCAAAGAACAGCAGTTGCGGCTGCCCTTGCGGGTCCACCTGGCTGTAGCTTTCGCCATATTGGTTGGTCAGCTGATAGGCCCCGCCCAGATCAAAGGGCAGGGGCGTCTCGGCCTGCGCGGGGAGGGCCAGAGCTAGGCCCACCCCGAGAACAGATAGAACGTCTCGCATCATCTTGTGATCTCGTAGGCCTCTTCATGGCTGAGGCCGAGGCCCAGAAACCCGCTTTCCGCGATCTGCGCATTGACCCGCGGGTCACGCCGGAACCACGGGCCTTTGCCCTTGGCCTCGGGATGCAGCTTGGCCCAGTTCTTGGACCATGTGTTGGCCTTGGTGAACTCTTCTGCGCCCACTTCGCGGATCAGCTGGACCTGATAGATATTGGTTGCGCCGGGGATGTCCTCATCTTCGATGATCAGCCCGTCCACCTCGACCGTCTTGCCGCAAAAGGCATGCAGATCCACAGCCGCGCCCTGGAAGCCTGTCTGGTTGTTTTTGTTGGGGAAGACCAGAACACCATCGGCGGCGCGCAGCAGTCCAAGCTGGCGGCCCGTGGCACATTGATTGGCACAATCGCCCGTGACTGTGCACAGCATGTCGACCACTTCGGCCTCAAAGCGGGCGGGGCTTTCGGCATAAAGGTTCCATGACCGTGCTTCCGACCCTTCGGAGAAATCCTGCGCCATGGCCGGCGTTGCAAGGATCGCAAGCAGAGAAATTATACGTTTCATGAGGGCGCTCCTTACTTGTCGGGATTTGGAATGGCGAAGGGCGGCACGACGCCGTAATCTTCGTGGTTCAGCTTGGTGATGCCAAGATCCTGCACGACCTTTTCGACCACCAGATAATTCAGCCCGTCACGCTTATACAGCATCCCGTCGGCCACAATCTCGTGGCTGGCCAGCAAAAGCTGCGTGTCGCCCGATGCCGACTGGTCGTCGCCCTCAATCTTGAGGACCATATACACCTCGCCATCCTCACCGAGCAGCCCGACAGGGATACCCCCCGCAGAGCACCACAGCGCACACGTGTGATGTGCCGATCCCGTGACCGCGTCCGGCCCGCCCATGACGCCCGAAAAGTAACACCATGTGTCGATAACTTCCCCGGTGATTTGGACGCGCTCGCCCTCAGCCGCGTGGGCAGGGGCCGCAAGCCCCAGCGCGGCACAGCCCGCTGCGATGTAGTTTTTTAGATCCATTGTGGAGCCCCCTGTTGGAGATTGATTCTGACGTTACGTTAGCAGAGCCGGGACGGTTTGCCGCATCACAGTTCGGTCAAATCTGGCGGCAGGTCATGCCAGCTTGGCTTGCAGCGCGCCCAGCAAGGCAGGCACCGTGTCAACCATCGCGAAGAAGTCGCGCAGTGAGCCATCGGCGAAGCCTTCCGTCACCACATGATCGATCAGGCCCGCAAGCGGGGCCCAGTAGCCATCGGTGTTGAGCAGATAGATCGGTTTTTCATGCAGCCCCAGCTGGCGCCAGGTCAGCACCTCGAACAGCTCGTCCAGCGAGCCCGCGCCACCCGGCAGCACCACAATCGCGTCGGAATTCATATACATGACCTTTTTGCGCTCATGCATGGTTTCGGTGATCACGAAGGTGGACAAATCGCGCTTGCCAACCTCAAGCTCAAAAAGATGCGCCGGGATCACGCCGAACACCTCGCCGCCCGCAGCCTGCGCCGCATTGGCCACAACCCCCATCAACCCGACATCGCCCGCGCCATAGACCAGCCGCCAGCCCCGTGCCGCGATGGCCGCACCGGCGGCCTTGGCCGCATCTTGATAGGCTGGCCGCGCTCCCATTCGGGAGCCGCAATAGACGCAAACCGATTTCGGGTGTTGCTGGTTCATCGCGGCTCCGATCTTCGTGAAGAGAGGTGTTTTGCCTTGTGATAATCGGCCTGCTACTGTCCTTCAACCATGCAAGCTGCATTGGCATGGGGGCACCCGGTGTGAGGCCGGTGGGACGATAGGGGATCGCGCATGGCGCAGACATCTAGGCAACGGCTTTCGGGCTCCATCATCTTGCTTCTTCTGGGTCTGTTGGGCCTTGCGGCGGTGATCTACTTTGGGGCCACGGCGGGCCGTGTGGAAAACCAGATCGCACAAGAGCCCCCGACCGACGCGGCGACGCCAGACGCAGGCACCCCCGAGGTGGCAGCGACCGCGCTGGAAGAGACCTCCGAGCCTGAGGTGGATACCGCTGCTGTTGACAGCGCGCCTGTCCAAGAGCCATCCGTCGTCGAGACGGAGAAGGTCGCGCAGAGCGCGGCAGAGCCCACTTCTGACACCGTCGAGCCAGCCGAGCCTGTCGCGCCAAGCTTTGATCTGGTCCGCGTCGAGCCGACCGGGGACACCGTGATTGCCGGCAAGGCAGAGCCCGGCGCCTCTGTCCGGCTGCTGGCTGATGGCGAGATTCTGGCCGAGGCCGTGGCCGATGATGCCGGGAAGTTCGTCGCGCTGTTTGATTTGCCACCCTCTGCCGAGCCCCGCAGCCTGTCGGCAGAAAGCGAAGGCACCGGGGGTGAAACAATCGCTTCTGGCGGAACCATTCTGATCGCACCGACGCGCGAGGCGGAGCCTGTTGAGACCCCTCAAGAGACGGAGCTGGCCGCCGCGTCTGAAGCTGCGGAGCCAGTTGTGGACCCGGCTGCAGACATCACCGAAGACGTGGTGGTGGAAGCGGAAGCTGATATCGCAGACGCTGCGACCGGGGAACAGGTCGCCGCAGTTGAGCCTGCTCCGCAACAGCCGAGCACGCAGGTGCAGACCCTTGCCGAGACCGCGTTGCCCCCAGCACCCGACACGCCCGCCGTCACTGTCGAGGCGGAGGCAGGGACGGTGGATGTTGAGACGGAGCCAGAGGCAGAGCCGCCGGCCGAAGCCGTCGCCTCCGTCGATGTGGTCAAGCCCGAGACGACCGACGCCCCTGCGATTGTGCTGGCCGATGAAGATGGGTTGAAACTGCTGCAACCCGCGCCGCAACCCGAGCTTGTGACCGAAGGCAGCCCTGAGGTGGTCACCAACCTCGTGATTGACACGATCACCTATGATCAGGCGGGCGACGTGGCGCTTGGCGGGCGGGGGGCTGCGAACAGCTTTGCGCGGATTTATGTGAATGATCGACCCATCGAGACGGTCCAAATCGCGCCGGACGGGTCCTGGACCTCGCCGCTGGCTGAGATTGACGCGGGCGTCTACCGCCTGCGCATCGACGAGGTTGATGCCGATGGCCGGGTGACCAGCCGGATCGAAACCCCCTTCCAACGCGAAGCGCCTGCGGTCGCTGCAGAGGCAATCCAGCGGCCAAACGCGGTCACCGTGCAGAAAGGCTTCACCCTTTGGGCCATTGCCGAGGACCGGTTTGGGTCAGGGATCGAATATGTGCGGGTCTATGAGGCCAACCGCGACCTGATCCGCGACCCGGATCTGATCTATCCCGGCCAGGTGTTTGAAATCCCCGAAGGCTAACCAAGCTCGACCCTCGCGGTTAATCTGGGCCGGTCACTGGCTTTCTGTGGTGTGGAGGCCTAGATAAAGGCGTCCAGCCCAGAATTGCGCCCCAACACAAGTTTCCCATCCATGGTCACCGAAGTCTCCGACGCTCGCCTCAACCAGAAACTGCGTAAAGATGGGTGGCGGGTGGTCAAACGCGTCATCCCCTATCTTTGGCCGCAGGATGAAGCCTGGGTGCGGCGGCGCGTCGTCATTGCGCTGGGTTTTCTGCTGCTCTCCAAGGTTGTGGCGGTGCTCGCCGCGCCGCTCTTTGGGGCGGCGACCGATGCGCTTGCGGGCGAAGGGGCTGGGCCCGCCTGGATGCTTGGGGCGGGCGCAATCGGGCTGACATTGGCGTATGGGGTGTCCCGGCTGATCAATGTGGGCTTTCAGCAGCTGCGCGACGTGGTCTTTGCGCTGGTGGGGCAGCGCGCGCTCAGGATGCTGGCCTTGGAGACCTTCACCCATATCCACCGCCTCTCGATGCGCTACCATATCACCCGCAAGACGGGCGGGCTGAGCCGCATCATCGAGCGTGGCGTGAAAGGGGTCGAGTTCCTGCTCCGTTTCCTGTTGTTCTCAATCGGGCCGCTGATCCTTGAGCTGTTGATGATCGCCGTCATTTTGGCGTTTGTGTTTGATATCTGGTACTTGGTGGTCGTTGTTGTCACGCTGGCGCTCTACACCTGGTTCACCTTCGCGGTCACCGAATGGCGCGTGAAGATGCGCAAGGAGATGAATGACCAGGACACAGACGCCAACCAGAAGGCGATTGATAGCCTGTTGAATTTCGAGACGGTCAAGTATTTCGGCGCGGAGGCCCGCGAGGCCGAACGCTATGACAGCGCGATGGAAAAATACGTGGCGGCGGCGCTGAAGACCTCCTACTCGCTGGCGTTTCTGAATTTTGGGCAGTCGCTGCTGATCACCGGAGGGCTGGTTGCCGTGATGGTGATGGCCGCCATGGGTGTGCAGGAGGGCAGGCTGACCGTGGGCGATTTTGTCATGGTGAACGCCTATATGATCCAGATCGTCACCCCGTTGAATTTCCTTGGCACGGTCTATCGCGAGATCCGGCAGGCGCTTGTCGACATGGGAGAGATGTTTGACCTGCTGGGCCAACCCGCCGAAGTGCAGGACAAGCCTGATGCAGCCAAGCTGGCGGTGAGCAAGGGTGAGGTCGAGCTGCAGGACGTCTTCTTCGGCTACGACGCCGCGCGGCCGATCTTGCAGGGCGTGTCGTTGAAGGTGGAGGCGGGCCATACGGTTGCGATTGTCGGGCCGTCGGGTTCGGGCAAATCGACCATCGGTCGGCTGCTCTTTCGGTTCTATGACGTCAATGGCGGTGCCTTGAAGATCGACGGGCAGGATGTGCGCGATGTGACGCAAGACAGCCTGCATGCGGAGATCGGTGTCGTGCCGCAGGACACCGTCCTGTTCAATGACACGGTGCTTTACAATATCGCCTATGGGCGGCCCGAGGCCTCTCGCATGGATATCGAGAAAGCGGCGCAAGACGCCAAGATCCACGATTTCATCATGTCTTTGCCCGATGGCTACGAGACCACGGTGGGTGAACGTGGGCTAAAGCTGTCAGGCGGCGAGAAGCAGCGCGTGGGCATTGCGCGCACGCTGCTCAAGAACCCGCCAATCCTGCTGCTGGACGAGGCGACCTCGGCGCTTGATACCGAGACTGAGGCCGATATTCAGGAGGCCCTGCAGGGGCTTGGCGCGGGCCGCACCGTGCTGACGATCGCGCACCGGCTCTCTACCATTGCCCATGCTGATGAGATTGTCGTGCTTGAGAAGGGCGTCATTGTGGAGCGTGGTCGCCATGATGATCTTCTGGCGCGCGACGGGCGCTACGCGCAGCTTTGGCACCGCCAGATCGCCGAGGATGCGGAGGCCGTCCCGGCTTAGTCGTAGCGCCGCAGATAACCGCCAAGTGCCGCAAGCCCCGCGCGCAGGGTTGCGGTGTCATTGGCAAACCCGATCCGCAGATAGCCTTCCATATCGAAAGCCGCACCCGGCGTCAGCAGCACGCCGGTCTCGCCCAGGATATCGACGCAAAGCTCATGGCTGGGCCGGTCAAAATCGTATTTCAGAAGGCAGATCGTGGCAGCTTGCGGTTTGACAAAGCTGATGCGCGGCTCTGCCGCCACCCAATCGGTGAGCAGTGCCAGATTGGTGCGCGTGATGTCGCGGCTGCGCGCGAGTAGCGCGTCGCGGGCCTCCAACGCGATGGTGGCAAAATACTCGTCAAGCTGCCCCATGCTGATCGTGTCATAGTCGCGATGCGTCATGACCTGCGCGATCACATCTTGCGGCCCGGCGACCCATCCCAGCCGCAGCCCAGCAAGGGAAAACGCTTTGGACATCCCGGCGGTGGATATGCCCTTCTCGTAGAAGTCAGCCATGGCCGGGGTCAGCGTGTCGCTGGCCTGCTCCGTCCCGCGATAGACCTCGTCACTCAAGATATAAGCGCCTGTGGGGCGGACGCGCGCGATCAGTGCCTGCAGCATATCGGTACCCATCAGCGCGCCGGTCGGGTTGTTGGGGTTGGTGAGCGAGACGAGTTTTGTGTCCGCGCGCAGCAGGCTTGCCAACTCCTCCAAATCGGGGAGAAATCCGGTGTCCTCGCGCAGGTGCAGATATGAAACCTCCGCGCCAAAGCTCTCAGGGATCGAATAATGCTGCTGGTAGCTTGGCAGCACCGCCACCATATGATCGCCCGGGCCGATGAGGGTTTTATAAACCAATGCATTTGCGCCAATTGTGCCGTGGGTGGTGACGATATTCTCTGGGCGCTGTTGGTTATAGAGGCCGCAAATCGCCTGTCGCAGCCGCGCGGCCCCTTCGATGGCACCATAAGTCATTTTGAGGCCCATGATCTCGGCCATCACATCCGTATTGCGGCCGGACAGCTCGACAAGCTGTTGCAGCGTGATCGAGGCAACGCAGGTCTCCGCCAGGTTGAGCGCGCATTTTGTCTCGTAGGCGTTCATCCATTGCTCGACGCCGAACTCGCGGATTTTCATGGCGCCCTCGTCAGATCAGATCGCGCAGAAGCCGTGCGGCCTCGTCGGCGCAGGGGGTCAGCTTGGCGCGATCCTCGCCCGGATAAAAGCGCGCGCGGGTGGCCGTGGGCATGGGGGCGGGTGTCAGCACATGCACGGTGATGCCCGCCGCACCTGCCTCATCCTGCCAGCTGCGTGCAAGCCGCATCTGCGCCGCCTTGGTCAGACCGTAGGTCGCGTGAAAACGCTGCGCCTTGACGGGATCGTTGAAAAACACGGCCTGGCCCTTGGCGGCCTTTAGCAGCGGTTCGGTATTGGCGATGAGGCGGGAGGTCGCGCGGATGTTGCCTGCGATCGACTTGTCGAGGTCTTTTTCATCCATGTGGCTGACAGGGCAAAGCGGCGGGGCATGGATGGCGGCGTGAACCAGCAGATCCACATGGCCCCAGCGATCAAAGATGGAGCGGCAAATCTGGCGCATCGCGTCGTCATTGGTGATGTCCACCGGCACAAGCGTGGCGGCACCGCCCGCGGCCTGGATGCGGTCGTCCAGCTCTTCCAGCGCGCCGGTGGTGCGGGCGAGGGCAATGACGTGATATCCTGCGGCCGCGAGATATTCGGCGCAGGCCGCACCAAGCCCGCGAGACGCCCCCGTGATCATCGCGATTTTCTGAGTTTTCTGTTCCATGGCGTGGGTGTCCCACCCGTCAAGCCGCAGTTCAAGAGGCAAAACGTGGCCTCGCTTGCTTGACTTTAGATGCTGCACTGCCGAAAACGATGCAAATTGAGAGAGAGGGCCCAATCATGACATTCACCCAAGCCGCCTTTGGCGCAGACACGCTGTTGAAGAAAACGTTGCTGGTCGTCGCTGGCACGATCTTCATCGCGATTGCGGCGCAGATCTCCATCCCGTTCTTTCCGGTGCCGATGACCCTGCAGACGCTGGCGATCCTGATCGTCGGGCTGACCTTTGGCGCGCGTCTTGGCGCGGTCACCTTGCTGGCCTATCTCGCTGAGGGCGCGGCCGGGCTGCCGGTATTTGCAAATGGCGGTGCAGGGCTCGCCTATATGGTCGGGCCAACCTTTGGCTTTCTGATCGGCTTCGTTGCCATGGCCTATATCGCCGGGATGGCCGCCGGTCGCGGCTTTGTTGCGATGCTGATAGCCAGTCTGATCGCCGCAGCCGTCCTCTACCTGCCGGGTCTGGCATGGCCGCTTGGTGTGGCCAATGCTTTCGGGATCGAGGCCGGTTGGGTAGGGCTGAGCGCGGATAAGGTCTTTGCGGGCTTTGCCACGCCGTTCCTTCTGGGGGATGCGGTCAAAGCGCTTCTGGCTGCGATGATCGCGGCCGGTGCTCTGAAAATGCTCCGCAAGGGCTAGGCTGAGCGCACCGCGCCTGCGCGCGGATGACATGAGAAACGCCGCGTCCCATCCCGGGGCGCGGCGTTTTATCTTGCTGTCCCTGTTCTGGCGTTCGCGCCGCGCGCTAATGGGCTGCTGCGTAGATGATCAGCACAAAGAGGATCAGCTCGAGCACAGGCAAGGTCAGTGTCTTTGAGCGCATGATGTTAATGATCCCCACGATACATTTTTGTTTTTTGTAACTGTCGCGGATGGAAGGCTCTGCCTCAAGCAGAGGCTCGGAAACAATGCGTTTCCCTCGCGGCGCAGCTGCAGCAAATCCTATTCGGCGGCCTTGAGTTCAAACCCTTTGGTAATTTGGTCTGACGGTGCCACGGGATATTCACCCGAAAAGCAGGCGTCGCAATATTGCGGGCTGGTCGCGTCGCGCCCCTGCGCCTCGCCGACCGCGCGATACAGGCCGTCGAGCGAGATGAACTTGATACTGTCGACGCCCAAATGTTCGCGCATCTCTTCTTCGGACATGGTCGCGGCCAATAGCTTTTCGCGCTGCGGGGTGTCGACGCCGTAAAAGCAGGGCCAAGCGGTAGGCGGGCTTGCAATGCGGAAATGGACCTCGGCGGCACCGGCATCGAGGATCATCTCTTTGATCTTGCGCGACGTCGTCCCGCGCACCACGGAATCGTCTACCAGGATCACCCGTTTGCCCTGAATGAGCGCGCGGTTGACGTTCAGCTTGAGGCGGACGCCCATATTGCGGATCTGTTCGGTCGGCTCGATGAAGGTCCGGCCCATATACTGGTTGCGGATGATGCCCATCGCGTAAGGAATGCCCGATTGCAGGGAGTATCCGATCGCCGCCGGCGTGCCGCTGTCCGGCACGGGGCAGACCAAATCCGCATCGACCGGGCTTTCCTTTGCCAGCTCTCGCCCGATATTTTCGCGGGTCTCATAGACAGAGCGCCCGCCCAGAATGCTGTCGGGGCGGGAGAAATAGACATGCTCGAAGATGCAGAAACGCGATTTGGCGGGGCGAAAGGGGAAATGGCTTTCAACGCCCTTGCTGGTGATCACAACCATTTCGCCGGGCTCGATTTCGCGGACGAACTCCGCCCCGATGATGTCGAGCGCGCAGGTCTCAGAGCTCAGCGCCCACCCGTCGCCAATCTTGCCCAGCACCAGCGGGCGGACGCCCAGCGGGTCGCGGACGCCGATCAGCTTGGTCCGCGTCATCGCCACGACAGAGAACGCGCCTTCGACCTTGCGCAACGCCTCTTCCATGCGGTCAGGGATGGTTCGCCCCATCGAGCGCGCCATGAGGTGGATGATACATTCGCTGTCCGAGGAGGATTGAAAGATCGAGCCACGCTCGACCAGTTCGCGCCGCAGCGCGTCAGCATTGGTGATATTGCCATTATGGGCAATCGCAGCCCCGCCCATGGCGAATTCGCCAAAGAAGGGCTGCACGTCGCGGATCGCTGTCTGCCCTTTGGAGCCGGCGGTGGAATAGCGCACATGCCCGATGGCCAGAGGGCCGGGCAGCGTCTCCATCACCTTGTGGGAGGTGAAGTTGTCGCGCACATAGCCAAAGCGGCGGGCGGATTGAAACCCGGCCTCCGGGTCATGACTGACGATCCCGCCTGCTTCCTGCCCGCGATGTTGCAACGCATGCAAGCCGAGGGCCACGAAATTGGCCGCATCGGCCACGCCAACCACGCCAAAGATGCCGCATTCTTCCTTGAGCTTGTCGCCGTCTTCGCCGGGGTCAAAAGGGTGCGCATACCAATCGGGTTGGCCGGGTGAAGGGTCCGCATGGCTCATGGATGGCAGCTCCGATTCCGCGTGACAGCTTTGTGACAAGAAATAAGGAACTGGCCAACGAAAGTCACCCCACAGATCACGGTGAATTGCGCCCGTAACGTCAGATGTGGCAGGTGTGGCGCATGTCGCGTGTGATCCTGTTTAACAAGCCCTTTAACTGCCTGTCGCAATTCACCGACGGGCAGGGCGGTGTGCGTCAGACCCTGTCGGATTTCATTGATGTGCCGGGGGTTTACGCGGCAGGGCGGCTCGACCGTGACAGCGAGGGATTGCTGGTGCTG
Organism: uncultured Rhodobacterales bacterium; assembly: GCA_964387155.1. Classification (GTDB taxonomy): domain Bacteria; phylum Pseudomonadota; class Alphaproteobacteria; order Rhodobacterales; family Rhodobacteraceae; genus Litoreibacter. The sequence goes on along the minus strand of CAYLVP010000010.1, from coordinate 15,412 downwards.
ACCGATGACGGCAAGCTGCAGGCCCGCATCGCGCATCCCCAGAACAAGGCGCCCAAGACCTATCTAGCGCAGGTGGAGGGCGTGCCAGACGTCGCAGCCCTTGACGCGCTGCGCAGGGGCGTCGTGCTGAAAGACGGCAAAACCGCACCCGCAAAGGCCGGCGTGGTGCCAGAGCCTGACTGGCTATGGCCACGCGACCCGCCTGTGCGGTTTCGCAAAACGGTGCCGGACAGTTGGCTGCAGCTTACGATCACCCAAGGCAAGAACCGGCAGGTGCGGCGGATGACGGCGGCGGTGGGCCATCCGACACTGCGGCTGATCCGCGTGCGTGTCGGGCAATGGTCGCTGGACGGGCTGGCGCCCGGTGCGTGGCGCGCGGGGTAGGTTAGCCGTCAGTGGTCGGAAGCGTGGCATCCGTGTCGGTGCCATCAGCCAGGCAATCGGCGATCAGCTTCTCATAGGTGCCGACGATCCAGCCCGGCGCATCGCTGGGCACCACGTTGTCAATGGGGCCAGACATCTCGCCCACGACACGGGCCGTGCGGCTGTCATCGATCATCGGGATGGAATTATCAGCCACGACGCGGTCATAAATTACAATCGCCACGATCACGAGCAGCAGACCACGCGCGACCCCGAACAGAAAGCCTAACCCCTGATCAAGCCCCCCCAGAACAGAGCGTTGCACGGCGCCCGAGAAGATCGGTGTAAAGATCGACACGATCACCAGAACCACCGCGAAAACCAGCGCGAATGCGGTGATGGTTGCGGGCTCGCAGCCCTCGATCAACGTGTTGATATAGGGAATTTCCTTGGCCAGTGGTACGGCGCGGGGCGCAAATATGAAGGCGACGATGGCCGCGATCACCCAGCCCGCAATGGACAGGCACTCCCGCACGAAGCCGCGCGAATAGGCCAGGATCGCCGAGATCACGATGACCGCTGCGGCCACCCCGTCGATGATTGTGAAACCTTCCATGTGCCGTCTCTCTTCTTGCCGAGGGGCGCGTCTATTCCGCCCCGAATACCTCATTGACGATGGTGACCAGGTCATCCGTCGCGCGCAGGCTCATACCGTCCACCTTCGGTAGCTTCTTCTGGACCGGCGTGATCGCGGAGGCAAAACCAAGTTTTGACGCCTCTTTCAACCGGTTTTCGGCCTGCGTGACAGGTCTTAGCGCACCTGAGAGGCTGATTTCACCAAAAACCACCGTATCGGCGGGCAAAGCGTGGTCTTCGCGGGCCGACAGTAGCGCGCAGGCCACAGCCAAATCGGCAGCGGGTTCGCTGACGCGCATGCCGCCGGCCACGTTCAGATAGACGTCGAGCCCGGCAAAGGGGATACCGCAGCGCGCTTCCAGCACCGCCAGAATGGTGGCCAGCCGCTGCCCGTCAAGCCCCACGACCGTGCGCCTTGCCTGGCTGTGCGGGGAGGGGGCGACAAGCGCCTGTATCTCGGTCAGCATGGGCCTTGTGCCTTCGATACCTGAAAAGACGACCGATCCAGGCGCGGGCTTGTCGCGATCAGACAGGAACAGGGCCGACGGGTTCTTCACCTCGGTCAGGCCGCGACCTGTCATCTCGAACACGCCGATTTCGTCAGCGGGGCCAAAGCGGTTTTTGACCGCACGCAGGATGCGGAACTGATGCCCGCGCTCCCCTTCGAAATAAAGCACGGTGTCGACCATATGCTCGACCACCCGCGGGCCCGCGATCGCGCCCTCTTTGGTGACGTGGCCCACGATGATCACCGAGCAGCCGCGCTTCTTGGCGAAGCTGACCAGCTCGTGGCAGGCCGCACGCACCTGGCTGACGGAGCCGGGCGCGCTGTCCACATGATCGGCCCACATGGTTTGGATCGAGTCGATGATGACCAGCTCCGGCCGCTCCTTGTCGAGCGTGGTCAGAATGTCGCGCAGATTGGTCTCGGCGGCCAGTTTGACGGGTGAGCTTTCCAGCCCAAGCCGCGCGGCCCGCATGCGAATTTGCTGCGCGGCCTCCTCGCCCGAAACATAGACAACAGACATGCCGTTGCGCGCAAACCGCGCAGCGGCCTGCAGCAGAAGCGTCGATTTGCCAATGCCCGGATCGCCGCCCAGCAAAATCGCAGAGGCATCGACCAGCCCGCCACCCAACACGCGGTCCAGCTCGCTCACGCCCGAGACGGTGCGCTTTGGCGGGTTGTCCTTGGTGGACAGATCAGTCAGCTCAAGCGTTTTGCCGCGCGTGCCGCCCAGGGATTTCTTGCCCGGCCCGGCGGAAAGAGGCACCTCTTCAATGATCGAATTCCATGCCCCGCAGGCCTCGCACCGGCCCGACCATTTGGAATGGGTCGCGCCACAGGATGTGCAGGTGAAACTGGGTTGCTTGGCCATGGGCAGCTATGTGGCCCAGTTGGCGAAGCGGGGCAAGCCTGATCCGATGCGCGCCGTCAGGGCATCGCCGCGATGACCGACGACCAGGCCGCAAGCCCGCCCAGCAGCAGCTGCACGAAGGGCAGAAGCTTGTTCCAGCCCCGGTCCAGCGCCATGGCGTAGAGTGCAGCCCCAATACATGTGAAGCCCGAGGTCAGCAACAGGCCCAGCAGATCATAGGTGAAGGCCGTGACCACCAAAAGGGTTGAGATCGCCAGGATCACGTAGACCGCCCGCGCTTTGCCGTTGGTCTGAACCGCGCGATAGATCGACCAGAGCAACGCCGCAAACACGGCGGCTGCAATCACAATCCCGGCGAGGAGTGGGAATATCATTTCGGGGTCTCCATCCCTTTGGCTTCTGCGGAGCATTGGCGTCGGCAGGCAGAGCTAGCCCTGCGGCATGGCGAAATTATGGTCTGTATTCGTCAGGATCTGGCGCAGGGGCGACCTTTGTCATCAAAGAACAACCCAGCGAGATCAGCACGCAGGCGGTGAAGAGGTAGAGCCCCCAGCCGACCTCCAGCCGTCCGACGCCCACGCCTTTGGCAATCACGATATAGAGGGCAATCAGGAAAATGTCGGCCATGGCCAGTTTGCCCAGCAGCGCAATCGGCTTGAGCATGCGGGGTGAGGCTTTGCCGAAATGGATCAGGGCAAGCCCGATTGTCTTGAGATAGGGCGAGACCAGCGCGAAAAGCGTGACGATGACCGCCAGGACGATGTCTTTCTCCCAAAGGGACACAAGGCCGGACAGCACGGATATCTCGGAGAGTTTGAAGAAGGGCAGCAGCCCGGCCTTCAGCAAAGGTGCGAACCAGGCCACCGGAAAGGCTATCAGAAGCGACAGATTGAGCAGTTTGATGATCATTCCGGCATAAAGAAGGGCTCGCGCCGCGACGCAAGCCCTTCCTGTACACATAAACGTTCAACTCTGGATGCAATCAGGCAAACTGACTGATTAACGTCGTCCTTATTATCTGTGTCCGCCCTCACCGTATCCACCGCCCAAATGCTGGTTGCTGGTAAACCGGCGCCTGACAAAGTGCGAACCAGGGGAATAAAATGTGTGAACGTGGCAGGCATAAAATGCAGCGTTGCACTCGTAAAACAATATGTAGCAGCCGCTTCTGCTACCTCACTATGCTGCAAATATGCCGCTGGCCCACTTGCACCCCTTATCGACACTAGCCCCCCGGCTCGACCCGATCAGTGAGGTCAACATAGGCGAAAAATCGCCGCCTGCGAATAGCAAATTTGTCCAAAATATGTTGGAAAACACCAGAAAACTGGCGAAATTTGGCCAAGAAGCCCCCATTGTTTCCGTTAGGGAAACAACCAGCCGCTATGGGTTAACCATATGTAAAGGTTTCGGTGAAATTCAGCTGATCGGTGATTCCACAGACTTGACCGCTACCGTATCGCCTCAATTGGCCCCTCTGCCGACCCGCTGACAAATTGGGTCACATAGGGATCGCCCGAGGTATCCATTTGCGCGGCAGGGCCGGTCCACTGGATCACCCCATCATGCAGCATGGCCACCTTATCCGCGATGGTGCGGACACTGGACATGTCATGGGTGATGGTCATCGTGGTTGCCCCCATCTCCACCACAATCTCGCGGATCAGGTCGTTGATGACCCCAGACATGATCGGGTCAAGGCCGGTGGTAGGCTCGTCAAAGAAGATGATCTCGGGTTCGGCAGCAATGGCGCGGGCGAGCCCCACGCGTTTTTGCATGCCGCCCGACAGCTCTGCGGGGAGGCGGTCCGCGACGTCAGGTTTGAGCCCGACGCGGCGCAGTTTTTCGATGGCGATGTCGCGGGCCTCCTCCCTCGGGCGTTTCAGCGCACCGCGCATCAGCCGGAAGGAGACGTTTTGCCAGACGGGCAGACTGTCAAACAGCGCGCCGCCCTGAAACAGCATCCCGAAGCGGGCGAGAAAGGCGTCGCGGTCACCTTTGGTGGCGTCTTTGCCGTCCACTTCTATTTCCCCCGCATCCGGCGAGACCAGCCCGAGGATCGATTTGATCAGGATCGACTTACCGGTGCCGGACCCACCGATCACCACCATGCTCTCGCCCTTGGGCACATGGAGGTTGATGCCGCGCAGGACGTGGTTCGCGCCGAAGGATTTTTTGACATCGGTGAGGCGGATCATGCGGCGAAGAACACCCCTGTGAGAATGAAGTTGGCGGCCAGGATCAGGATGGCAGCGGCCTGTACCGAGGCCTTGGTGGCCGCGCCTACGCCTTGTGCCCCGCGCCCCGAATTCATGCCATAATAGCAGCCCATCAGCGCAGCGATCACCCCAAAAGCCGCGCCTTTGGCCAGCGAGGACACAATATCGGAGGCTTCGAGGAAATCGGCGGTGTTCTGAAGATAGGCCGCCTCATTGAAGCCAAGGGTCTGGGTCGCCAGAAGGAAGCCGCCCAGGATGCCGATGATATCTCCGACGCCGGTGAGAAGCGGCACCACGATCAGCGCCGCGAGGACCCGTGGCACGGTGAGATATTTCATCGGATGGGTGGAAAGGGTGACAAGCGCATCGATCTGCTCGGTCACTTTCATGGTCGCGATCTCTGCGGCGATGGATGACGTCACGCGGGCCGCGATCATCAGCCCGACCAGCACGGGGCCGAGCTCGCGTACCATGCCAATGGCGACAATCTGGGGCACCACGGCCTCGGCATTGAAACGCGCCCCGCCCGCATAGATCTGCAAAGCAAGCGCGCCTCCGGTGAAGATCGTGGTCAGCCCCACCACCGGCAAAGAGAAGTAGCCCACCTGCAGCAGCTGTTGCGCGAATTCACGGAAATAGAAAGGTGGGCGGGCCATGTGGCTGGCGGTTTGGCCCGCAAATATCGCAATGCGCCCAATGGCGGCGAGCATGGCCAGAACCCCCGCCCCGATGGCGGCAAGCCAACTCACGCCATGACCCGGGTGTAGCGCGGGCCAAGTGAGGTCAGGATTTCGTAGCCAATGGTGCCAGCGGCGTCGGCAAGCTGGTCCACGGTTTGATGTGGGCCCAGGATCTGCAAACTCTCAGGCACTGGGTCCAGCGCGGTCACATCTACCGTCAGCAGGTCCATCGACACGCGCCCTGCAAGTGGGCAGGCCGTGCCCTCCGCATAAAGCCGGGCCTTTCCCCCCATCGCGCGGATCAAACCGTCAGCATAGCCGGCCGAGACTGTGGCGATCCGGGTTTCCCGCTCAGCGACGAAGGCGCAGCCATAGCCTGCACTTTCGCCCGGTTGCAGCGTGCGGGTCTGAACGACCGGCAGGTCGAGCGTGACAACGGGCCTCGCGGTCTCGAAGGGCAGACCGCCATAGAGGCCAATCCCGGGGCGGGTGAGGTCAAAATGATACTCCGCCCCCAGAAGCGTACCCCCGGTGGCCGCCAACGACCGGGGACAGCGCAGCCCGGCGGTCATCGACAGGAAGGTTTTCAGCTGCGCCTCATTGGCCGCATGCTCGGGCTCATCCGCGCAGGCGAGATGCGACATGACCAGCGTGGCTTCAGCGGCCATCTCTGGCGACCAGTCATAGGGCTCGATGCCCAGACGGTTCATGCCCGTGTCGATCTGCAGCCCGAACGGCTGGTCGGGCAGGGCGGCTTTGTGGCGCGCGATCTGTTCGGGGCTGTTGAGCATCGGGATCAGGTTCAGGTCCGCGATGAGCTGCGCGTCGCCCTTCATATGGCCGGAGAAGACGTTGATGACGGGTGCGGGGCCAAGGCTGGCCCTCAGGGCCGCGCCTTCTTCGGCAACGGCCACAAAGAACTGGCGCGCGCCTGCGTCGGCCAGTGCTTTTGCCACACGGCCGGCCCCCAGCCCGTAGCCGTCCGCTTTGACGACCGCCGCGGTTTCAACCGCGCTCAGCGCGTCGAGCGCGCGCCAGTTGGCGGCGAGCGCGCCAAGGTCAATCGAGAGGGTTCCGGTGGCCATGCGAGCAGGTTTTGACAGGGTGGTGCGCATGGTCAAGCCCAAAAGCACCGGGTGGCAAGGCCGTGCGCAAGGGTAGAATTTGCCTCTGATTGTGCGGCTGCGCGCCTATTCAGCGGCGCGCAGCGGCTTTTGTGGGTCGATGCCGTCAGGGGCCAGCTTGTCCAGCTTCTCGGAGGCGCGCGCCAGTTGTTGCTTGGCGGCTTCCAGCGAGTTTTGCGCGCGGGCAAGCTCTTCTCGCGCCACGGCATCCTCGGGGTCTGACCACAGCAGGACCGGGTCGCTCACTTTGGCCGCGCGGCGGCGCAGCAGCAGGTCGGCGCGTGACTGCGATTTGCGGCTGGACAGCGCGACCAACCCCCGCAGTGAGGAATAGGCCGTCAGCGATATCCACACGCGCAGCGCCAGAAGCGCAGGGGTGAATACCAGCGTCAGCACCGTGGCGATGCCGAGCCCGAAGACCACAGCGGTCGCAAGCTGTTTCCACCAAAGTGCGGTCGGGCTATCGACGGAATACCCGCCGCCCAGGAAATCCAGCGACAAGCCGAACATCATCGGCGCCAGCCCCGCCATCGTGGTGATGGTGGTCAACAGCACCGGGCGGATGCGATCCTCGGCGGTACGAATGATCGCCTCTAGCCTGGGCATGTATTTGGAATATTCCTGATAGGTGTCGATCAGCACGATATTGTTGTTCACCACGATGCCCGCAAGCGCCACAATGCCCGTGCCCGTCATGATGATGGAGAATTTTTGCCCCATCACCAGCATCCCGATCAGCACGCCGGTGGTGGACAGGATCACCGCCAGAAGCACCAGCACCGAGTTGTAGAAGCTGTTGAACTGCGCCAGCAGGATGACGAACATCAGCCCCAAGGCGGCGAGGAAGGCAGAAGACAGGAAGGCCTGGCTTTCAGCCTGTTCTTCCTGATCGCCCGCCCATTCGAAGCTGACCGAGGCTGGCAGCGGGCTTTCGGTCTCGATCCAGTCGGTCAGGGTCGCGATGCGCTCGTTGGCGTCCACGACGGCCACGTTGTAGCTGCCATCGGCAAGCCCTTCTGCGATTTCGTCCTGGCTGACGGTCTCGTCAATTTTCTGCAACAGCTCGAATGTCTCACCCTCGGCGTTCTTCAACGCGCCACCGGCGCGCGGCTGCAGCACTGCGACGGGGGTTTCGCCATCGACCAGCTTGATCAGCCCCGGCGATACATCGGCTTTGACGTCAAAGAAGCGCGATTGGTCGATCCGGTCGATCTGGCCCAGCTTTTTGACCGGTGTGCGGCTGGTGAAGTTGGACAGCGGGATCAGCCCTTGTGGGGTGCGGACCTTTAGGCTGTCGAGGGTGGAGAGCACGCGCTCCTCCTCGGGCAGGCGGACACGGATTTCGATCTCTTCATCCGAGCTGTCGACGCGCATCGTATCGAGCAGCAGACCGCGCGTGACCAGCTGCACCATGGCACCCACCGTGGCCACATCCGCGCCGTAGCGACCTGCCGCCTCCACATCGACATCGATCTGCCAATCGATGCCGGGAAGGGGCAGCGTGTCTTCGATCTGGATCAGGCCCGGAACGGTCTCAAAATGGCTGCGTGCAATGGTGGTCGCGGCTTGCAGTTCTTCCCAATTGTCGCCTTTGAGACGCAGGTTAATCGGTTTGCCCTGCGCCGGACCGCGATCCTGGCTGAGAATCTCGGTGCGGATGCCGGGTATGGCGTCCATCTTGGCTTGCAATTCATCAAGGATCACCGTGTCATCGGGGCGGGTGCCCCAATCGGCCAGCTCGATCTGGACCTGCCCCACGGTGTCAAGCGGGCCGGCAGCCCCTCCGTTATTCGTGTTCAGCCCGCCGCCGCCCGCGAAGGCGAAGACCGACACGATGCCATCCGTGCTGAGCGCGGCGGCCTCGACCTGCGCGACCATCTCGTCTTTCTCTTCGAGGGAGAGGTTGCCGCGCGCCTGCACGTAGACAATTGCCTGCTCGGTCTCGGATTCCACAAAGAATTCGACGCCGTTATTGTTGGCCCCGAATGTTGTGAAGACCGCGATCACGAAGCCCACGACGCCTGCAATAACCACCAAGGGCATGATCGGGTTGTTGGCGATGAGCGCTGTGAAATGGCCAAAGGGGGTGCGGCGGTAGCCTGCATTGACCCGCTTCTCTTGCCTGCGCCACGCAACAGAGCCCAGCAAGATTGCGGCAAGCATGGCCGACAAAGTGAAAAACACCCCACGGATCAGGACGGATGCCCAAACGGGCAGGCCGCTCAGCGGCAATACGTAATTCGGGTTCAACAGCTGCATGGCCGCCACGAAGAGGAGGAACAGCGCACCCAGCGCCAGCGGGATGCGGATCAGCCACGGGATGGCGCGCATGCCATTGGAGGCACTTTCCAATGCGCGGGAGATGCGGCCTGAGACGCCGCCCATCACCGGCAGATAGATCAGCGCGACAATCAGCGAGGCTGACAGCACGAAGATCAGCGTAACAGGGAGCATGCCCATGAACTCGCCCGGCACCCCCGGCCAGAACAGCATCGGCAAGAAGGCGCAGAGCGTCGTGGCGGTCGAAGAGATGACCGGCCAGAACATGCGTTTGGCAGCGTCGGTATAGGCCTCCATCGGGCCCGCGCCTTCGGAGATACGCTTATCGGCGTATTCCACGACCACAATCGCGCCATCCACCAGCATCCCCACCGCCAGGATCAGGCCGAACATCACGATGTTTGAAATCGAAATCCCCATCAGCCCCAACAGAATGAAGCACAACAGGAAGGAGGTGGGGATCGCGAAGCCCACCAAAAGGGCAGAGCGGATGCCAAGCGAGGCCAATACCACGATCATCACCAGCGCAATTGCGGTCAGCACCGAGCCCTCAAGCTGCTGGACCATGCCTTTGACCTGCTTTGACTGGTCCAGCGTCACGTCAACGCGGATGGCCTCTTGCAGCTCTTGCGGCCAGCGGGTTTGGGCCTGCGCCACCGTCTCGCGAACCAGCGCGGAGGTGTCGATGATGTTGAAGCCCTTCCGCTTGACCACCTGCAACGCGACCGTGTCATCGCCGTTAAACCGCGCGGTGCCCTCGCGATCTTCGAATGTCAGGCGGATGTCGGCCAGCTCGCCCAGCGTGACGACGCGGTCACCATTGACCTTGACGGGCAGGTCATAAACGTCGCGCGGCTCGTCGAAGGAAGACGGGATCTTGACGGAGAACGCGCCCTGTTCCGTGTCTATCTCGCCTGCGGCAATGAGCAGGTTGTTGTTCGACACGACCGAGATCAGCTCGTTGGCGGTGACGTTATAGGCCTCCAATGCCAGCGGATCGATGATTACCTCAAGCATCTCGTCGCGGTTGCCTGCGATGCCCGCCTCAAGCACGGGGGGCAGCCCTTCAAGGACGTCCTGCAAGTCTTTGGTCACCCGCAACAAAGTACGCTCTGGCAGATCGCCCGACAGCGAGACAATGAGGATCGGGAATTCCGAGAAATTCACCTCTTCAATCGTATATTGCTCAGCGCCTGCGGGAAACTCTGCCTCCGCCTGGTTCATCTTGTCACGGACATCGGCGAGGATCTGGGTCTTGTCCCAGCCAAATTCGAATTCCATGACGATATTGGCGTAATTCACCGACGCTGTGCCGCGCAGGGATTTCAGCCCGTCAAGGTCCTGCAGCTTGGCCTCCATCGGCTTGACCAGCAGCTTTTCGCTATCCTCGGCAGAGATGCCCGGGAAGGGGAGGGAGATCACGAGGATCGGGATCTCGATATCCGGCTCACCTTCCTTGGGCAGGTCGCGATAGGCGAAGGCCCCGATCACCACCGACATGATGATGAAGGCAATGATCATCCGGGCGCGTTGCCCGGCCCAGTCGACGATACCGGTCATCCCTTGGCCTCCTGATAGGTGACGTCGATGGCGACATCGTCGATCACATATTCCTGGCCCACGACAATCACATCAGCGGCCTTGGGCAGCCCATCGACCCAAACACCATCCACCGTGTCACGCAGGATCGTGACCGGGGCGAATTGCGCCATGTCGCCAATTGCCAGCCGCACGCCAAGCGCGCCATCATCATTGAGCGTCAGCGCGGAGGCCGGCAGCAAATGCGCGGATTTTCCTTCGGAGGCGATTACGATTTCGGCGGTCTGCCCATCCCGGATGGCAAGCTCGGGGTTTGGCACCTGCACCTCAACGCGGAAGGTCCGCGTCTCTGGATCGGAAGAGCGCGACAGAAACGTCACCTGACCTTCCACTTCGCGGCCCGACACAAGCCGCGCGCCTGCCCGTGCGCCGACCTGAAGCTTGCCCACTTCGGCTTCGGGGACGAAGCCCACCAGCTTGATCGGATCAAGTTGAATGATCGTGGCGCACATGCCACCGGGTTGCAGCAGCGACCCCAGCTCGGCCGTGTCGGTTTCGAGAAGGCCGGAGAAGGGGGCCCTGACGTCCAGCCGTTCGATTTCCTTGCGGGCGGTTGCCACGGCAGCCTCTGCCGAGCGGACGCCAGCACTTGCACTTTCAAGCCCAGCCTTGGCCGACGAGACTGCCGCCTCCGCCGCAGAGACGGCAGCGCGGGTGCCTGCCACGCGGGTGGTGGAGGCAAATCCGTCCTCAGACAGCTGGCGCGCGGCATTGTCATTGATCCGGGCTTCTTCCAGCCGGGCGCGGGCCTCGGCCAGACGCCCCTCTGCCTCGGGGATGCGCGCGGCGGCTTCCGGCACGCGGGCCTCGGCCTCCGCCAGGGCGGTTTGCCGGGTGCCGGGATCAATGCCGCACACGATCTGGCCCTGCTCCACATAGGCGCCCTTGCGCAGCGGCTCGGATATCACGAGGCCTGATGTCTCGGCGCGCACGTCAATTTCGCGTGCAGCCTCGGTTCGGCCACGCAGCAATACGGCGCTGTCAATCTCGGCAGCGGTGGATTTCAGCGCAACGACGGAGACGACGCGGGCTCCATCCGCTGCTTGTTCTGCTTCTGCTGGGGTGGGGGCGTCTGCGACCTCTTCCTCCACCTCTTCTACTGGGGCAGGGGGCTCGCCACGCGACGCGAATGAGAGAAGCCGGTCGCGTTCAAAGACCAGCATGTAAAGCGCAGAGGCCACCGTCAGGGCGATTACGATCGGAAGAAGCCGCATATTCTATGTCCTATCAGCTATCCCTTCTCTGACGCATCAATGCCGCAGCGGGATAGCAGTTCCGTAAGTTGTCTCTTTTGCATTACGCTAAACTAACCGGTTCAGATTACTTTTTCTCGCGGTTGACTGCAAGCAGTGCTTTGGCGCGCTGCTGTGCAGCAAGCCACAACAACTGTGCGTGCACTTTGCGGGCGCAATACGGGCAGGCGGACTGGGCTCTTGTCCCGGGTTGTCGCTTCGGGGTAAGACCGCGCGACGCACCGCAGATCAGGCGCATAAGAGGTGGATTCATGAGCAATACCGACAGCTTTATCGAAGAGGTCTCCGAAGAAGTTCGGCGCGACAAGCTGTTTGCGACGTTGAAGCGCTGGGGCTGGGTTGCGGCCCTGGCGGTGATCGTGGCCGTCGGCGGTGCGGCCTATAATGAATGGCGCAAGGCGCAAGACCGCCAGGCCGCGCAGGCCTTCGGGGATCAGCTGCTTGAGCGGGTCGAGACCGAATTTTCAGGCGATGTTCTGGACGGTATGGTGGTTGAAAACCCCGCGCAGGCCGCGATTGCGGGTCATTTTGCGGCCGCCAAGGCGCTTGCAGCGGGCGACACCGAGGCCGGGCTGACCGAGCTGCGCGACATTGCCGGCAGCGCGGAGGTTGATCCCGTCTACCGCGACCTTGCCAATTTCAAAGCAGCCCTTGCCTTGCCGCCCGAAACCGATGTCAGCGAGCGGATGTCGGCCTTTGATGCGGTGACGGGCCCGTTTCGTATCCTGGCGCAAGAGCAAAAGGCGCTCTTGATGGTCGCGGACGGGCAGCAAGACGCGGCGTTGGAGCTCTTGCGCACCCTGATCCAAAGCGCAGAGGCCACGCCGGGCTTGCAACGCCGCGCCTCTGAGGTGATTGTGGCCTTGGGCGCGGATATCAGCGATAGTTCCGCTCAGAACGCGGATGAGACGGATAACTGACAACAGATAGGGTGACGACCCCGCGGCAGGCTGAGCGCATATATGCGCCCAAACGACCCGCCGCAGTGTCGCGAAGACCCGGTAAGTCAGTCGGAAAAAGGGGCGGGTCAGTGACGAGCGGATTTAAGGCCAGTTTTGGCAAAACCCTGATAGGCTTGAGCCTTTTGGCCCTTGTTGCCTGCGCCGAGCAAGAACTGATCCTTGAGGGGGAGCGGTTTGATATTCGGGCCGAGCTGCCCGTTGACGGGGCGCAGCCAGGCGCGGACTTGGCCACGCGCAGCTTCAGCGCGCCCCCCACCATCAACCACACGGCCTGGACCCATCGCGGCGGGAGCGTGACCCACAATGTGCAGCACCCGGCATTGGGCGCGCAGCTTGCGCCGCTTTTCACCGTCAATATCGGCGAAGGCCATGGGCGCAAGCGGCGCATCACTGCCGATCCGGTTGTCGCAAACGGCCGCATCTTCACGATGGATGCGGCAAGCCGCGTCTCGGCGACCGGCTCTGACGGTGCGGCGCTTTGGGCGCGGCAGCTTGTGCCGGCCACCGACAAGGACAGCGACGCCTCAGGCGGCGGGCTCGCCTTTGCGGATAATGTCGTCTTCGCGACCACCGGTTTCGGAGAGTTGTTCGCGTTGGAGGCCACGTCCGGTCGCACCTTGTGGCGGCAGAAACTGGACGCGCCTGTGACGTCCTCACCAACCGTTTCGGACGGGCAGGTCTATGTGATCACCCGTGACAGCCGGGCCTGGGCGCTCGATGTCGAGAACGGGCGCATCCAATGGCAAATCTCTGGCGCGCCCAGCGAGGCGACGTTGATCGGCGGCTCTGGCCCCGTGATTGCTAACCGTGTCGCGATCATGCCCTTCGGCTCAGGAGAACTCGTTGCTGCATTGAAGAAATCCGGCCTGCGGGTATGGGGCTCTTCCGTGGCGGGGCAACGCAAGGGCCGCGCCTATGCGACCATTTCCGACATCAGCGGCGACCCGGTGCTTTTCGACGGGGTGCTTTACGCTGCCAATTCGTCGGGCCGGGTTGTGGCGATCAAACCCTCCAGCGGGGAGCGGCTCTGGACCGCCAATGAAGGCGCCTATTCGCCAGTGCTGCCGGTGGGCGACTCGGTGTTCCTGCTGTCCGATGAGGGGGAGCTGCTGCGCCTCGACCGCGAGACCGGCCAGCGGATATGGGCAGAGCGCCTGCCATATTTTGTCAACCGCAAGGTGAAACGCCGCCAGTCGATCTATGCCCATTATGGCCCTGTCCTGGCGGGCGGTCGTTTGGTCGTGGCGTCCAGCGATGGGCTGATCCGCAGCTATGACCCAGAGACAGGCGCGCTGGTTGGCACCACGGCCATCCGCGGCGGCGCTGCGTCGAACCCTGCGATTGTGAACGGGGTGATGTATGTGGTCACCACCAATGGGCAACTCGCCGCTTTCCGTTGATCGCAATTGGCTGTATGAGCCGTGGCTTGACCTTAGCCGAGGCCCGTTAGATGTCCTTCACGCTTGCCATTGTTGGCCGCCCGAATGTGGGCAAATCGACGCTGTTCAACCGTTTGGTGGGCAAGCGTTTGGCGTTGGTTGACGACCAGCCGGGTGTGACGCGCGACCTACGCGAGGGTGCGGCGCGGCTGGGCGATCTGAAATTCACCGTCATCGACACGGCCGGGCTGGAAATGGCCACTGACGAGTCGCTGCAGGGCCGGATGCGGATGCTGACGGAGCGCGCGGTCGGCATGGCCGATGCCTGCCTGTTTCTGGTCGATGCGCGCGACGGGGTGCTGCCGGCTGACGAGATTTTCGCCGACATTCTGCGCAAGAAGAACGCCCATGTGATCCTTGGTGCCAACAAGGCCGAGGGCAAGGCCGGCGAGGCAGGCATGATGGAGGCCTATGCGCTGGGTCTTGGCACGCCCATTGGCCTGTCAGCGGAGCATGGCGAGGGGATGGGCGATCTGGCCGCCGCCCTGCGCCCCCTGATAGTGGCGCATGCAGAGAGCGCCGTGTCTGACGAGCCCGAGGTAGAAGTCGCAGTCGAACAAGACAGTGACGAAGAACATGAATATATCGCGCCAAGCGCTTCAAAACCTTTGCAAATCGCTGTTGTCGGGCGGCCTAACGCAGGCAAATCCACGCTGATCAACAAGATCATCGGGGAGGATCGGTTGCTGACCGGCCCTGAGGCCGGGATCACCCGCGACGCGATCTCGGTCATGACCGATTGGGGCGGGGTGCCCACGCGGATTTTTGACACGGCGGGGATGCGCAAGAAGGCCAAGGTGCAGGACAAGCTGGAAAAGCTCAGCGTCTCTGACGGGCTGCGCGCGGTGAAATTTGCCGAAGTCGTCGTGGTGCTGCTGGATGTGGATATTCCGTTCGAGCAACAGGATTTGCGGATTGCCGATCTGGCGGAGCGCGAAGGGCGCGCTGTGGTTCTGGCCGTGAACAAATGGGACCTTGAGGGCGCCAAACAAGAGAAGCTGCGCGATTTGAAAGAGCAGTTCGGGAGGCTATTACCTCAGCTGAAAGGCGCACCGCTCATCACGGTTTCCGCGCTCACGGGCCGGGGGCTGGAGCGTCTGCGCGAAGCGATCCTGGAGGCGCATGAGGTCTGGAACCGTCGCGTGCCGACCTCGCAGCTCAATCGCTGGCTCGTCGGCATGCTGGAACAACACCCGCCGCCCGCGCCCCAAGGTAAACGCATCAAGCTGCGCTACATGACCCAGGCCAAAGCCCGCCCGCCGGGCTTTGTCGTCATGTGCTCCCACCCCGACCTCTTGCCCGCCAGCTACACCCGCTATCTGGTCAACGGGTTGCGCGAAGACTTCGACATGCCCGGCACGCCAATCCGCATGTTCATGCGCTCCCAAGCCGAAGCGAACCCGTATAAGGGGCGCAAGAAGGCGGGGCCCTCGAAGCTGCGGAAGCATTTGGATGGGAAGAAGGCGGATTAAGGTTTTGAG
>CAYLVP010000009.1:0-64559 GCA_964387155.1 uncultured Rhodobacterales bacterium | reverse complement strand
GAGGCTACTCCGAAGGCGGCGAACAGGTTGCGGAGGCTGACGGTTGCGCTGTCATAGCAGGCGATTGAGTCCTCTGGCAGGATATAGGGGTTGAACTCGTCCCGTTCCGCGTCGCGCAAAAGGTCTTCTATCGAGCGGTCGATGACGACTGACTCACCCGTGATCGGGTTGCGGGAAAACAGGACGGCCCTTCTGTTGGCATTGGTAAGCTTCGAGCCCCCAACACAATTCAACCCAAACACAGCCTGCAAAAACCGTGTGCCGTACCGCATTTCGCGCGCATCGGGTGTCGCGGCGGCGCTGTTGGAACGGGCGGTTTCGGCCAGATTTGACAAGAACACTTTCACGCCCGGAGGCGTTACCGAGCTGGGCACGACAAGGTCGTCCTGAAAGCACTGGCGGGACGGGACCTCGACCCTGTCACCGGCGATGAGAATTGGGTCTGGAAACGGGCCGCCCCTTGTTGCGAGGCGGATATCATACCGGGTTCGCGCGCCGTTTCGGATCAGAAAGACGCGCGATAAATCGGCATCGGGGCGCACACCGCCTGCGTTTCGCAATGCGGTTGAAAGCCGTCTTGACGAGGTTGCGGCGCCCAAAGCCTGTTGCCGCGCCGGGTCACGGGTTTGCGCGTTTGATCCACCGACGATGACCTGCCGTGGTTCAAAAACTGCGCCGGACACGAAGACCGTTGCCTCCGCGTAGTCCTTCAGGATGACCGAAACGCGAGGCTCGATCGTGTAGAGCTCTTCTGCAATCAGCGCGCGTCCGATGGCCGCTTCAACAGTTGCGGGCGTTCGACCTGCCGCAGAAACAGGGCGCAGGAAGGGGACGCGGATCTGGCCATTTTCGCCGATGACGTAAGACCCGGAAAGGGTTTCATCCTCCTCGATAAATATTTCCACGAGGTCGCCAACCGACAGGACCTCCCTCAGAGTGCCAGACGGGTGTGCCGAAAGACCGCCTGTCTTGGCGGTGATACTGTCCGTATCGGACAGCTTGCTGCCCGTGGTGCATTTGAGCGCGTCTATATAGGATGATCGCGTGACCTCGGCCCCGCCGGTATCCGGTCCGCGATAGCGCGCTTGATAGGCTTGGCCCGCATCCACATTCTCCCGGTTTTCGGGGATCTGATGCGAGGCGCAGGACGCCAGCAGACCAGTTGCTGCAATGACCAGTGTTATTGCCACGGAACGCATGCGCCAGCCTCGTTTTTTCTGATCAAGCTAACGTAGCGGGCGCGGTGCGGCGAGAAAACACCCCCAAATTGGGCGCCAGACTATCCTTTTGCATAGCCACAGGTGCGAAATCGCCACAAGGCGCGCCTTCCAGACAGAGGATTTTGAGCGCGGGCCTGCGTAGACATGGCACAACCAAACAAGAGGCTCCCATGTCTGACCACCGTCATTTCCTGACGTCTCTGCTGTCAAATGGCGCGTCAGAGATCCTTCAAAAGATATCGCGGATCGCCGTGGTGTTGGTTGTGGCGCGCGTCATGGATGCGGAGGCCATCGGGCTGGCCGCAGCGGCCATTGCCGCAGGCGACATCCTCAAATCACTGACCGAAACCGGCGTGGTGCAGCGCATCATCGCAGCGCGTGATGCCGCGCTGCCTGGTGTCATTCTTACTGCGCGGCGGATTTTCTGGGTCTGGTGTCTCGGTCTGGTTGCCGTTCAATGCATGCTGGCTGCCGGGATCTGGCTTTGGACCGGCGAGGCGCTTATCCCGATGATGATTGCTTTGCTGTCACTCGAATATCTGGTGATGCCGGCCGGGATCGTAAACTGTGCGCTAGCGATGCGGGCAGGAAAGCTGACAGGCACCGCGACTGTGGCGGGCGGGCAGGTTGTTCTGGCAAATATTCTGACCGCACTGCTCGCAATCGTCTTCCCATCACCGCTTGCGCTGATCCTGCCACGTGTTGTCACGGCGCCGGTCTGGTTGATCGGGATGCGAAAGCTGCATGCGGTGCGTCGCCTGCCTGCGTCACGCGCGGCTCCCTTGTCTGATTTTGTTGGTTTTGGAGCCTGCCTTCTGGGCAGCGAAATTATCAAAACGCTGCGCCTGCAAGGCGATAAGCTGGTGATTGGTGCGACCTTGGGCGCAGAGGCCCTGGGCCTCTATTTCATTGCATTCAACGCGGGGCTTGGTCTTGCAACGTCGATTTCCACTGCGTTTTCACGGGTGGTCTTTCCGAATATTGTTGAGGCCACCAACCGCGCAAAGGCCACGGGGAATATGGTTGGGCTGGGGCTGCTTGTGACGACGCCAGTGGTCGCCCTCCAGGCTTTTGCCGCGCCCTATTACGTTCCGATCCTGCTGGGGGAGGGTTTGGCCCATATTGCACCTGTCGTCGCGATCCTTTGCCTGGCTGCCATACCTGCAATGGTGTGGTCGGGCACCGCGCAATGGTTGCGGGCAGAGGACCGGGCACTGACGGAGCTTGCGATCACCGCTGTGCTGACCATTGCGCTTTTGGGCGCAACTTATGCCCTCGCCCCGTTCGGCCTAGAGGCAATTGCCTGGGGCTACCTCGCCATATCCTGTGCTGTCCAACTCTTGGCCAGCATTCCGCTTTATCGTTCCATTCGCCAGTTAGAGGTCTAATCATGCCACGTTTTTCCGTTATCATCGCTTGCTACAATGCCGAGGCCACTTTAGGGGCCACGCTGGCCTCACTGCGCGCGCAAACCCTTCAGGATTGGGAGGCGATCTGCGTCGATGACGGCTCTTGTGACGGCACCTTGGCCCTGCTGACAGCGGAAGCGGAAATGGACGACAGGCTGTGCGTGATCAGCCAGGAAAATGCCGGGCCGAGCGCTGCGCGCAACGCAGGCGTCTACATGGCACGCGGGGAGTGGATTGCCTTTCTCGATGCCGATGACCTCTGGTTGCCTGAAAAGCTGGCCCATATCGCAGAGATCGCGTCCCATTCGCCGCAGTCCGATGCGATCTACGGCAAGATTTCGTTTTTCGACCCTCGTACCTCCAAGGATACAACCTGTTCCAGCGTCGTACCCGGACCAATTTCATTGGATGCACTGCTTGGGGAGAACCCCGTCTGCACCTTGTCCAACCTCTGCGTCCGCCGCCAATCTTTCATTGAGGCCGGGGGCCTGCGGGACGATATGAAATATAGCGAGGACCTCGAATTTCTGATCCGGCTTGTTGCCGGCGGAAAGATATTGACCGGTACAGCGTCTTTGCTTGTGCGGTATCGTGCCAGCTTCGACGGGCTGTCGGCCAATCTGGCGCAGATGCATCAAGGCTGGCGCGAAGCTGTTTGCAGCGCTGGTTCGAAGATCACGCCGCGCAGCCGCGCGCGTGCTGAATCCATTCACTTACGCTACCTGGCAAGGCGCGCCTTGCGGCTCAGTGCGCGGCCCCAAGCCGCGCGCGGCCTTGCGCTTGCAGGCATGCGCTTGGCACCGCTGAGCTTTTTGGGTGGGGGGCGTCGCGGGCCGCTGACGCTGCTGTCATGCCTGATGGCCCCCGTCATGCCCCTGGCCCTGCGCCGCATCCTGTTTGCATAAAGATCGTCGCCATGCCCCATGTCAGTATCGTTGTCCCTGCCTACAATACCCTGGCCTCCTTGCCGCAGACGGTCGCGTCGCTGCTTGCCCAGACCTTTGAGGATTTTGAAATCATCATTGTGGATGACGGCTCAATGGATGGGACCGCCGATTGGGTCGCAGCGCAGACGGATCCACGTATCCGCCTGTTTCGCCAGATCAATCGCGGCCTTGCGGGGGCGCGCAATGGCGGGATTCTGGCCGCCCGGGGCGAATTGATCGGCTTTTGCGACGGTGACGATCTTTGGGAGCCTGAAAAGCTGGAAAAGCATGTCACATACCTCAGCGAGAACCTGCATATTGGTGTGAGCTATTCAGCCTCCCTGCTGGTCAACGAGACCAACACAAGCCTGGGGATCATACAAAGGCCGCGGACGCAGGATGTGAGCGCCGCCCACATTCTCATGCGCAACCCGGTTGGAAATGGCTCGGCCCCTGTTATTCGCGCCGAGACCCTTCGCGACATCGCCTACCGGCCAGCAGGGCAGTCACGGGATTGGTTCTTTGATGAAACGATGCGCCAGTCAGAAGACATCGAGTGCTGGGTCCGCATCGCGTTGACGACCCGTTGGCAGTTCGGCGGCATTGCAGAGCCACTGACACGCTATAGGGTCCTATCCAGCGGCCTCTCGGCCAATCTGGAAAGACAGTTCGCGACATGGTGTGACATGGCCGACAAGGTCCGCCTGATAGCGCCGGGTTTCGCCGCGCGGCATTTGCCCGCCGCAGAAGCCTATCAACTGCGCTATCTTGCACGTCGGGCCATCAGCCTTGGTGACGGTGCGACGGCGCTGCGGCTTCAGGTGCAAGCCTACCGGCGGTCGTTGCACCCGCTGCTCCATGAGCCGCGCAAGAGCCTGAGCACGTTGATTGCAGCTGCCGCGACCGTGCTTGGCGGCGCGCGGCTGATCAGCCTTGCCATGCGGCCGCGTGTATCGTGACGCGGTTTTGTCATCTGATCGACGACACGAGCCCGGGCGGTGTCATGCGCATGCTGGATTTCATCCAAGCGTCGGCCAAGATGGCCGACCTGGGGACGCATCACATTGTCACCACACCTGCCGGCCTGAGACGGCCGCCAAAGGTCGCGGCAGAAGTGATCGTCTCGCATATCGTCTTGTCTTGGCGAAACCTGCCGTTCTTCATGGCATTGCGCGCGCGCAACCCGCGCGCGACGCTCATACATGTCGAGCACCATTATAGCCCCGCATTCGAAGCGGTCGAGGTGACGAACCAGGCGCGGTTTCGGCAGATGTTGCGCCTGTCAATGTCGCTCTTTGATCGGGTGGTCGCGATAAGCAGCCCCCAACTTGACTGGCTGCGGGAGGGTGTCGGGGTACCGCCAGAGACAATGAAGTTGATCCCGTCCTGCATCGCCCTTGAGACATTTCTCGCATTGGCACCTCCGGCTGCGGTGGTCCGCAGGATTGGGGCCATTGGACGTCTTCACCCTCAAAAAGGGTTCGATATGCTTATTCCTGCATTCCTGGGTGCAGCTCTGCCCGATGTGGTCTTGGATATTTACGGCGATGGGCCGGAGCGCGCGACGCTGGAGGCCCTTGCGAACGGGGACCCACGGATTGTCTTTCATGGCCATGTTGCCGACCCGATTGAGGCATTGCGCTCCGTCGATGCGGTCGCGATGCCATCACGCAGAGAGCCCTACGGCTTGGTGGCGCTGGAAGCCATGGCCGCGGGGCGTCCCTTGCTCGTCTCAACCGCAGATGGGTTGCAGGACCACGCCGCATTGGGCGCTATCCCGGTGCGGAGCTTCACCACAGAAGCCTGGAGCGCGGCATTGACTGATTTGTGCCAAACGCAGCATGTCCATCGCGCAATGGCCGCCAAAGAACGCGTTCGTGAGGGGGAGGCGCGGTTTTCGCAAGGGTGGCGGGACCTGCTCGCGGATATGGGTCAGGCCTGACCTGCCTTTTCAAACCAGTCTGGCGATGAGTTTAGGCGGCATGGGCCGCGCTCTTTGGCGCTTGCGCTCTGCCATCTCCCGCAAGTGGATGCCCAGCAGCAAAAGCGCAGGCCACATCAGGTAGGCTTCAATTTCGATGTTCTCGCCCATCGACAGGATCAGAAACACGATCATGACGCCAAGCGGTAAGCGGCCTTGCGTGTGGATCGTGGCGTCCCGCAACGTGATGCAGAGATGAATTGCAAAAGGAACGGCCATAGCAAGAAATCCCACGAGGCCTTTGACAAACAGCAAGCCCCACCATGTGTGGTGCGATCCGATGGGCATATATTCGACGATGTGGGTGCCCTTGGCGACCTTGCCATGGCCAAACCAGAAGGCTTCGGCCTCCCAGCGTTCCTGCGCGATCCGTTGCAGAGTTTCCCGAACGCGGGTGCTGTCGGCGCGCGACGCTTTGAAGGCGGACCAAAATCCGCCGATAGCGGCGATAAGCGGTGTCCAAAGCACGGCCAGCGAGGCAACAATTGCGGCCCCGACGCCCCATGCCCATGCTTTCAGAAGCAGGGGCATCATCCGGGGGCCGACGCTGGCGAGCACAAGGGCAACAAGGCTCATGCGCGATTTCGACATTAGGATCATTGCGATACCGGCAAGGCAGCCGACGATCAGCCAGCCGCGATGTTTCTCCTCCAGCGCAAAGAGCACCATGATCACACCCAAAAGCCCCGCAAACGGAGACCACGGCGCGTAGAATTGCCAGCGTGGCGTCCAACTGGCCGGATCGAGCGTGTAAAAATAGACCGTGAAATATTCAGGCCCGGGACCGCCAACCGCCTTCAAGGGCGAGGTGAAGATGCTTTCGGGCAGACCGATCATGGGGGCCAATGCAAGGACCGGCAGAAGGATCAGGGTGATGAGGGCCAGGCGGCAATGCGCCCTGATCAGCACCTCACGTCTGATCTGAAGAACGGCGCCAGCCAAGGGAAAGAGGGCAAGCAATGCCCAGCCTTTGGCCCATCCAATACTGGATTTGATTGTCCCCTTCAGGCCCAGCCCCCAGCTGACATGACCGACCCAAAGTGCGACGAGCATCACGCACATGCCTGCGATCCAAAGCCAAACCATCGGTGGGACTGACCCGGTGGGATGCAGATCTTGCCGCATCGCTGGGCCAAGATAAAGCGCTAGGACAGCAAAGGCTGCAAGGACCCAGGCAAGAACCGGTCCAACCACGTAAAGGCTGCCGAAGGCGTAAAGCCCCCATGTCCAGACCAACGTTTTGTAGCAGATCCGCTCTGGCAGGGTCATGAGACCGGCCGGGTCAGCAGCTTGTCAATCAGCGGGCGGCGGACCCACGCCAAGACCAGCCCCACCAAGATCATCAAGGTTGCGGCGACCCCGGCTGCAAATGCGATCAACGGCCTGGGTGAGGTGGGCTCTGTTGGTTGTGACGCATCCGCCAAGACCTGCACCAACGGGTAAGAGGCGTAGACATCCGCTTTTGTCGTATCTACGCGGGCCAGTGCAGAGCTGAAAACAGTTTCGGCCACCTGGTAGTCACGCGAAAGATCATCAAGGCGCGTGGCCTTTGGGGCGAGGCCGGCAATGCGCGCATTTGCCTGCTCGACCTGCGCTGCCAGGGCCGCCTCATGCGCCTTCAAGCTGTCGCACAGGCTGGCCAACTCAACCAGCTCGGCAAGCAACGCCGCGCGGGCCGGATCAGGTGCGACGTCAAGAGCGCTGCGCGTGGCGATAACCTTCCCGCCCAAAACCATCGCACTGCGCGCCCGCAGCTGTGCCTCAGCGCCGCTCAGCTTTTGCACCGCGCTTGTGACCTTCGGGTGGCGTGGCCCAAAGCGCCCTTGGGCCAAGGCCAACGTCGCACGGCTTTCCGACAGGGTGCGCGCCAGTTCCTGAAACTCGGGATCTGCATGGAGGCGAAGATTGGAGGCGGCAAGCTCTGCCGACAGGCCCAGCTTTTGCGACAAAGCCAGCATCTGCGCATCCTGTGCCCGGCGGGCGGCGGCGGCATCGGACAGCTTGACCTCAAGGGCGTCCCGCTCGCCCACAAGGTCCTCATAATGCGCAAAGGAGACCAAGCCGCTTTCGGCCTGCAGCCCGGCAATCTTGTCGCGCAGGTCGGCAACATTTGCCTCATAATCTGCGATTGCGCCCTGGGCGGAGGCCTCGCGATTACGAAGCTCGTCCTGTCTGAGGATGTCGATCTCTTCCAGAAAGACCTCCAACAGGTGGGAGGCGCGTGCCTGTGCCTCTTCTGGCGACCCTCCCTTCATGGAGAAGTGAATGAGCGAGGTTTCATCAACAAGTTCGATGCGCGGTTCGCCAAGCGCGTCTTGCGGCAGGTCCAAAACATCTGCCGTCTTTGCGAGCGTGCGGTTGGCCGCCAGCAGGCGCTTATAGGTTTCGGTGGGGCTGACCCGTGTGGATGAAAATGCCGATGCGGCAGATGAGGAGGCTTGACCCAGCTCTGCCAGATTGACGCTCGCCTGCGCCCCTGATCCGGGCAGGATCAACGATACCTCCGACGTGTAGCTTGGCGCCGTCAGTCGGATATAGGCCGAAATAGGCATCCAGATGCCAGTCGCGGCGAGGCCGAAGAGCAAGATATAGCGCGGCATGCGCCCGTAATCGGCCAGACGACCGCCGCGAAAGATGCGGGCGCTGTCAGGAAGATGGCGGGCGATAAGACGCCAAGGCTGGAACACGTATTTGAGCTGCATGGGCAGACCTCCTGGCCCATGTTTTAGAGAGACACGCGCTTCAATGCGCCATTGCAAAGGGTGAGCTTGCGCGTGAGGGCGGATAGCGCGCTATCCTTTTGAATAGGATTTTCAGAAAATACCGGCTTCTTTCGCCATGATGGCAGCCTGTGTCCGGTTCTTTGCGCCAAGTTTGCGGCAGGCCGTTTTGACATGCAGCTTCACCGTGACCTCCTGTAGCTCAACCTCGCGCGCGATTTCCTTGTTTGACAGGCCGCGGCACAGGCATTCAAGCACCTGCAACTCCCGCTTTGTCATCTGCTTTGCGATCTCGGGCAGCGTGTCCTCGGGTGCGGTGGTGAGAAATTTGATGGGGGCATATATCTCGCCAGCGGCCATGAAGCGGATGGCGTGTGCCAGTGTCTTTGACTCCATCGTTTTGGGCAGAAAGCCGGCGGCACCGCGGTCGAGCGCGTCCTGGGCAACATCGCGATTGGCAGACCCTGACAGGATGGCGACCGGCACCTGGGTTGCGGCCTTCATCTTTTCCAGCCCGTTCAGACCGTCCATGCCTGGCATGTCGTAATCCAGCAGGACCAGATCGAAGCCATCCCCGAGCCGCTCCATCGCGTCGGGTAAGTCATTTGCTGCGGTCAGCGACATATCCGCTTCCTGATCGAGCAAGGCGATCAGCGCGTCGCGAACCAGCTCGTGATCGTCAGCGAGTAATATGCGCATCTTTGGTCTCCGGTTCAGCGCCCTGCAGCGCGATCTTGATTTCAGCGGCCAGCCTATCTGCATTCACGGGCTTTGACAAAACGGCTTGTGTGGACCTGATGCGCGGATCGGTCAGGCGTTTGGCAAGGGCGCTGACGACGATTACTGGAAGGCCGGGCGCGGCTTGGGCGAGCCGGGCCACAAGATCGCCACCGGACAGCCCCGGCATGTCATAATCGGTGATCAGGCATCCCCAGGCGTCCGGGTCTTCTGAAATGGTCTCGAGCGCCGAGACCGGGTCCGATGTCTCAGCGACTTCAAAGCCTGCAAGCGTCAGCTCCGCCGCAATGGCTGCGGCAACATCGGGCTGATCATCTACCACCAAAAGCGGCAGGCCCCGCCGATCAGACCGTGGGTGCTGCTGCAAGGGCTCCGTTTGCACTGTGGCCTCTGCAACGGGCCAGTAGATCGTGAAGGTTGTCCCGACCCCTTCGGTCGATTCAAGCGACATCAGGCAGCCATTGGCGTTCAGCTTTGACTTCACGATGGCAAGGCCGAGCCCAGTGCCCTGGTTGCCCTTTGTGGTAAAGTAGGGCTCCAGCATCTTGGTGGCGGTCTGCGGTGCCATGCCTTTGCCGGTGTCCTGCACCCGGATGGCGGCATAGGCCTGCCCCGGCGCAACTGTGCCCACATGAAAGCTCTGCGACACCCCAAGCACCTGTGGCTGGGTCAATGATACCTGCACCTCGCCTTGATGTCCCTCAAGAGCATCCAGCCCGTTTACGATCAGGTTCATGATGACCTGCAGCAAATCCGTCTGGCTGGCAGAGACCCAGACCGGTTCAGGAATAACCGTTGTCGTCAGATGTGCATTTGAGGGCGCGCCCGCGCGGGCCAGATCGACGGTGGTGAGAATGGCGTCTCCGAGGTTGATCCGTTCGGTCTGCCGCTCTCGCATTCCCAAGTCCAGAAAGCCATCCACAAGACCGGCCGCCTTTTCAGCCGCCGAGCGGATCCGGGTGGCGGCGTCATTGGCAGGCTCCGGGACGTTATCCAGCATATCAATCAGGGACGCAGACCCGAGAATGGCAGACAAAAGGTTGTTGAAATCATGCGCCAACCCGGCGGACACCTGCCCGAGATGGTCCTGCATGCTTGCCCGGTCGAGCTGCTGGCGAAGCCGGTTGCGTTCTTCCTCTTCTTGCTGCCGGTCGGTGATGTCGCGCACGATCAGCACTGTCCCAACCTCTGGCACGCGGCTGAGCGAAACGTCATGCACGCGGTCTTTGCCCTCGCTTGACAGTGTGATCTCATCGCGCCAGACGCCGGTCGCGTCGTAATCTGCCTGCTGCGACAGAAAGCGGGCATTCGCGGTTGGGCCGTAAAAGTTGATCCATTTGCGACCGAGGCCATAGGCCTCCGACTCTAAACCCCAAAGGGCGACGAGGCTTGGATTGGCATGCAGGACACGGCCATCGGGGTCTCCAATGGCGATCCCGTCCTGGCTCATCTCAATCGCGGCAAGGCGCTGCCGCAGGATACGCTCATTGACCCGGGTCTGCGTGACATCCGTGGCGGCGATGACCACGCCGCCGCCCTGGATGGGTCGCGCCCGCAACAGAACCTGCTTTCCGTTGCGGGCCTTCACCTCGCGATTCACGGGGTTCTCAAGATGATGCAGCGGCGAGGGGATGACGGCCAGTCCGGGCTCTTCAAGCAGACCAGCCATAGCCTCTCCGGTCAAAGGCAGCTCTGCCGCAAAAATATCTGATCCGAACAGGTCTTGGAAAACCGTGTTCGCGAAGCGAATGGTGCCGTTGGCGCCGACAACCAAAAACCCCTCCGATGTGGCGCTGAGCGCGCCTTCGAGGCGTCTCCGGGCGTTGTCACGCTCGATTTCCGCATTTATCCTCAGGGTCGCGTCGGTTTGCGTGGCGACGATCTGACGCGCAACCCCTGCGTCATCCTTGATCGGGAAGAGCCGCAGCTCATTCCAGAATTCCTCACCGGATTTGCGCTTGTTGCGCAGGACGAAATGCCCTTCTGCGCGCGCAGCAACCGTGTCGCGGATCTGCGAGCGGATATCGGAATTGGTGGTCTCAGCCGACATAAAGCGGCAATTCTGACCCAGAACCTCGTCCGGGACGTACCCTGTCAACGCTGTGAAGGCCTCATTCACATATATCAGCGGCATGTCGTCTTCCGCGTCCGCAATCGCCACAGACACCGGAGAGGCATCAATCACAGCCGACAGAAAGGCGCTTTGTTCTTCCAGGGTGCGCTGGATGATGGCTTGCGAGGCGATGGTGGCAAGACGTTGCAGCAGGTCGGCGTCACTGGCGCTGAAGGCCGCACGTTTGGATGAGAAAGCGACAATCACCATTTGGCGGTCACCATCGATGATCGGGACTGACAGCAAGGCGCGCTGCTCAGACAATGCCTCTGGCGGGGTGTCCCACAGACCAAACACATCCCGCAGATCCACAATGCGCCGCTTTTTGGTGACAAGTCCCGGTGCCACCCATCGAAGGTTGCTCAAGGTCGGGCGTTCGGGAAACCGCATATGCAGACCGTCGTCATGGCTGGCAAAAAGCGCCACAAGATCGCAGTCCAATGTCCCTTCGATCGAGGTCAGGAGCGCCTTGATGCCTGCCGAGGCATCTGACGTTGTCGCCATGGCCTCAAGCGCGGACAGAATTGCGCCCGACTCGCGCGAGCGTTCCGCTTCGCGACGTCGCAACACTTCGAGTTCGAGCAGGGCTTCGCGAAGGCGCTCATCACCGGTCATAAAACCAGTCTATCGGTTCAGGATGCAAAAACTATGGCGGAAATCATCAGGTTGCCATGTCTGTTGCGGCCACCCATCACCATCCCTTGCTCGCCGAAGGTGTAGACCCCCATGAACGGCACGTTCGGCAAAGCCTCAACGACCCCATCAGAGACCTCTTGCAGCCGGTCTTGGACAGCCAGCATACAGCCGCCGCAATAGACCATCAGGGCACCGGCGATGTCCTTTGGCAACAGATCGCCTGATTGCGCGGCCAAGGCCGCGACCTTGCCGGCCCTTTGCGTCAGCTGGCTGGGCGCGCCATGCATCAGCGTCAGGGTGTCCCCGACCTCTACGTCAGCGAAAAGCTCGAGTGTGCGGTCAGGCAGGACGCCAGCCGGGTGAAACAGCAGGTAGAAAGGCACGCCACCGACATCGTCGAGATGGCGGCCCAGTGGGGAAAGGGTGCTCTCGGACAGGATGGCCGTGCGGTCAGCCACGCTGGCCGGAATGACGCTCTGCCTTGTCCATTCATCGTAGATATCGGCCGCCGGTTGTCCGTCGATTTCCTGAAGCTGCCGCCCCTTGGCCTTGGTGACCACCCCCTGATGCGCGGTGGGAGCGTAGCCGTTGTGATAGGCGAAACTGATCGGCGTGGAGGGAAACATGACGGATATGATGACGCCGTTGCCATGCGCAGTCTTGCCGTCAAACACCCGCCAATCGCCCGCGACAGAATTGTCGGCGGCACTGCCGCCAAGGATCGGAACATTCGCGCCAACAACGTCTTCGATACCGGCCAGAATATCCTCCTCGGTGCCGGGCGAACAGGACAGCCAGATCACGTCCGGCGCTTCACCTGGGCGATCTGCGGCTTGCAATGCCGCCTCTGTGGCGCGCTTGGCAGCGACGCGGCTGTCGCGATCAAGGGGCTGCAAGGCTGTTCCGTAATCCCCATCCGGGTCCCAAATTGCGAATGCGCCCAGACCATCCGCGATGAACGGGCCATCCTGGCTCATCACGCCCAGGCATGACGTTGCGCCGTGAATGCTTTGCAAGTGGGGCAAGCTGTTCTCGGCAGAGATGGTTGGATGCGCAACGCTTTGATGCAAAGCGACAAAGTCGGGGGCCGTCTCATGCGACGCAAGCCAGGCTGCGAAGGCCTGCGGTATCGATGGGTCCGCTCGGGTATCGGTCGCAAAAATGTCGATCTTCATCTGTCGGTCTCCTCGCGCCTGCGCATAGCGCACCAAAGGCAAAGAAAGCAAAAGTGCATCCGCACAGCCCGACTATGCAAAAGGATAGTCAGCTAAAATCTTTCGAAAATTTTATGCAAACTTTCAGACATTTTGACATACGGCTGGACCAGGCATCTGTCCCTCCGCGACGTCGCTTTCATGGATCAGCCCGCCGCAGATTGTCCTCGACGAAAATACGAGGATCAAATCATGTTGCCCACGCTTAAACTCTTTGGACTGCGGCTGTTGAACACCAGCAGAAACAACGCAGCCCAGCTGCTCTTTGAGAGCCCCGGAAAAACAACTGTCGCATTTTTGAATGCGCATTGCGTCAACACTGCCGCGCAAGACCGCGCTTATAAGCGTGCGTTGCGCGCTGCGGATCATATTTTGCCAGACGGGATCGGGATCCGCCTCGCGGCAAAACTCAGCGGCCAGAGGCTTGAAGACAACCTCAACGGCACAGACCTGTGCCTGCCGCTCTGCCAGGAAGCGGCGCGCCGGGGTAAGTCGCTGTTTTTGTTGGGCGCGGCACCCGGGGTGGCGGAAGAGGCCGCGCGCAACCTGACGTTGAAAGTTCCCGGTCTTCGCATCGTGGGGACCCGTGATGGCTTTTTTGACGACAGCCACTCTGATGATGTGATCGCCGAAATCAATCAGACCAATGCCGATATCGTCATGGTGGCCATGGGCGTCCCGCTGCAGGATGTCTGGTTGCACAGGCACCGCAGATCGCTGAACGCACAGCTTGCCCTCGGGGTCGGTGCGCTTTTTGATTTCAAGGCGGGCCGGGTGCAGCGTGCGCCCAAGCTTGTGCGTCAAGCAAATCTGGAATGGCTTTGGCGTCTGGGCGCTGAGCCCCGGCGGATGTTCAACCGCTATGTCATCGGCAACCCGCTTTTCGTTGGGCGCGCCATGGTTCATGCCGCGCGCAATCGCCCGCAAACGAGGTCGGCCATGCCCGGCTCGAAACGTTTGCTTGATGAGGGCGTCGCGCTGCTTGCATTGGTGTTGCTGTCCCCGGTCTTTCTGGCGACTGCGATTGCAGTGAAGGCCACCAGCCGAGGCCCGGTGTTCTTTCTTCAGGAGCGTGTCGGCTTCCGTGGCCAAAGGTTTCAGATGATCAAGTTCCGGTCGATGTATCTTGACGCGGAAGAGCGGCGCGCAGAGCTTCTCAAAGACAGCGATAGGGACGCCATTTGCTTCAAGATGCGCGCGGACCCTCGGATCACGTCGGTCGGGCGTTTCATCCGGCGCTTTTCAATCGATGAGCTTCCGCAGCTTATCAACGTGTTGCGCGGTGACATGTCGCTTGTCGGTCCGCGGCCTGCATTGCCATCTGAGGTCGCGCAATATCCGACACCAGCCATGCGGCGGTTGCATGCAGTGCCCGGGATCACGGGGGTTTGGCAGGTGTCTGGAAGAGCCGAAATCGGCTTTGAACGGATGGTGGCCATGGACGTGGCTTATATGCGATCCAAAAGCTTGGTGCTTGATCTCATCCTGCTGGCCCTGACAGCGCGCGCCGTGTTTTCCGGGCGTGGCGCTTACTAGGCGTTTTCAGGATAAGCCGCGTCGGTCATGACTTTGGAAAGACCGCCATAGATACGCGCCCATGCGGCGGCGTCCTCGTCACTGAAGGCGTCGCCCAAAGCTTCGCTCAGCGTGGCCACCAGCGCTTTTCCGACCGCATCATACTGATCGGCACTGACCCCATATCCCACATGTCGCCGGGCCAAGCCCTGGGCCGCAGGCAGCAGCTGATCGGGGTCTTCCAGATGATCCAGAATCCAGCTGAGCGTCTGGACCAGCTTGCGGCCTTGTTCATCAAGGCTGTCAGGAAAGAGGCTGCGGGTGTCCGGTGCGATCCGGAAGAGATTTTGGTAAAAGAGACCACCGACGATGTCGCGCGCACCAATGGCGACCGCCCAGTTTTTTCTTATCCGAGACACATCATCAAGCATGTCACTGGCTTAAGCCGGAGGCCGATGATGTGCAATGTGCTTTGTCGGCTGACCAGTGGTGCGGACATGCAGCGCGGGTCTGTCATTCGCCCTTGATAGGGGCGGTGTCAGCGGCTCATTGGCAGCGGCAGTGTGACGCTTGAACTTTACGCCACCCCACAGCCCTCAGCCAGGGGAGCAGCAGCGGGTCGCAATCTGTCGCGCGGTGGTGACGCAGCCCAATCTCATCTTGTCGGATGAGGCGACGCGAAATCTCGTCCCTGACAGCACGGCGGGTATTCTTGATCTGTTGTTTGAACAAGCCGCAGCGGCGGGTGCTGCAGTTCTTGCTATCACCCATCGTCACGAATTGCTTCCGCAGTTCGAGCGCGGTCTGGATTTTGCCCGCCGCGATGGTTCGTCCATCGCGTCGCTTGAATGGCAGGCAGGCGCGATGCCCGGGTTTTGATCTGTCAGGACACCCCCTGCGCTGATGCCATCAAGGCCGTGACAGCGCTTGGTCTCAAAAGCGTTGAGTTCGAACCTTTCGCCACTCGCGCCGCATCCCCGGCCTTTATTGAAACTTATGCTGACGCCGTGGCGGAGATTGCCGCGCCGCGACCTCAAGCTCTGACTAAGCCGCGACTTGAGCGCGGAGCGTTGTCAGATGAATTTTTTGCCGCCGTCGATGACCAGCGTTTGCCCGGATGTGTATCGCGACAGGTCAGAGGCGAGGTAGAGCACACCTCCGGCAATGTCGGCCAGGTCGCCATTGCGCTTGAGTGCCGCCTGGCTGGCGCCGTAGTCTTTTGCGTTCTCGATGAGATCACAGCTTGCGTCGGTCAGGGTGAAGCCCGGCGCAATCACATTGACCCGGATGTTGTCACCGCCAAGTTCCTTGGCCATCACGCGGGTCATCGCAATCACCGCCCCTTTTGAGGCCACGTAATGCATCCAATGGGGTGAGCCGGAAAAGACAGTGGCCGAGGCGATGTTGATGATCGATCCGCTTGCGCCGGCCCGCATAAAAGGGCTCAGCGCCCGGCTGACCTGCCAGACACCTTTGACATTCACCGCCATCACGCGGTCCCATTCCCGCTCGTCCAGCTCTTCAAACGGGGCGCGGGTCAACCCGCCATAGATAGCGGCGTTATTGACCAAGACATCCACGCCACCCAGGGCCTCTTGGACCGCATCCGCCAACCGCTTGCAGCTGGTCGCGTCGGAGACATCTACTTCGCAGGAAGAGGCCCGCGCGCCGCCGCGCGTCAGCTGATCTGCTGTTTCAGCTGCGCCTTTCCCGTCGATATCGGCCACCATGACCTGTGCCCCTGCCTCACAAAGCGCCGTCGCAAAACCGCGCCCCAAGCCCCCCGCAGCACCGGTAATCACGGCGCGTTTTCCACTCAGGTCAATGGTGTTCATGCGCCTTGCTCCAGATAGGGGTGCAATTGGGCCTCTGCCCGCACGGTGTGCAAGAAGGCAGCGGCAACGGCGCGTCCGGGGTCGGTCAGCATATAGGGCAGGGACACTTTTTCGAGGGAGCTGACATATTCCAGCGGCTCCCATCCGTACCAGCCCTGAATGATGCGCATGCCGTGGCGCGTCGTGCGCCAGCCCTTATCCGCGTCTTTCATGACCGCGTCGTCGATGGAACGGGCCTCTTTAACCGTGTCATGACCATCGATGATCGTGAGGATGGATTGCGCCAAGCTGGCCTCCACCCCATGGGCGGTCATGATCTCCCTCGCGATGTCCACGCCAAAAAGTTCATGGTCCCGCACTAGGTCTTTTCGGGTCGGATTTTTGCCAATTGCAAGAAGCAAAAGATCAGGGTCGATACGCTTCCACCCCACGTCATGCAGCACGATGGCAGGCAGCACGACATCTGCATTGGCCTCGGGGATCAGCTCAAGAAGTGCTTTGCCCAGCCCATAGGCAACCAATGTGTGCTCATCATTGTTGCGCACATCCAGATACGGTTTGGCGGCGTTCCAAAGCGGGACATCCTGAGGCCGCAGCAAATTGTCACTCATTCAGACACCTCAAAGAACATGCAGCTTGAGCGCTTTGCGGGACTGGCCCAATGCCTCGGCCGCAAAGCTGCGGCCCGCATTGGTTTCCAGCTGGCCATGCACCGTTTCAAGGTGATCCACATAGGCGCGCGGCGTCTTGCCAAACCAGTCGGATGCAATGGCTATGCCTGTGACCTCGAAGCGCCAGAGCTTGTCGGCGTCGCGCACGATGCGGTCATTGAGATGGTGCGGTTCGGCGCGCGTGTCATGGCCGTCAATAATCTCGCAAACCTGCGCGATGATCTCCGCCGTCCATCCGGTGTCCTGAAGCACCTCGGTGCCTAGCCGCACGCCCTCGGCCTCGTGCAGGTATCGCACATCGGAGGTCAGGTAATTGTCTGATCGAAAGCCCTGCTCGATGATCTTGCCCTGATCGATGGAATACCATCCAATGTCGTGCAGCAGGATCGCCAAGAGGCAGACATCCATATCGGCCTGCGGGTAGCGGTCAAGCAGGCGGACACACCAATCAAACGAGAGAGGGATATGCACGTCGTTCTTGCGCGCCCGCATATAGGGCTCAGCGCGCGCCCAGACGGGATCATACGGGGCCAAGTCACCCATCTGACACGCCCCAAGGTTGCGGCGCGACACAAACCCCCGCCGCCCAAAGTCAGCCAATGATCTCGACCGTCCCCTTATTGCCATCCACGCGCACGCGCATGCCGGTCTTGATCTTGGCACTGGCCTTTCCGGTCCCGGTCACGGCGGGCAGCCCGTATTCGCGGCAGACGATGGCCGCATGGCTCATCATGCCACCGATATCGGTCACGGCCGCGCTGATCTTGCCAAAGACCGGGGCCCAGGACGGCGCTGTGACAGGCGTGACCAGGATCTCTCCCTTCTGCAGCTCGCTGAGCTCATCAGGGCTGCGCAGCACGCGCGCTATGCCCTCCGCCACCCCGGGCGAGCCTGCCATGCCGCGCAGCTCGTCGCCCGCGTCATCGGCGGCGACCCAGCTTTCAACCGCCTCGGAGGTGATGCCCCAAAGCATGATGGTGAAAGGCTCGGTGATCACCTCGGGCGGATTGTTCAGGGCCGGGATGGGTGGCTCGGACTGAAGCGCCTTGAGGATGCCTGCGCGGCGTTTGATTTCCGCAGGCCAGATATTCTTGCCATGGGTTTCCGTGCCAATGGCCCAGGCCTGCGCATAGTCCCATAGGACATCGCGTAGTTCAGTGCGGGACAGATAGAACATGTCGTCTGCCCCCTCCCAAAAGCCTTGATCTGCCAAAAGGGCGCTCAGTTCGCGCATCTTGCGCCAGAAGGTGCCAAGGGCCCAATGCTCAATGTAGAAATTGTGGTCCTCAACATAGGGGAACACTGTGCGCGACAGGCCAAGCTTGGCGTCGAACGCCTCTTGCGCCTCGGCGTCCATCATATCGCGATATTCGGCGGTGATCCGGTCGCGTTCCATCAACAGGGCTGCAGTGGGGCGCATGATCTCGTCGCCATCCTCCAGCCGTGCGATGTAGTCGCGCAGATAGCCCATCGGAATGTCGAGATGGTCGATCCAGTATTTATCCGTGGAATAGAACCCGTTGCCGGAGGTGAAATTGAACCAAGGGTCCTTTGCTTTTTCCCAGGCGGCGATCCATTTGTCCCCACCGGGCGCCGCAGCAACTGCCGCAAGCGCGTCATCTACCGAGCCGGTTTTCAGCGCGTCTGCCACGCCAAGCTTCAATGCGCGCTTCGCGAGGCCCTTCAGCTCATCATCGGGGCGGAACAATTCGGAATCCACACCTTGCACCATCTTGGCGATAGCCTGATCGGGGATCGACGGGAATTCCTCTTTCACGAAGCTGAAGAAGTCGAGATAGGCGGCATAGCCGAGATTCAAAAACTCGAAGTGGTATTGCCAGATTTTGTAGCAAAGCTCGATGGCCTTCTCGTAGCCCTCAAAGAGCTGGTTGGTGCTGTCCAGACCCACACCGCCTGTCACGATCTCAACCGCTTCCGTGTCGGGCAGTGCCTCAAAGGAGATGGCGTTGAGGCCGTCAATCGCGTCCATCACCTTGGATTTCCAGTTGCCCAGAAGGTCGTCCCAGTTGCCAAAATAATGCCCGGCCCGCTCCATAAACAGGGGCACGCGGTCCTCGATATCTTCGGGGGCCACGGCCACGGGCGAGAAATAGACATAGCCGTTCAGAATGCGGTAATCCACGCCATTGGCAGGCGGCACTTTGAGATGGCGGGTGTTGTATTGCCCCAGGCCCTTGATGGCGAAATCCAGCATAATCGTGTCAAATGGCCGGAACGGCGTGGGCCAGTGCTGCGAGTTGCAGAACCAGAATTTGCTGTCTTCCTCTTCCCGGCGGGCGGGTTGGAAGCGCGTGTAATAGGGATATAGCTCCTGCCAGCCCTCCGCCCCTTTCGGGGCGTCCAGTTCAAATGCGCTTGGAAACATCGAGACCTTTGCGTCCATGTCAGGTTTTCCTCCCAGAAATCGAGTTACTTCTTGGTGACCTTGCCCGCATAGGGGTTGGTCAATGTATGGGTGATGCTCATCATGCCTGTGGCGTAGGCGTTTTTGGGTTTTGACTTGGCCTTTTGTGACCAGATCGTCTCGGGCCGGCTTTGCAGGGCCAGAAGGTTCTCCCCCTCGGGTAAATCGGCGTCGATGGCCCATTCCACGTCCTGCGGGCATTTCTTTTGCCGCTCCAGTGACTTGGCCAGCATGGCGACGGCCAGAACCTCGCTATCGGTCAGGCTGGATGCCGTGTTGCGGGGGGGCTCGACCGGCCGCTCCACAGCCTCGCCGCGGGCCGGATCGCCCACCAGTTCGATATGCTTGTCCGAAACGGTGCGATCCAGGATTTCCTGCAAGACTTTCTCGACCACGAAATTGTCAGGCGTGACGGTGCCCGAGACGACTGTTTCGCCCAGGCCCCAGGCCGCATCTATGACAATGCGCGTGCGGTCGCCGGTATTGGGGTCGAGTGTCATGGCGACGCCCGCCGCCCGCGCATTGACCATCTTTTGCACGGCGACGCTCATCAGTGTTTCGATATGGGGAATGTTGTTCTTTTCGCGGTAGGCAATGGCGCGTGCGGTAAACAGCGACGCCCAGCAGTCGCGCACCTTTTCAACCACGGCATCCGCCCCGATGACCCAAAGATAGGTGTCTTGCTGCCCGGCAAAGGATGCGTCCGGCAGGTCTTCGGCCGTGGCGGAGGACCTGACAGCGACAGGCATCGCCTTGCCCATCTGCGCGTAGCTGGTGCGGATGGCCGCCTCCACCTCTGGGGGCAATCCATGCGAGCGAAACTTTCCCTGAATGGCTTGCGCGGCGGTCTCGAGACTGCCGAGCTCTTCCGGATCAAGACCGCGAAGCTGGTGTTCCAGCTCTTGCCGCAATCCGGTTTCATCCAGCATGGCGAGGTAGGCATCTGTTGTGACCGCAAAGCCCGGCGGAACCGCCACGCCAGCGGCCGTCATATCGCCCAGCGAGGCGCATTTGCCGCCGACCCGTGCGAAATCAGCCTCGCTTATCTGGTCGAATGGCAAGATATACCAATTGCTCATGCCGATATCCCCTTTGGATTGATCACCAGCTTGTCCGGCACTCGAAACGAGATGCTGCGCGCGTAGCTCGGCGCTGTGCCGGGTGCGAGTTGCATCTGCGGGAAACGCCGTGTCAGTTCGCGTAGCATGATGCCGAATTCCATCTTGGCGAGTTGAAAGCCAATGCAAAAATGGATGCCGTAGCCAAAACTCAGATGCGTCCGGGCGTTTTCACGCATGATGTCGAATGTCTCGCCCTTGGCGAATACATCTTCGTCGCGGTTGCCCGATCCCATGACCACAAGGATGTTGGCACCCTGAGGAATGTCGACGCCACCAATCTGCACGTCCCGTTTTGCCTGCCTGCGCCATGACACGATTGACGGGGCGTAGCGCAGGATTTCTTCGGTTGCATTGCGGATCAAGCCGCGGTCTGCACAAAGCGCCTCCCAGGCCGGACGGTTTTCCATCAGCACTTTCAGCGCGTTTGCCATCAGGGTTGTTGTTGTCTCATGCCCGGCGAACAGGACAGAATACATCACCCCGGCGACTTCTTCGTCGCTGATCTCGGCCCCATCCGCCTGCGCGCGCAGCATGTCTGACGGGAAGTCATCGCCCGGGGTCTCTTTGCGCGCGGCCACCAGGTCACGGCAATAGTTCCAGTAAGCGACCATGCCTTCGGCGTGGGGGACCTGTTCTGCCTCCGTCAGGTTGCCCCAGGTCAGCAGGGCACGGTCGGTGGCCCATGCCTTGACCTGATCCACATCCTCATCGGGGATGCCCATCAATGTGAACAGCACGAGGGCAGGGACGGGGTAGGCCACATCCCGGAAGAAATCGATCTGGGCCTTATCCGCAATCGCGTCGAGATGGCGGTCAATGATCGCCTCAATGCGCGGCTCGATCGCCTTGAACCGGCGCGGGCTGAACGCGGTCTGCGCCACTTTGCGGATGCGGCTATGGGTGGGCGGGGTGCGGGCGGAAAGCCCAGAGGTAAACCCGCCTGCCTTTATGATTGCCTTGGCCTCAGCTCCAAGCGGGGTCACGGGCGCCTGCGCGTTTTCAGAGGAGAACGCCTGCCAATCGTCAAAGACCGCTTTGATGTCATCGTAGCGTGTCACGATCCAATAGCCGGTATCCGCATGGAAGAAGACGGGCGCTTCGTGGCGGAACTGCTGCCATATGGGGTGGGGTGCGGACAGGTCGTAAGGGTCAAAGGCCCCGGACGGGTCAAGTGTTCGAAGCGCGATCAAGCAGAGCCCTCCCAAAGTTGCCAGCCGATTTCGAAAAGCCTAGATGGGTTTCTTTGGTTTTTCTTTGGTTGGCTACTTCGGCCAAGGGAAGTGATGTCTAGGTCTGTGCCAGCAATCGCTTGTAGAGCTTGTGGATCGCGGTGCTTTGCGCCGCCTCTGCCGATTGCTCCGTGACGGAGAGATATTGTTCAAACTGCCTCTCCATCGCCTCGTATCGCGATTGCGCATGAAGAATGTGGAGCATTTCCATATTGGTGGTTTCATTGGCCAGATCGATGCTGAGCGCCCGCTGGCATTTTTCCAGCGCTTCCTCCGTTTGATCGAGGGAGCGCAGGACCGTGGACATATCCCGCAAGAGCTTCAACGCCATTTCCCGCAACCAGCGGCGTTGCGGGCGGCACCAATCCTCCAGATCATTATGGGTGTATTCAACTGGCAAATCTTCAAACAGGTCACCTGCATAAAGGCGCTCGGCAGTGCGGTAATGCCGAATGGCAGCCTCCAGCTCGCCTTCCTTGGCAAGCGTCAGGCCGCGCCTGCAGCCTTGCTCGAAGGCGGTGATGTCTGTCCAGCTGCCCGGCGGCGCGGCGAGCGCGTAATATTCCCCATTGCGCAGGACGGCCGCCTTTCCGCCCAGGGTTTTGCGCAGGATCGCAATCGCATGATGCAGCCGGGCGCGCTTTTGCGTCTCGGTGACATGATCGGGCCATAGCAGCTCGCTGATCCTGTCCGCCTGCGCGCCTTTCTCGCCGCTTTGCAACAAATAACAAAACAGGGCGCGCGACTTTTGTGCCGCCCCGCCGGGGGTTTTCCAGTCAATCAACTCACCGCTCTGATAGAGCCGCAAGGGACCGAGGCAGCGAATTTGCCACCGTGTCTCAGAGCGCCCCATGACGTTGAGCGCCGGGGTCTTGGCCAACCAAGACGGGCTGGCCCCGCGCGCAACGCTGCGGGTTTCAGGGTTGGCAAGCGTGGGGTTTGCGTAATCCGGCACAATGCGACCAAGCAGGAAGGACAGCTGATCATCGACGCCTGCGCCAAACCGCAGATGCGAGGGCAGCCAGAACGGGTTTTCGTAGATGCCCGAGGGCGACAGGAATTGCTGATGACAGCGCAGGATCGCCTGCATCTGCCGCTCGACGAGGTCGCTGCGATCGTAGAAAGACAGGAACTGGATGCCCGCATTGTCGTGCAGATATTCCACGATGGCCGTCCAGGTCTCATAGGTGCTGTCGGCGTCCAGGAACGCAGCGCTCCATCGCATATCGTTGATGACCAGTGCGGGGCGCTGCTGTTCGATGAGGGTCAGAATTTTCTGCGCGTCTAGATTCTCGTCCTCCAGTCCGCTTTCGCTATAGGTGCTGCGCGCCGCCGTCTTGGCCATCGGCAAGAAGTCGGGATCGTCGCTGATCACCAGCACAGGGGCGCCCGACGCGCCGCCTATCAGCCCTCTCAATGCGTCCTCTGGGGCGGATAGGTCCGAAAAGAATGCGGCATCCTGAAGGGGTGTGACGAGCTTCATCCATGGGCCTCTCTGCTGCGCGCAAATCGTAGGCCAAAGAAAAACCAAAGAAAACATCTTAGCGTTTTGGCAAAGGAAATACGCGCCTTTGGGGAGCCGTCGTTGAAGTCATTTGACTACATTATCGTTGGGGCCGGATCGTCCGGTGCGGTGCTGGCCAACAGGCTGAGCGCTGATCCATCGATCCGCGTCTGTCTGCTTGAGGCGGGGGGCAGTGATGCCTCGCCCTTGATCTCAACACCGCTTGGGGTGATGGCGCTGTCGCGTCGCGCGGCGCATAATTGGATGTATACGACTTCGCCCCAATCCGCGTTGAACGGGCGCGAGATATCGGTTCCGCGTGGCAAGACCCTGGGCGGGTCATCTGCCATCAACGGGATGATCTACATCCGTGGGCGCAAGGATGATTATGACAGCTGGGCCCGGGCGGGCTGCACGGGCTGGGGCTATGACGACGTTTTGCCCTATTTCAAGAAATCGCAGACCAACACCAACGCAGCGCTCAGTGATGACGTGCACGGGCGCGGCGGTCCCTTGAGTGTCAGCGACCTGCGCGACCCGAATGCGATGGATCATGCGTTTGTCGAGGCTGCTGCGCATCTTCAGATCCCGGCCTGCGCGGATTTCAACACGGCGGCGCCCGAAGGGGTCGGTGTCTATCAAGTGACCCAGAAAGACGGGCAGCGCCATTCTGCGGCTGCGGCATTCCTGCACCCGGTCGCGGATCGGCCGAACCTGCATGTGGAGAAAGGGGCCACCGTCACCCGCCTGCATCTTCTCAATGGCAGGGTCGCGCGGGTCAGCTGCGCGATGCGTGGCGGCGGTGTCATTGCTGACTTCGAGGCACAGCGCGAGGTCATCTTATGCGCGGGTGCCATCGGGTCGCCCGATATTTTGCTGAGATCCGGCATTGGCGGCGGCGCGGCGCTGCAAAAGGCGGGGGTGCCGGTTGTCCATGACCTGCCTGGCGTGGGTGAGAACCTGCATGACCATGTCGACGCTATGGTGATCTGCGAAAGCGCCTCGCGGCTGGCTTACGGCTTCTCGCTCCCCGCCCTGCCGAAGCTCAGCGGGGAGCTGTTCAAATGGCTCTTCGCCCGGCGCGGCATGTTCTCGTCCAATATGGTGGAGGCAGGCGGTTTCGTGCGCACCGACCCCGCCTTGGCGCAGCCTGACATTCAGTTCCACTTCATTCCTGGCCGCAAAAGCTTGCGGGGGCGGATGGTCGATTACGGTCACGGCGTGTCGCTGCATACCTGTGTGTTGCAGCCCAAAAGCCGTGGCAGAGTGTGGCGCGACCGCGCCGATGGCCCGCCGTTGATCGATTTGGGATTGCTGAAGGATGACGCCGATCTCGAGGTGCTGTTGAAAGGCGTCAAGCTGGCGCGGCGGATCCTGGCCCAAGGGCCTTTGGCCCAACATGGGCTAACCGAGCTTTTGCCCGGCGCGCAGGTGCAGGATGATGCGGGGCTGGTCGACTTCATTCGCGCCGAGGCCCGCACCGTTTACCATCCTGTCGGGACCTGCGCGATGGGCACCCGCCCGGAGGCCGTGGTGGACCCACGACTGCGCGTGCGTGGCCTGCATGGTCTGCGGGTCGTCGACGCCTCGATCATGCCCAGCATCATTTCTGGAAACACCAATGCCCCCGCCATCATGATTGCCGAGAAAGCGGCGGATATGATCCTGGCGGATGCGAAGGCGGCAAAACAGGCCGCATAACACTGAGACCACAACGAGACATCGGGGAGGAAACACTCGTGACATCAATTTTCAAATTTACATGGCTTGCCATGGTAGCGCTGCTCAGCTTGAGCGGCACGGCATGGGCCGATGCGGTCTGCGGCCTGAACACCGGAGAGGCGGCCACCGGCGCGCCGATCATCGTGGGCGGCATTCACGGCAATGCGGCACCGGGGGACTTCTCTGCCTCAACGGATGCAGCCAAGGCGTATTTCGACTGCGTAAACGCCAACGGCGGCATCAACGGGCGCGCGATTGATTACCGCGTTGAAAACGATCAGTGGAACCCCGAGCTTGCCGCGCAGGCTGCTGCCAAACTGGTCAATGACGCAGGCGCCGTGGCCCTTGTCGGCAACGGGTCTTTCATTGAAATGGCCGTGAACGCGCAGACCTATGTGGATGAGGGCATCATGGTGATGGCCGCCGCTTGCGCCATTTCGGAATGTTTCGAGACGCCCAATATCGTTTCGACCAATCAGGGGCCTTTGCCCTCTAACCTTGGCGCGACCCAATATGCGCAGGAAGAGCTTGGCGCGACCAATGTGGCGTGCATCGGTCTCAACATCCCCAATAACGGGCCCTGGTCGTGCAATGCTTCGATCGAGCTCATGGAAGCGCGTGGCGGCTCTGGGTCCATGGCTTTGCTGAACCCGGGCGCGCCTGATGTGAACTCTGCGCTTCTGGAGGCGATTGCAAGTGGTGCCGACACGATGCTGCTGAACCTGCCCGCCGGGCTGGCCATTGCCGTGCTCAAAGCGGCGGAAGAACAGGACCTGCGCGATGTCTATAACTGGATCGCGCCAACTCCGCTTTATGACCTATCGGTTCCTGCCGCACTTGGCGACTATTGGGACGGAGCGGTTTATGTGAATGCGGAGCTCGCGCCATTCTCCGTCAATGGCCCGGACGCCCAGAACTTTCTGAAGGTGATGGACGCCTATGCACGCCCCGAAGATCCGCGCGACACCTTCGCGCAATCGGGTTATTTGTCGGCCTCGTTCTTCGTCAAGCGGATGCTTGAGATGGAGCCTGCGGATTTGGATGATCGCGCCAAGGTGGCGGATGCGATCCGGTCAATCTCGGGCTACACCTCTGATCTGATGTGCGGGCCATACTATGTGGGCGACGCCGACTTCCACATGCCCAACCATGCCGGGTACATGACCAAGATCGTGGATGGCGGGTTTGAGATCGTGCGTGAGTGCTACGAGTATGACAGCGCCTATTTCGAGCCGCATATCGCTATCGAAAAAGAGCTCGGCCTGCGCTGATCTTCCCCAAACCCTCGTCGGTGGCAGGATATCCTGCTACCGGCAGCGCACACAGGAGACCACAAGGTGAGCCGCAAGACTGCTTTCAATCTCGCGCTGTATCTTGTCGCGATGGTGGTGATCCTTGGCCTGCTGGCTTGGGGCAAGCCAAGCAAGGTTCTGGGGCTTTTCTTTGTCTCCGGCCTCGCGGTTGGCTCGCTTTACGCGCTGGGCGGGATTGGGCTGGTGGTGCTTTACCGCGCTACGGGCGTGTTGAACTTCGCCAATGGGGCGGCGGGCGCGGCCGGTGCCATGACGGCATGGCAGCTTGGGCAGTGGAATGTCTGGCCGCCTGCGACCTGGCTGGCCTGCATCGTCGTGGCCTTGATTATCTCGCTGACTTACGGCCGTCTGATTGCCCCGTATCTGGCGTGGCGCGAACCGATTGTGAAGGCGGTTGCAACGCTCGGTTTTGCGCTGATCATCCTTGGGTTGGTCAGCTTTATCTGGATCGATGACCCCCGCAGCCTGAGCTTGCCGACCGATAAAATGGCGGTGCAAATCCTGGGGCTGCGGGTGACGGTGACCCGGCTGATCGTCATCGCAACATCTGTGGCGCTGGTCATCGGTATCTGGGCGTTTCTCAAATACACGCCAATCGGGCTGCACATGCGCTCTTTGGCGAATGACCGCGACCTGTCGGCGCTGATTGGCGTGCCCATTATTCGGGTCGAGACCTTCGCATGGGGCCTGAGCGGCGTGATTGCGGGCTTCACGGGGCTGATGTTTGGCGACCTTATCCGGCTGGAGCCTACGGTGATCACCTTCATGGTGATCCCATCCGTCGCCGCAGCCATTTGCGGGCGGCTGGAATATCTGTCGCTCGTTCTGGTTGGCGGGCTGTCGATTGGCGTGATCGAGAGCATGCTGACCCTCTCGCCCGTTTTCAAAAGTGTGCGTCCGCTGGCCCCCTTCGTGATCGCGGCCATTGTCCTTCTTTGGTACCAGCGCGGGCAGCGTCTGACCTTTGGCGGGGGGGATTGAGATGACCCGCAGCCTACTCCACATCACGCCCAGCGGGGCTGTTGGGCTTGCCTTTGCTGCATTGTGCTTTGCGGTGATCCCGGCCTTTGTCGGCGCGCTTTGGCTCAGCGTGTTCACGTCGACCGTCTGCTTTGCGCTCGCGGCGGCCGGGGTGGCTTTCATGTATGCCCGCCTCGGCATGGTCAGCCTGACGCAGGTGGGCCTGATGGGGGTTGGGGGCTGGGTGATGCTGCGCCTGAACTACGCAACAGCCTTGCCCTTCGAGATCAACATGCTGCTCGCGGCGCTGATCACCATGGCCTTCGGGATGGTGCTGGCGCTTCCCGCCCTGCGCATGCGCGGGCTGTATCTGGCGCTTGTGACCTTGATGGCGGCGGGTGGACTTGAGATCGTGTTTTCCACCTTCCAATTCCCCAATGGGGGGGCGGGTTTCTGGGGTGTGCAAACGGGGCTGACCTCGGCCATGCGCCGCCCCGCCATTGCGCCAAGCGATGCAGGTTATCTGCGCTATGCCGTTGCTGTTTCGACCTTTGGGTTTTTGTTGATCGAGCTTGCCCGCCGCCTGAAGCCCGGGCGGGCCTGGGCGATGATCCGGCGGTCCGAGGCCGCAGCGCTTGCGGCAGGCGTGAATGTCACCTTCTACAAGACGCTGGCCTTTGCCCTGTCGGGTTTTCTCGGGGGGCTTGCCGGGGCTCTTTTGGCAGGCAGCCTGGGCTTGCTGGATGGGCAGACCTTCCGCGCCTCCGAGAGTATCATGATCTTTGCCCTCGCCGTGGTCGGCGGGGCCCGGTACTGGCTTGGCGTGGTGATCGCCGCCGCGCTGTTTCGCATATTGCCCGCGCTGCTGAACAACTGGGGCGTCGATGCGGATCTGTCATATGTGATCTTCGGCGCAGGTCTGCTCCATGCCGTCATCACGGCACCCAATGGCATCGCAGGGCAAATTCAGGCGCTGTTTGAGAAGACCTCGCCCGCTTCCTCAGGCTCCGGGGTCACGGCAAAGGTGGCCGCCCCGGCCCCGTCAGACCAGCCCATAGCAGTGGGTGAGACCCATGTTCAGGACGTCTCGGTTCGCTTCGGCGGGGTGCTAGCGCTGGATGGTGCCACAGCGAGTTTTACCCAGCCAATCAGTGGCATTATCGGACCCAACGGGGCGGGAAAGACCACGTTGATGAATGTCTTTTCCGGCTTCATCACTCCGCAGGGTGGCCGGATTGTTGCGCTTGGGGATGATCTCGCCCGCAAATCCCCGCATCAACGCAGCCAATGGGGATTGCGCCGGTCCTTTCAGAAGGAAGAAATCTCGGAAGACCTCAGCGTCTTTGAAAATATACGCGTGCAGATCGACGCCGACGCGCGCTGTGCCGAACAGAAGTCGCAAGACGTCATCCGCGCTTTGGAGTTCGTTGGCCTTGCGCATATGGCGGATGTGCCGGGCGCGGCTCTCAACTCCTTCGAGCGCAGGTTGACGGATGTGGCCAAATGCGTGGTTGGGCGGCCAAAGTTGATCATGTTCGACGAGCCCGCAGGCGGCTTGTCGCGGCAGGAAACCGAGCATTTGGGCAATCTGATCCTGCGCATTCATGACCATACCGGCGCGCAAGTGCTGCTGATTGACCATGACGTGGATCTGATCGAACGCATTTGCGCCGAAACTCTGGTGCTTGATTTTGGCAAAGTGATCGCCTTTGGCCCCACGACCGAGGTGCTCAATGATCCGAAGGTCAAAGCGGCCTATCTTGGAACTTTGGAAGACACAGCATGAGTTTGACCGTCACAGACCTGAACGTCGCCCCGCAGGGGAAGATGCTGGTGCAGGATGTGTCGCTAAGCGTGGCCCCAGGCGAAATCCTTGCCATTCTGGGCGCGAACGGCGCGGGCAAATCAGAGCTAGTCTCCGCCATGGCGGGGATGCTGCCTGTTGCGAGCGGGACGGTAATGCTCGGCGGGCAAAACCTGACAAACGCCGCCCCCAACGTGATCCGCACGGCAGGCGTCGCCGCCGTGCCAGAAGGGCACCGTGTGCTGACGGCGCTCAGCGTTGACGAGAACCTGCGCGCGGCTGGTGCCGTGCGCCCCGGTGACATCGAAGACAATCTGTCGAAAACCTATGCGCGGTTCCCCGAGCTTGCAGAGCGCAAGGCGCAGCTCGCCGGAACATTGTCGGGCGGCCAGCAGCAAATGGTGGCAATTGGCCACGCCCTTATGGCCGCACCGCAATACCTGATCATTGACGAGATGTCGCTGGGCCTCGCCCCTTTGATCGTGACACG
Organism: uncultured Rhodobacterales bacterium; assembly: GCA_964387155.1. Lineage (GTDB taxonomy): Bacteria > Pseudomonadota > Alphaproteobacteria > Rhodobacterales > Rhodobacteraceae > Litoreibacter. The sequence goes on along the minus strand of CAYLVP010000009.1, from coordinate 35,013 downwards.
CCTGCTCGACGTCATTGGCGCGCTGCGCGACGAGGGCACAGGGGTCATCCTGATTGAGCAGTTTGTGGATTTGGCGCTTGAAATTGCGGACCACGCGGTCGTGCTGCGGGGGGGTGAGGCGCAATATGCGGGCCCAGCGTCCGAGCTGGCAGCCGACAAGGCGCTGCTGGACCGGGCCTATTTCGGTGAGGGTCGCGGCTGAGGCGCACCTGCCGCCCATTGCGCGCCCCTGCCTCCGACATGTGCGCCCAAAACTAATTTATTGACCGCAGGACCCGTGTGGATAGGCTTACTGGCAGCGCAGACCTGCCACCGGAGGACAGCTCGTGAACACCGCCACCGAACAAAACCCAGGTCGTCCAAGCCGGGGCAAGCGGCGGGCATGACCCCTGCTGAACGCGCCCAAAAGGCCGCGCAGATCATGCTGGCACAGGACCGGGCATCGATCTGGTTCGGGATGGAGCTTGTCACCGTTGACGAGGGCCAGGCCACGATGGCGTTGACGGTGGAGGCGCATCACTGCAACGGGCTTGGCATCTGCCATGGGGGCGTGACGTTTTCGCTGGCGGACAGTGCTTTCGCCTTTGCCTGCAACAGCCGCAACCAATCTACCGTGGCGCAGAACAATATGATCACCTTCACCGCTCCGGGCCAGTTGGGCGACCGGCTGACGGCCGAAGCGCAGGAAGTGTCCTTGACCGGGCGAAGCGGTATCTATGATGTGCGCGTGACTAATCAAGACGGCACTTTGATTGCACAGATGCGCGGATTGTCCCGCGCCGTGCGGGGCAAGCTGTTCGAAGAAGAGGGCGGAGGCCTCGCAGAATGAAAGATCTCACCCCGAACAAGGCGGAGCTCGACCCCATTGAGATCGCCAGCCGCGATGAGATCACTGCGCTGCAGATCCGTCGGCTGAAATGGTCGCTGCGTCACGCCTATGACAATGTGCCGATCTACCGCGCACGGTTCGATGAGGCCGGGGTGCATCCCGATGATCTGCATGTGCTGAGCGATCTGGCCAAGTTCCCCTTCACCGTGAAATCCGACCTGCGCGATCATTACCCGTTTGGGATGTTTGCCGTACCGCGAGAGGATATCGTGCGTGTCCATGCGTCCAGTGGCACAACGGGCAAGCCAACGGTCGTCGGATATACCGCCAACGACATTGATATCTGGGCGAGCGTGGTGGCGCGCTCGCTGCGGGCCTCGGGCATCCGGGCAGGCGATATCGTGCACAATGCGTATGGCTACGGGCTATTCACCGGCGGGCTCGGGGCGCATTACGGGATTGAGAAGCTCGGCGCTCTGGCGGTGCCCGTGAGCGGCGGCATGACCGAGCGGCAGGTCACCTTGATCACCGATTTCAAGCCGAAGGGCATCATGGTGACGCCCTCGTATATGCTGAACATTCTTGAGGCGTTCGAGGCTGCGGGTCAGGACCCCCGCAGCTGTTCCCTTGAGGTCGGCATTTTCGGCGCCGAGCCCTGGACCAACGCGATGCGCGCGCAGGTCGAGCAGGCTTTCGATATGCATGCGGTCGACATCTACGGCCTGTCCGAGGTGATCGGCCCCGGCGTGGCCAATGAATGCGTGGAGACCAAGGATGGTTTGCATATCTGGGAGGATCACTTCTACCCGGAGATCATCGACCCTGAGACCGGCCAGGTGCTGCCGGATGGCGCGGAGGGCGAGCTGGTCTTCACCACGCTGACCAAGCAGGGCATGCCGATGATCCGCTACCGCACGCGGGACCTGACCCGGCTGATGCCTGGCACCGCGCGCTCCATGCGGCGGATGGAAAAGATCACCGGGCGCTCAGACGACATGATGATCCTGCGCGGGGTCAATGTCTTCCCTACGCAAATCGAGGAGCAGGTTTTGGCGACGCCGGGCCTCGCCCCCTATTTCCAGATAGAGTTGTATCGGGACGGTGCAATGGATGGGATGCGCGTCCATGTCGAGGCAGACGGAGAGCAAGGCGCACAGGCCGCCGCCCTTGCCGCAAAGATCAAAGCGGTGATCGGCGTTACAGCCGACGTGGTGGTCGGCAAAGCAGGCACAGTCGCCCGGTCGCAAGGCAAGGCCGTGCGCGTCATCGACAATCGCAAGACGTCCGGCTGACCCCCTCAGCGCAAAACGCTGCGTGGATTGTGACCGGCACCAAGGGGAAGTGTGCTTGCTTTGATCGCGCAAGCGGTCAATAAATTTGCGTTACAAAATGAAGCTGGGACAACCCGGCAGATTATCAGGGAGAAAAACGATGAAACATGCATTCCGGGTGGCGGCTGCAGCCGCACTCATGGCCGCAACGGCTGCATCGGCCCAAGCCGAAGCCAAACACACGCTGACCATTTCCAGCTGGGCGCCGCCCACTCACGGGATAAACGCGACCATGTGGCCCACATTTGTGGAGATGGTTGAGGAGGCCACCGGCGGTGAAGTCACGGCTGAGTTGAAGCTGGGTCTCGCGCCTCCTCCGGCGCAGATGGACCTTGTCATGGACGGTGCGGCTGACCTCACGATCATCTTTCACGGCTATAATCCGGGCCGGTTTGTGACCACCAAGCTGATCGAGCTGCCCGGTTACGCGGGCTCTGCCGAGGACGCGTCGGCGGCCTATTGGCAGGTGTACGAGGATCACCTGAAAGCCGCGAACGAGCATCGCGGTGTGAAGGTCGTCGCGCTCCATACTCATGGCCCGGCGCAACTGCATACCAGCGCGCCGATCAACGCGCTCTCAGATGTGTCTGGTCTCAAAGTACGGGTCCCCGGCGGGGTCGGCGGGGATGTTAGCACCGCGCTTGGCGCCACCAACATTCAGGTGCCAGCCCCCAAGGTCTATGAGACGCTGGCCTCGAACGCGGCGGATGGTGTGGTGATGCCCTTTGAGTCGCGCAAGGGTTTCAAGCTCACTGAGGTGGCGCAGAACGTCTATGAGATGCCCGGCGGACTCTATCGCGGCTCCTTCGCGTATATCATGAACGAGGACGCTTTCGCCGACCTGCCTGAAGAGCATCAAAAAGCGCTGGAGGAGAAAGTCTTCGGCGCCCCGCTCAGCCGTGCGCTGGGTGCGATTTGGGACGACATTGATGCCGAGGGCCGCGCGGTCACGGATACGGCCGAGGGCAATGCTGTAACACCGGCCAGCGAGGCGGATGTGGCGGCGTTCAAGAAGATGTCGGACGACATCATTGCGTCGGTTCTGGCCGAGATCTCCGCCGCTGGGGTCGATGCCGAAGCGGCTTATGCGCAGGTGAAAGGCGCATTGAACAAGTAACTGCCCCTGGGGTGGCCTCGTTTGTGTGGGCCACCCTTCTACTTTCCTTTCATTTTTTTGGTGCCCATGCTCAGGATCGCTGTGCAAATCCCGGTCTATGCCGCCTGTCTGGCGCTGTTTGGGCTGATGGTGATGACGTTTTCGGATGTGGTTTTGCGCTCCGTCGCCAATGCGCCCTTGAGCGCCGCGACCGAGCTGACCCGCATCCTGATGGCGGTCATCGTGTTCTCGATCACGCCGATGGTTTCGACCTCCGGGCAGCATGTCGCGGTCGATCTGACGGACCCGGTGTTTGACCGGTTGGGGCTGGCCCGCCTGCGCGACGGGGTGATCTACCTGGTCTGCGGCGCGCTTTTATATTGGCCGCTCAACCGGGTTTGGGTTCTGGCGGAACGCGGGCGCGACTTTGGCGATGTCACGGAATACCTCAACATACCGGTCTTCTATGTGGGCTGGTTCATCGCATTCTCGCTTGCGATTACAATGGTGGCGATGCTGATCACGGGGGTTTTGACGCTCGTTCGGCCCGACCTGCTGGAGCGTCGTTCGTGACCGCCGCCCTGATCGGCTTTGCCGTTGTCTTGATCCTTGTTCTGATCCGCGTGCCGATTGTCTTTGCCATGGGGCTCGTGGGCACGATCGGCTTTGCCTATGAGCGCGGCGGTAGCCTGTTCAGCGAGCGGGGCTACAAGGCCGCTATGTCCATGGTTGGACGCCAGATCACGGATACGGCGCAGGATTACGGGCTGTCGGTGGTGCCGCTGTTCATCCTGATGGGGCTGTTTGTGAACAAAGGCGGGATGGCGCGCGAGCTTTATGCCGTCTCCAACGTCTTTCTGGGCCATCTGCGGGGCGGGTTGGCCATGGCCACGGTCGCTGCCTGCGGTGGGTTTTCGGCCATTTGTGGATCGTCGCTCGCAACCGCTGCCACCATGTCAAAGGTCGCCATGCCCGAGATGCGGCGGTTCAACTATTCAGACCAGCTGTCCACGGCCTCAATTGCTGCGGGCGGGACGCTTGGCATTCTGATCCCGCCTTCGGTGATCCTGGTGATCTACGGGCTGCTGACAGAGACCTCAATCGGCAAGCTGTTCATGGCCGGCATTCTTCCGGGGCTGCTGGGCATCGTCCTTTACATGGCGGCCGTCCGCTACACCGTGTGGCGTGATCCGGCCGCGGGCCCTGCCGGAGAGCGGACAGCCTGGCCTGACCGCTTGAAGGCGCTTCGCCAGATTTGGGCGGTGCTGCTGTTGTTCTTCCTCGTGATCGGCGGGCTCTACGGCATATTCGATGTGGCACCACTGAACCTCGCCTTCTCGCCCACCGAGGCCGCTGGCATGGGGGCGATGGGGGCGTTTCTCATTGCTCTGGCGCGGGGCGGGTTGACCTTCCAGGGCCTGTTCGACGTCTTGAGGGAGACCGCCTTCACCACGGCCAGCCTCTTCGCGGTGTTGATCGGCGCGCAGATATTTTCCGCTTTCGTCAATCTGGCAGGCCTGCCGGAGGCGTTGATCGGGATCGTGACGGCGTTCGAGCTGTCGCCAATGATGGTTCTGATGTTCATCATCCTGATCTACATCATTCTGGGCTGCGTCTTTGAAAGCCTGTCCATGATGTTGCTGACCGTTCCGATTTTCTTTCCGCTTGTTACCTCGCTGGGCTTTGACCCCATTTGGTTCGGGATCATCGTGGTGGTGGTTGTCGAGATCTCGCTGATCACGCCGCCGGTGGGGCTGAACGTCTTTATCCTCAAGCGGATGGTGGATGACGTGACGACCGGCACAATCTTTCGCGGCGTAACACCGTTCTGGCTGGCCGACTTGCTGCGGCTGGCGCTTTTGATCCTGATCCCATCCATTGTGCTGTTCCTGCCCGACAATATGGGCGGTTTCGGGCACTGATGCTGGTCCTGTCGGATATCCCAGACGGGTTTCACGACACTCCTTATCCGCTCTACGCCGCGCTGCGTCAGGACTGCCCGGTCTGCTGGCAACCAGATGGGTCGGTCATCCTGTCCCGGCACGCTGATCTGGCCCGGGTCTACCGGGACACGACACGTTTCATCTCGGACAAACGCGCGATTTTTGCGCCGAAATATGGGGCTGAGACCCCGCTATTTGAACATCACACCACCTCGCTGGTCTTTAATGACCCGCCGCTGCACAGCCGGGTACGCGCCATAATGGTGGGGGCCATGAGCCCGCGCGCCTTGAGCGCGATGACCGCGACCATCACGGCGCTGGTGGACCGGTTGTTGGACGCATTGCCGCCTGATGGCAGCGCCGATCTTGTCCCCGAGTTTGCAGCCGCGATCCCGGTGGAGGTGATCGGCAACCTCTTTGACATCCCGCATGACGCGCGCGGGCCGCTGCGCGACTGGTCGCTTGCTATATTAGGCGCGCTGGAGCCTGTCTTGAGCGCCGACCAGCACGCCGCAGGCAACCGTGCGGTGCGGGACTTCGCGGCGCTTCTTGAAGAGCTCGTTGCCGAGCGCCGCAGGCAGCCCGGCGATCCCGAAACCGATGTGTTGACCCGACTGATGCAGGGGCATGGCGGCGCGCAATTGAGCCTCTCTGAGCTCTATCAAAACTGCATCTTCATCCTGAATGCGGGCCATGAGACGACCACCAATCTGATTTCCAGCGGGCTTTGGCTGCTTGGCTCTGACCCTCAGGCACGGCAGGCTCTACAGGCGAACCCTGAGCATTGGCCGACCGCGGTTGACGAAATCCTCCGCCTTGAAAGCCCGAACCAGTTCGGCAACCGCCTGACGAGCGAAGAGGTTGCGTTTCATGGCGAAGTGATCGGCCCCGGCACCGATATTCACCTATGTATCGGGGCGGCCAATCGCGACGGGGCGGCCTTTGCTGCGCCTGACAGATTTGACCCCGGCCGCCGCCCCAACAAGCATCTGGCCTTCGGGGGCGGGCCGCATACCTGTGTCGGTCTGACGCTGGCCCGGATGGAGGGGCAGATTGCCCTGTCGCGCTTCCTGACCCGCTTTCCCGATTACGAAATTCTGCCCGGCTTCCAGCGCAGCAGGCGTATTCGGTTCCGGGGCTTCACCACTCTTCCTGCCGAACTAAACGGCGGGTCGGCATGACCCTTCAAATCGTTGCGCTCCGTCGCCGGGGCTTGGGCTGATTGGCCTTCGCACAGCCCAGATGCGCACCCTGCGAACTCATGCGTCTTCCTGTGCCGCCACCAGCTGTCGGACCTCTTCGATGGACACCTTGCCAAGCGCGTTCTTGGGTAGTGCCTCCAGCAAGATCACATCTTTGGGCCGTTTGAAGCGCGCCAGATGGCTGTCACAGGCGGCCAGCAGCTCGGTGCGGCCCGGACCGTTTGCGGCGATGACCGCTGCCACAACCGGGACCTCGCCCCAATGCGGATGCGCGCGTCCCACCACTGCCACCTCCTGCACGCCGGGCAAACGGGCGATGATGCGCTCGATCTCGGCGGGGTAGATGTTCTCCCCACCCGAAATAATCACATGCTTGAGGCGGCTGACAAACCAGAACAACCCGTCTTCATCCTGTCGCCCGATATCGCCGGTCTTGAACCAGCCGTCCTGTTTGGCCTCCTCAGTGGCGGAGGGGTTGCGCCAGTAGGCGGCGAAATTGTTGGGGCCTTTGACCCAAATCTCACCCGGCTCGTTGACGGCGCAGCTGCGCCCGTCTGGGTGGGCAATCCTGACCTGGCAATGGGCCGCCGCGCGGCCGATCGAGCCTATGGTTGCAGCCGCTTCCCGGCCGCGTTGGTAGGTGGCGATAGGCCCCGTTTCTGTCGCGCCATAGACCTGGATCATCGGCAGCCCGCGCGTGTTCACGGCTTGCAATATGTCGACGGGCACATCAGTGGAGCCGGTGTTCATCAGGCGCATTGCGGGAAATTCTGCATCCTTCCAGTCAGGCAAGGCCATCAGCGCGCGCATGACGGTCGGCACACAGACGGTGGAGGTGATGCCGTCCTCCTGCAGTGCGTGCAATGTTGCCTGGGGGTCGAAAACGGAATGTATGCTCACCGTGCCCCCGGCAAACAGGCATGGCAGGACCTGAATGTTGATCCCGCCGATATGAAAGAGCGGCAGGATGTTCAGCACATGGTCGGAGGCGGTCAGGTCATGCGCATGTATGCTGATGACGGCATTCCAGAAGATCGCCTCCTGCGTCAGAATGGCACCTTTGGGCCGCCCGGTTGTGCCTGACGTGTAGACGATCAGAAACGGATCGTGCAGCGCCGCCCGGGGCGTGATCATGTCCGCAGAGCGGGGCAGGGCCGCCTCGTGCAAGCGGCTGACGCCCAAGGCGGCTGCAGCGTCCTCGCAGGCCGTTCCAAAAACCAAAAGCTGCGGCGAGACATCGTCCACGATGTAGCGCAGTTCCTCAACGGCGAGCCGCCAGTTCATCGGCACGACAATGGCACCAAGCTTTGCGGCTGCAAAGAAAAGCGCGATTTGCGCGGCAGAGTTATGCCCTAGATAGGCGATCCGGTCGCCCCGCCCAATGCGGTGATTGATCTGTAGCCCGGCGGCCAGCTCGTTGACCCAGGATGACAGCGCGCCGTAGCTCCAGCTCTGTTCCTCAAAGCGCAGTGCCACGCGGTCAGGCTGGTGCGCGGCATGGGTGCTCAGCCAGCTGTCGATGGTCTGGGCTGCGGAGCTCATTCGTCGGTTTCGCCCGGCGCATACAGCGCGCCGCGCCCCAGCATGTCGAGGCACAGCTCTGCGGTCCAGGGCAGCATCAAAGAGCCGCAGCGGCTGTCGCGGTAAATCCGCTCCAGATGCAGGCTGCGCAGCATGGATTGGCCGCCGCAGGTGCGGATGGCCAGCTGCGCCAGCTCGTTTGCATTCTCCATCACGGTGTATTGTGCGACCCAGGCGCGCATCAGGCTGTCTTTGCTGGGGTTTGGTCCGGCCTCCGAGATCGCCTGGAACCAGATCGCCTTCGTCTGCTCCAGCATGACCCGCATCTGCGCGACCGCGATCTGCTTGGTGGGGTACATGCGGCGCTTGACTGGGGGCGTGCCGGGCATCTCGCCGCGCAGGTATTTGACGGTGAAGTCATAGGCGGCCTGCGCCAGCCCGACATAGGCGGGGGTCAGCGTCATGAACATATGCGGCCAGCGTTTGGCCGCCTGAAAGTAAATGCCGCGCGGCATCAGCTGCGCGTCATCGCCCACAAAGACATCCTTGAATATCAGGGTGCGGGAGACCGTGCCGCGCATCCCAAGCGGGTCCCAGTCGCCTTCCACCGACACGCCATCCGCCTCTGCAGGGACAGCCAGATACATCGTGTTGGCCCGGCTCATCTGATCATCCGGCGTCTGAATTTCCGTGCAAAGCGCGCCGTAGTAATCCGCATAGCCCGATAGCGAGGCGAAGATTTTCTTGCCGTTGACGATCCATCCGCCCTCCACGCGCCGCGCCGTGGTGCCGAATGCCTTCTTGCCCGCCGCCGCGTCGCCCCCTTCGGAGAAGGGCTGCGAGTAGATTTTGCCGTCTTCCAGAATACGCGCGTAATGCAGCGCGCGTTTCTGGGCGTGCTGGGCCTTCAGGCTTTCGTCAAATTCTAGCGTATCGAGCAATGCACCAGACCACAGGCAGGAGCAGACATGCATATTGTAGGTCAGCGCCGTGGCCCCGCAGTAGCGGCCAATCTCGGCCGCTGTCAGCATGTAGGTTTTGAAATCCGCGCCCTGCCCGCCATGTTCCTTGGGGATCGCAATGCCCAACAGGCCGTTCTTTGCAAAATCTGCGAAATTCTCCTGCGGGAAGACGGCCTCGCGGTCATAGGTGGTCGCGCGGGCGTGCATCACATCCTGACCCATGTTGCGCGCAAGCTCTGCCAGTTCGACCTGCTGAGGTGTGAGCTGCCAAGCCTCGGGATCAAAGATAGGCGCGTCCCGGTCCTGACGAATGGTTTCTGGCTTCATGAGATCCTCCCGTAAAATGCGCTCAGGATGTCGTTCACCCGGTCTGGGGCTTCGAGATTGACCAGATGCCCCGCGCCTTCGATGACGTGATACTCGGCGTCTTTGATCTTCGCGGCCATGCGTTCCATTGTCCGTGCAGGGGCGTTCTGATCGGCGCTGCCTGCAATCAGGCAGGCGGGCAGCGACAGGCTTTCGAGGGCCGTGCGGCGGTCAAACGTGACCAGACAGGCGATGATCCGGCGGTAGGTGGCCTCGCGCAGCTCTGCCATCGAGGCGGTTGCTGCGGCGATGGTCTCTGGCGCCGCTATGGGTCCGACGATCTCCGGCACGAAGGATTTGGCCAGGTCAGCGAGCGTTTTGCCCGTATCCAGCGGGGCCAGCCGGGCGGCAACAAAAGCGTCCTTGAAACTGTCATCGCGCCCGCCAAAGGCGGACGTGGTGGCGATCAGGGCCAGCGAGGCCACCCGGTCCGCATAAAGAATGGCCGCTTCCAATGCGATCATCCCGCCGATGGACTGCCCGCAGAGATGCGCGCGCTTGATCCCTAGCGCGTCCATCAAGGCGATGACCTGTGCGGCGAGATTTGGGAAGGTGACCTGTTCCAGCGGTTTGGACGCGCCGTAGCCTGGCAAGTTGACGCAGATCACACCGCTGTCTGCCGACAACGCGCTCAGCTGCGGCGCGAAGGAGGCGGTATTGCCACCGATGCCATGCAGGCAGATGACCGGCGTCTTGCCCGCCCCGCGCGTTTCATATTCGAGCCCGGCTGCGATCATTCGACCAGCCTGCCGGCATCGACAACCCGTTGCCCGTCCAGCGCGATGGTGCAGCCCATCATCGGCAGGTCGAAATGCCCCTCGGTATAGCGGCCCGCAAACTCGTTTGCGCCGGTCGAGAACAGGAAATTGCCCGCCACGCTGCGCAGTTCGGTGCCGTTCAGATCGTTGCGGTCATACATGGCAAGCGCCTCGTAGCGCGCGGCTTTGTTGAGGCCCCAGCCGACATGTGAGGTGGCGTAGGCGTTGCGATCCCCGAAGGCCTCGAAATAGGCGCGCATCAGTCTTGCATCCGTGCCGGAGCCCGCAACCCCGGTGACGTAATCGTCTTCAATCTGAAAGATGACCTCGCTTTCAAAGTAGCGTTTGAAGGTGAGGTTCATGTCGCCCGGTTGGAAGACCAGCCGCCCGTTCACCGACCCCGCTGCGGGAAAGCTAACCACCAGCCCGCCCGGCCAATGCGCCAGCGTGCCGGGCTTGTCCGTCCAGCCCCAAACGCCCACGGTGCTTGCCCCCGTCATAGCCACGCTCAGATCGGTCCCCGCCGCGCTTGAAACGGTCATGCGCGTCGCGCTGCGGCAGGCGCGTGCCGCGTCGCGGACGCGGGTTTTGAGCGCTTCGTCAGGGAGCATCCGCGCCAATATGTCCGGATGCTCGTTCGGTATCGTCAACACTCGCGCGCCAGCTGCCAGGATCGTCTTCAACTCAGGCGCGTGCATCAGGCCTTCGACAGTCAGATCCACGATGAAATCGGCCTGCGCCAAGGCCTGCACGGCAGCCGGCCGACCGGTCAAAGCGCAGGAGGCACCGGTGGAGCGCAAAATGGCAGGCCCTGCGGCTGCCGGCGTCGGAACCTTCAGTTGAAAAAAGGGCTGCCCCATCCGTGACAGTGCCAGCTCTGTGACCAGAAGGTTAAGCTCCCGGCTTTGCGTTTCGCATAGGATGATGACCGTGTCCCTTGGCGTCACGGCACAGGCGCGAAAACTCGCTTCGAACGCGTCGATCCACTTTGCCTCAATGCGGCTGTTCACGGCGGCTCCCTCCAAAACGCTGGCGATAAGGGCCAGATCAAGCTAGACTATATGCAAATGAATAATATGCAAAGTAATACAAATTCCGGCGAAGATGGGTTTGTCGACAGCTATCTGCTTTACCTGCTGGCTCAGGCCAGTTCCGAATGCAGTGCGGCCTTCCATGCGGAGCTGGCCGAGCTTGGCGTGCCGGTCTCGACCTGGCGCGTGCTGGCCAGCCTGTTTCCGGGGAAGGCGCTGAATGTGGGCGAGCTGGCGCAACGCTGCCTTGCGAAGCAATCCACCCTGTCGCGCCAACTTGAAAGGATGGAGGCCGACGGGCTGATCGCCCGCGCACATGAGCGCCGCGACCGCCGCGCGGTTTTGGTCCGGTTGACCTCAGACGGCCAAGACCTCGCCGCGCAGCTTGTTGCCCGCGCCAAAAGCAATGAGGCCGAGGTGCTGCGGGACTACCCGCCCGCACAGATTGACGCGCTGAAAGCCTTGCTTTCCGATCTTGCGGGGCGCGCGCGCGCAGATAGCGTGTCTAGGCCGGGCCGGTGACGATCACGTCCTCCCGGGCGGAGCTTGCGAAATGGGCCGCGCAACCGTCGATAAACAATTGCAGGATCTTGCGTTTTGGCCCCGGGGCGTAGCCAAGGGACAAGGTGACCCCATGGCTGCCGCCGTCAATTGGCACGCAACGCGTTGCGGCACCGGCATAGGCCGGCACATCGCCGGGCCGCATATTCAGCAGCGCGACGCCGGTTCCCGCAGCCACGAGGGAGCGGACCATCTCGGTTGAGTTGGCCGTGGCGACGATGGTGTAGTCTTGGCCGCCTTGCTCGATCAGGTCCATGTAATATCCACGCGCCGCAGGTCGATCGAGAATGACCAGGGGAGCGGTCAAAATAGCGGCGACAGAGACCGTCCCGCCCGCCGCAATCGGGTGGTCAGCCGGGCACAGGCAATAGGTTGGCGCGAAGATCAGGGGTCGTGTCTCGATCTGGGGATTTGGCAGCTCTTCCACGAACAGGATCGCATCGAACTGCCCGCTTAAGAGGCCTTCCTGCACCGACCGGTTGTCACCGTCGACAAGGTTCAGCGCGATGTCTGGGTGGCGTTCGCGCAGCGCGGCTGTGATTGCGGGCAGGAAAGCCGGGGCGATTGGCGCGTTGTAGCCAATGGTTAAGGTGCCCGTCAGACCGGTTTGCAGATCTGACACTTCGGTCAGCATCGCGTCATAGCGTTCAAGCAGATCATCGATGCGCCGCTGGACGTCGCGACCGGCCAAGGTCGGCGAAATACCCTTGGCGCGGGCACGGGTTGCCAGGGTGACGCCAAAAGCCGCCTCCGCCTGGCCAAGCGCGGCAGAAACGGCGGAGGGGGCGACATTCATGGCTTGGGCTGCCGCAGAAATGCTTTCAAGCCGCATCGCTGCTTGCACATACCGCATGGCGCGGAGGGACAGGGACATTTGCCTAACCTATGAAAATCCAACTTAAGACCTCTCTTTAATCTATTTTTCACCGGATGTGACATCTGCAAATCTGAGGTGGAACCCAACAGAGGGAGCCCAAGCCATGAAATCCCGCACCCGCGTCGCCGTGATCGGAGGGGGCATCGCCGGATGCTCTACCTTGTACCATCTCACCCAGGAGGGCTGGTCGGATGTCGTTCTAATCGAACGGGACGAGCTGACTTCGGGCACCACGTGGCATTCGGCGGCGCAGGTGACGAATTTTGGCATGACCCAGACGATGGTGGGACTGAAATCCCATTCCATCGCGCTTTACAAAAAGCTGCGTGACGACCCAGATTACCCGGTGGGCTACCACCATGGCGACGGGGGGATCCGGCTGGCCAATACGGAAGCGCAGATGCAGGGGTATCGGCATTTCTCATCCATGGCGCGTGGTATGGGCGTCGAATTTGAGGTGATCGACGCGGAGGAATGCGCGCGGCGCCATCCGCTGATCTCGACCGAGAACCTGCTGGGCGGGCTTTGGGACGGCGAGGATGGTGATATTGACCCCGCGCAGCTGTGTCAGGCTTTGGCCTTTCACGCGCGCAAAGCGGGGGCCGAGGTTTATCGCTCCACCAGTGTCACCGGGCTGGTGCAAAAGGCGGATGACACCTGGACGGTGCAGACGGATAAGGGAGATATCGACGCCGATATCGTGGTCAATGCGGGCGGCTACCGGGTCAACGAGGTCGGAGCGATGATGGGGGTGCATCACCCCGTGGCCTCGATGGAGCACCAGTATTTCGTGACCGAAGACATCCCCGCGATTGTGGAGGCGGGCCACAGGATGCCACTGCTGCGCTGCCCGATCAGCGACTACTATTCGCGCCAGGAAAAGAACGGATTGCTGGTGGGGTTTTATGAGCAGGATTGCAAAACCTGGGGGATGGATGGGATCAGCCCGGGTTTTTCGAATGATCTGTGCCCCGACGATCTGGACCGGGTGATGGATGTGCTGGAAGGCGCGTTTGCCCGCATGCCTGCGCTGACCGAGGTGGGCATCAAGCGCGTGGTGAATGGCCCGATCACCTACACAATTGACGGCGCGCCTTTGGTGGGGCCGATCCCCGGCAAGCGCAACGCGTTTTGCATCATCGGTTTGCGGGCCGGTGTGGGCGAGGGTGGGGGGCATGGCTGGCTGCTGGCCCAACAGATCGTCCATGGCGAGGCGCAATATGACACCTGGGGGCTGGACCCGCGGCGCTTCACCGGCCACGCCAATGTCGAGCTGACGGCGCTGAAGGCCATCGAGGACTACCAGAACGAGTTCCGCTTCCATTTCCCGCATGAGCACCGGCCTGCGGGGCGTCCCGCGAAGACGACCCCGCTGACCCCCATACTTGCAGCCGAGGGGGCGGCGTTCACGGTGGTCAATGGCTGGGAGCGGGTGGATTACATCAAGCCCAACCCTGATTTTCACCCGACGCTTAGCTTCAATTTCGACGAGGCTTTTGAGGTCATCGCCGCCGAGGTGGCCAATGTGCAAAACAATGTGGGGCTGTGCGAGGTGAATGGCTTCAATCGGTTTGAGATCACAGGGGCGGATCGTCACGCGTTCCTCGACCGCATGATCTGCGGCACCGTCACCAAACGCGCAGGTCGCGTGGGGCTGGGCTATCTGCTCAACCACCACGGCATGGTAAAGGGGGAAGCCACGATCACCAATCTGCCGGCCAGCGACCGGGGGCCGGATCGGGTCTGGTATGGCTCTGCCGCCGCGAGTGAATTCCACGATATGGATTGGCTACAGGCGCATCTCGACCCGGACGAAGACGTGCATATCAAGAGCCTGACAAATGACCAGACGATCCTGGTTCTGGCCGGGCCAAAGGCGCGCGATGTGTTATCTGCCTGTGCGCGGGGCGACTGGTCGAAGGAGGGCTTCCCCTGGCTCAGCGCGCGGGAGTGTTTTGTCGGGATCGCGCCCGTGACGGTGTTGGGCGTCAGCTTCTCGGGTGAGCTGGCTTATGAGATTCATGTTCCCAACGCGTCTCTTTACGCGGCCTATCTGGCGCTGCGCGCGGCGGGCAGTGCGCATGGTCTCAAGCTGTTTGGCGCGCGGGCGGTGGAGTCTATGCGCTTGGAAATGGGGTTTTTGCATTGGAAAGCGGATCTGCTGACAGAGTTCGACCCGTGCGAGACCGGGCTCGACCGCTTTGTGACGCTGGAAAAGGGCGATTTCATCGGCCGCGATGCTTTGTTGAAACGCCGTGAGGCAGGGCGGGGGGCGCGGCTGGTCACACTTAAGATCGGCACGCAGAAGGCGCCAGCCCATCCCGGCGGATCGCTCATGGATGGCGACCAGGTCGTCGGAACCATCACCTCGGGGGAGTGGGGGCATCGGGTCGGGCTCAACCTTGCCTATGCGTTCGTCTCACCCAAACATGCGGGGCTGGGCATTATGCTGCAATTGGACCTGTGCGGTGAGATGGTGCCAGCCGAGGTGATCGCGCCTGCGCCCTATGACCCAGAGTTCAAACGCATGCGCGGCTAAGGCGCATTGGGTGAGCGATGCTGCCGGAAAAAAGTAGGCGTGCCGCCTTTCGGTGACACGCCCTGTCCTTGAGTGGACATACTTATTAAACTCAGGGCGGTAAACACCCGCACCTCTTAACTCACACAACCTTGATCCGCTCGGGTATTCGTTGGGTAGGACGACTGAGCTTCCCTCGGTGTTGAAGCCAATATGGACTTTGGGCGGCGCACCGTAAATTCGCAGTGTTGCCTAGGCAAAACTGCCTATAGGCCGCGTCACGAGAACAATTTGGTGGTCAAAGACAGATCAATCAGCTGCGCGACCGAGCTGACTTGCATCTTTTCCAGGATACGGGCGCGGTGGTGGTCGACCGTGCGCGGGCTAATGTCGAGCGTGCGGGCCACCTGCTTGCTTGAGGTGCTTGATGTGTCAGAGACCAGAAGTTCGGCGATTTCCTTTTCCCGGTCGGTGAGTGTCGCAAAGCGGCGCTTGGCCTCTCGGGTGCGGGCGCGGCGGGCTTGGTTGGCGGCGTCAGCCTGAAGCGCCGTCTTAATCGATTCCATCAGCGTTTCCTGCCGGAAGGGCTTTTCGAGGAAATCGACGGCGCCAAGCTTCATCGCCTGCACTGATTCCGGCACGCCGCCATGACCGGTTATGAAGATGACGGGGATGTCACGGCCTTGCTGCTTGAGCAGCGCCTGCAATTCCAACCCGTTCATCCCCGGCATGCCGTAATCCAGCAACAGGCAGCCGCCGGTATCGGGGTCATGCGCGTCGATGAAAGCTTGCGCAGACGCAAAGCTGCTAACCTCAAATCCGCGCGTGGTCAGCGCCCGGGTGAGCGCGGTGCGGATATCCTCGTCGTCATCGACGATGAAGACGGGACCCTCAAGCGCTGACATGGCTGACCTGCGATGATGCGGTGCCGGTTGGCAGGGAAGGCAGGGTGAAACAGAATTGCGCACCGCCCCGGTCGGTTGGTTCATACCACAGCTCCCCGCCATGCGCCTCGATGATGGTGCGGCAGATCGAAAGGCCGAGCCCCATGCCGTTTTGCTTCGAGGTCTCGAATTGTGTGAAGGGCTCCATCCCGACCGGGAAGCCCGGGCCGGTATCGGTGATGTCGATTTGCACCCTGCCTCCGCCGCCTTGCACGCCCACGGTGATCAAGCGGGCCTCGGCCTCGCTGGAGGCCATCGCCTCAATGGCATTGCGCAGCAGGTTGACCAGCACCTGCGCGATCTGCACCCGCGATCCATAGACCGTCTTAACGTCTGAGGGCAGAATGCGGATCGCGGTGCGGTGCTCTTTGGCTTCTGCGCCGACCAGATGCAATGTCTGGGACAGAAGTTCCTCGAGCGAGAATTCCTGTTTCTCGATCCGGTCCTTGCGCACAAAGCCACGCAGCGCCCGGATAATGTCGCCCGCGCGATGTGCCTGCCGGTCGGTGTCCTTGAGAAGCTGGACCAGCTCATCGGACAGGCCAGCGTCTTTGGTGCTGACATAAAGCGCCGTGTCGATATTCTGCGTGATGGCGGTGAGCGGCTGGTTGACCTCATGCGCAAGCGTGGTCGCCATTTGCCCCATCATATTGACCCGCGCGGAATGCGACAGATCACGGCTCAGCTGGTCAATCTTGTGATTGGCGAGCTTGCTGTCGGTGATATCATCCACGGTTACGACCCCGTGCAGGACTTGGCCCGCATCGTCCCGGATCAGGATCAGGTTGACACTGACCCAGAGCTCCGCACCGGATTTGGTGACCCAGCGCCGGTCTTGCACATGCTCGCTGTCCAACTCTGTGCTGCCTTCAAGGGTGAAGAGGTCCTCCGCCGCGTCATCGGCATGGGTGAGCTGGTGGATTCGCATCCCCAGCATTTCGTCGCTATCATAGCCCAGCATTTCCGCCAGCCGTGCGTTGACCCGAATAAACTGCCCATCCTCCATCGCGATCTGGGCCATGCCGCGGGTTGCCAGATCAAATGTGCGGCCATATTCCCGCTCGGATTTCTTGCGCGCGGCAATGGCTTGCACGAGCGTTTCATTGGCGTGCTCAAGTTCCTGGTAGGTGGCGGGCATGGGCGCCGAGGGGGAGATTTCCCCTTGGTCAATCAGGGCTGAGCGAACGGCGAAGGCGCGCACCGGCTTGTGGATGTAATGCGCCAGCAACAGCCCCACCAACCCGGTTGCCAAAGCAATGGCCGAGGCGATCCAGATGTTCTGAGTGCGGTTCTGCTTAATGCCGCCGATAAAGTCCTGCTCCGGCGCGTAAACCGCGATGGTCCAGGGAAGCTGGTCGCTGATCACAGGCATGACGGTAGAGACATAGAGCTGCCCATCATAATCAAACCCGGAGGACAGCTCCCGCTCGACCGAGATCTCGCCTTCTGCGGCAATTCCGCCGAAAGCTGCGCGGGCGATGGGGTCCGCGATCTCGTCAATGCCAACAAAACGCAGCGAGCCGTCAGGATCCTCCGTCTTGATCAGCTGCTGATCCGGGTGCGCGATCACATCGCCATTGCTGTTCAGGATCAACGCGGTGCCGCTCTCGCCCACTTGCAGGTCGGACAGGAAGCCTGAAATCGCGCTGATCTCGATATCGACGCCGATCACGCCTTGCGGGATGCCGTCCGCACTCAAAACAGGGGAGGCCACGGTGATGCCGGGCTGTTGCGAGCTGAAGAAGATATAGGGATCCGTCCAGATCGGCGCGCGTGCGTCATAAGCCTCCGTGTACCAAGGCCGCGCGCGCGGGTCGTAAAGGTCATCGGGGTCCATCAGCGTCTCCACCACCCCGTATGTGTCGTCTCGCCAGATCAGGCTGACCAAACGGTCCTCGGGCGTGTTGTCGATGATTTTGGTGCGGAAGGGGCCGGGCCCTGAGCTGCGCATCACATAAACAAAGTCACCCGCCGTATCCCCGTAGAAGACGCCTGCAAATTGCGGCGAGATCTGCAGCTGTTCGAACAGCAGCTGTTCCAGCAGTTGCGGATCATCGCTGGCGACGACCTTGCTTTCGGCCAACCGCGTGGCAAGCATCGCGGCGCCCTCAGCTGGTTTCAGAAAGCCCTTTGAATGCTCAATCGTGTTGGTGCCGACATCGCTGAGCAATGCGCGCGCATGATCAATCAGGGCGCGCTCCGACGTGACATAGGATGAGAACACGACAAAGCCGACGGCCGCAAGCTGCAGGCCGACGAGGCAGAGCGCCAACAACATTCCAAGCGATAGTTTCAACTCTCCCACCTTTCAGAAGAAACCGCGCGCTTTGATCGTCTTACCTCGTACCTGCGCGATGCGCCTGTCGAGACAAAACCATCAGAGATTCTGCGCCAGCCCCCTTGCTGGGTAAATTCGCGTGTTTGCCTATGCTTAGCAAGCGCTCAGCCATTCCCCGATCCCAGCTCGGCGATCATCGTTGCACAGCACGCGCAACCGCAAGGGGGAAATCTCGCAGCCCTTTCGCTTTTCCAACGCAGCGCTGGGCGCTTGCGCCCCGCGGCCAGGGGATTCACAGTGGGTGCATGATGCAGATAGCGACAGCCGAAGACCTTCTGGCCCGATTGGCTGCTTTGCCAGCCAAAAGGCAGCTTGTGGCGGTTGCGGGGCCGCCCGCCTCTGGCAAATCAACCCTGACTGCACAGCTTGCGGAGGCTCTGTGCGAAGGTCAGCCCGACCGCGCGGTGGTTGTGCCTATGGATGGCTACCATTTCGATGATGTGCTGCTTGATACGCGCGGGCACCGGACGCGCAAGGGCGCGCCGCACACGTTCGATGTGGGTGGGCTGCGGCATATGCTTGGGCGGCTGAAGACCAACAGTGAGGAGGAGGTGGCGATCCCGTTGTTCGACCGCGAGATTGAGACCTCGCGCGCAGGTGCGGCGGTGGTGGCGTCCACCGTCGAAATTATCCTGGTTGAGGGCAATTACCTGCTGTTGGATCAGGCGCCATGGGACAGTTTGCACGCGTTTTTCGATTTGACCGTCATGGTCGACGTGCCAGAGGCAGAGCTGCGTCGCAGGCTTGGCCAAAGATGGGTTGCCCATGGGCTGGACGCCGCAGCAATAGCCGCCAAGATCGATGCGAATGACATGCCCAACGGGTTGTTGGTGAAAACTGCCAGCCGCGCCGCCGATCTTGTTGTGCAGAATTGCTAGGTCCGGCGCGAGGCGTCCCTTAATCGTCGCCCGCGATGACCCCTCCGATCAGGTTCTCCTGCATCAGCCTTTCGGCCAGACTTGCGGGCGGTTTGGCGAGAAGAGCGAGATAGTCCTGGCGCGCCACCGCCTCGCGTCGGGCCTGCGCGACGGCGTCCCCGGGGGTGACAGCGGTGAAACGGAGGCTTTGCCCCGCCCGCTGCTGGACAAGCCGGTCCTGATCCTCCGCCACGACAGTGGCGATCTTCGGGTAGCCGCCCGTGGTGCCGTGATCGGCCAGAAGCACCGTCGCGACCCCATCACCCGAGACCTGAACCGCACCGCGCAGGATCGGTTCCGACGGGATAGAGAGGGCCCCGGCTACGGCCAATGCGGGCCCCTTTAGGCGCAGCCCCATCCGGTCATAAGCCTCGCTCATGGTGAAAGGCTGCTCCAGAAAGGCCTCAAGTGATGCGGGGGCAAAATGCCTGTCCTGCGGCCCGATCACGACGCGGATCTCAGAGCTTGGCCGGGCCAACTCAGGCAGAGGCAGCGGGCCGTCGCGGCTTGGGCGCGTTTCGGCATTTTCGATGGTCAGTATCTGGCCTGCCTTCAATGCCCCACCGCCAAACCCGGTCATTGAATGGGTGGCGATGCTGCCAAGCCAGCTTTGGGCGATCAGGTCCCCAGCAAAGGCCAGATAGCACCAGCTACCCCATGCTCCGCCGCGCATGGTCAGGCTTTGCCCGGCCTCAATGCTTGCCACATGCCAACCGTCCGATTTGACTGCACCCAATGTGCTGGAAAATGCGCCGCCCGCGACGGCTATGGTCACGGCCCCCTCCAGCACCTCGATGGCGAGCCCGCCAAGCGAGACTTCAATCGCCCCGCCCGGCGCTTGCCCTAGCGCGGCATGCGCGGCGGCAAATGCCAGCCGATCCATCGGGCCGGAGGCTGAAACCCCGTAGCGCAGATGCCCGAACCGCCCGACATCCTGAAGGCTCACCAGCGGCCCTGCATGTGTCACGCGCAGTTTGGCGATGCTCATGGCGCGGCCCCGTCATATTCCGCGCGGGTGATGCGGTGGAACCGGACATGGTCGCCCACATCAAACAGGAAGGGCTTGTCCGGGTCATCGGTCATCACTTGCGTCGGGCTCCGCCCGATGATCGACCAGCCGGTGGGCATTTTCAGCGTGGTTATCAGACATTGCGGCCCTGCGATCATCACGCTCCCCGCCGGGATGTCGCGCACGGGCGTGTTCTTGCGAGGCACCTGAATCGCCTCTGCCACGCCTGCCAGATAGGCGTAGCCCGGTGCGAATCCATACATGCCCACGCGGTAGCGCGCGCCAAGATGGGCGTTGATCACCGCCTCGCGGCTAAGCCCGCAGGCCTGCGCCACAGCGTCAAGGTCGGGGGTCAGCCCGTCTTCGTAGCAGACCGGGACATTGTGGGTGATCGCCTTGCGCGCCCCGCCATCGGGCAAGGGCAAGAGCGCACGAATGGCTTGTTCGACGGCCATATGGTCGGTCACGAGCGGGTCAAAAATGACCAGCAGGTTGATCAGGGCCGGTGTCAGTTCCAACACGCCCGGAATGTCTGCCGCCAGGATTGCTTTGTCCAGCTGCACCACGGCTCTGCTGGCCGCCTCGCTCATCTCAGGGGCCAGCTCCACCAGCAGACCATGCCCTGCCACCGGAGTGAAACTGGGAGGCTCCATCACCTGCCCAGGAACGGGCTTACATCGACGCCCGCATCGGTCAGCCGTGCCTTGATCTCGCGCGCCATGGACACAGCCGCAGGGCCGTCGCCATGCACGCAGATGGAATGGGCCTCCAACGGGATCGAGTCGCCGTCGATCACGGGCATCAAGCCGGTTTCCAGATAGCCCAAAAGCCGGTCCGCGGCCGCACCAGCTTCATGGATCATCGCGCCCTCCTGCCCGCGGGGGACCAGCTGGCCTGAGGACAGATAGCCACGATCGGCAAAGATTTCAGAAAAGACCCGCGCGCCTGCCGCCTTGCCAGCCACCTGGAGCTGCATGCCTGAAATGGCCAGGATAGCAAGCTGCGGGGCCGTTCGCCGTATGGCGTCCACCACCACCTCTGCCGTGGGCAGATCCGCGGCGCACAGGTTTGCCAGTGCCCCATGCGGTTTCACGTAAGCCACCTCGGCCCCGACCAGAGCGGCCACGCCTTGCAACGCGCCGATTTGGGCCGCGACCATGTGGGCCAGCTCGGTCTCGGTCATGGGAATGACCCGGCGGCCAAAGCCCTCTTTGTCGGCATATCCCGGATGCGCCCCCACGATCACGCCATTCTCTCGCGCGATCCGCAGCGTCTCGGCCATTGTGTCAGGGTCGCTGGCATGGCCGCCGCAGGCCACATTGGCTGAGGTCACTATCGACAGCATGGTGGCATCATCGCCCATATTCCAGGGGCCGAAGCTCTCTCCGAGGTCGGAATTGAGGTCAATGCTGCGCGTCATGGCATGCTCCTGCTTGGGGCGGTGATCTGGGCAGTCAAGATAGCTGATCCCGCGCGTCGCGCCAGACGCTGTTTTTGTTTTGAGAGGCGTGGCGTCGGGCCTTGGGTCGCGGTAACGCGGCTAAATGATCTCGTCCTCGTCAAAAAGCGGGTCTGCCTCCAACTGGGCCGCGAGGTCTTCGACCGCCATCTCGGCCTTGCTGGGGGAGGCGACTTTGGCGATGTGATAGACCGCGTCGCCTTCATTGATCACCGGCATGACCGCGCGCCCGATCACGATGCCGGATTGCGTGGCGGTGATCTCGATCTCTTCGTCGCCAAACGGGTCGCAGACGGCCGCCAGCAGATCGCCCTCGGCGACTATCTCGCCGTCCTCCTTGAAGGCGCGCAGCAGCCCGCCGGCCGGGCTGCGCACCCATTTCGAGGAAGAGCACAGGATCGACGCCGCCTTGGCGGGCGCAATGCCCTTCTTTGGCAGAGCCCCCATGGCGCGCATCACCCGAAGAATGCCCGCCACACCCGCGCGCACCGACATCTCGTCAAAGCGCAAACCTTCGCCCGCCTCAAAAAGCAGCACATCCACCCCCAGATCACGCGCGGCACCGCGCAGCGATCCGTCGCGCAGAGGCGAGGTCAGGATCACCGGCGCGCCGAAGCTCCTGGCGCGGGCCAGGATGGACGGGGTGTCGGGCGAGATACGAATTTGCGGCAGGTTCGTGCGGTGGATTGCGGCAGAATGCAGGTCGATCCCGAATTCACAGCGGGCCACGACCTCTTGAAGAAACAGATGCGCCATGCGCGACCCCAGAGAGCCGCCCGCGCTGCCGGGAAAGCAGCGGTTCAAATCGCGCCGGTCCGGCAGGTAGCGGGAACGGTTGTGGAACCCGAACGCGTTCACGATGGGCACCACCAGAAGCGTACCGGATAGCGAGGCGAGGTTCGGGGCGCGCAACAGACGGCGGACGATTTCCACCCCGATGACCTCGTCGCCATGGATGCCAGCGCTGACAAACATGGTGGGGCCTGCGCGTTTGCCGTGGATCACATGAACCGACATGTTGATCGGCGTGTGATCTGACAGCGTGCTGACGGGCAGATCAATGGTCGCTCTCGTGCCGGGTGCCACCCGGGTGCCCGCCAGTTCAAAATCGCCGCGCTTTGCCATCGGGGTCTACCCTTTGCCTTTGGTCTTGGTCTTGCCGGGCTTGGCGCGTTTTTCCAGATGCTCGATAATCTTGCCGGCAATATCGAGGCCGGTCGCATTCTCGACCCCTTCAAGCCCGGGGGAGGAGTTCACCTCCATCACCACCGGCCCGTGATTGGCGCGCAGCATATCGACGCCACACACCTCTAGCCCCATGGATTTGGCGGCGCGCACGGCAGTTGCGCGTTCCTCAGGGCTGATCTTGATCAGTTTGGCGGAGCCGCCGCGATGCAGGTTGGAGCGAAAATCCCCCTCAGCCCCGGTGCGTTGCATAGAGGCGATGACCTTGCCGCCCACAACAATGGCGCGGATATCGGTGCCGCCAGCCTCTTTGATGAATTCCTGCGCCATGATGTTCACATTGGCGCCACGGAAGGCCTCGATCACCGATTTGGCGGAGCGGTTGGTGTCGGCCAGCACGACCCCGATGCCCTGCGTGCCCTCGAGCAGCTTGATGACCACCGGGGTGCCGCCCGCAAGCTCGACAATGTCGCCGGCCTTCTTTGCGTCATGGGCAAAGGCCGTGACCGGCAGCCCGATCCCATCGCGGGCCAGCAATTGCATCGACCGCAGCTTGTCGCGCGACCGGCCGATGGCCACGCTTTCGTTCAACGGGTAGACGCCCATCATCTCGAACTGGCGCAACACGGCGAGACCATAAAATGTAACAGATGCGCCGATGCGAGGGATCACGGCGTCATAGCCGGTCAGGTTCTCGCCATTGTAGTAAATCTCCGGTCTGCGCGACGCGATGTTCATGTAGCATTGCAGCGTGTTGATGATGTCGAGGCTGTGGCCGCGCGCCTCCGCCGCCTCTTTCAGCCGCTTATGCGAATAAAGATTGGCGTTGCGGGCGAGCATGGCGATCTTCATCAGGGGCATCCTTGTTTTGGCGGGAGGTTCGCCCACGCTACTGCTTTTGACCCGGCATTGCATCCCGATTGTGACCTAGCCAAATTTGGTGAGTTTTCACCAATTGTTAACGCGATAGGCGTCTGGTGCCGAGGCCATGACCGTGTTGTCCATCATCATCCCACATCTTGACGATGCCACGCGCCTGAGGGGGTGTTTGCACGGGTTGGCGCCGCAAATGTCTGACGATACCGAGGTGATCGTGGTCGATAACGGCTCGGTTGCGCCGCTTGGCTGGCTGGCGAACGACTTTCCTTGGGTGAAACTGATCTTTGAGCCAAGCAAAGGGGCTGGGCTTGCGCGCAATCGTGGCGTTGCGGCGAGCAAAGGCCAAATCCTGGCATTCCTTGACTGCGACTGCAGGCCTGCTGAGGGCTGGGTGTCGCGAATTTTGCGCGCTCCTCCCGGCGGGCGGATCATAGGGGGGCGGGTGGACACCTATGACGAGGAAGATGCCCCCCGCAGCGCGGCGCAGCTGTTTGAGCGGGTGTTTGCCTTTGATAACGCGCGCTATGTGGCCGAGCTTGGGTTCAGCGTTACTGCCAATCTGGTCACTTCCCGCGCGGTCTTTCGTGCCGTGGGTCCGTTTCGAACAGGGGTGCCTGAGGATATGGAATGGTGCGCGCGGGCGCGCGCGGCCGATATTGCCGTCGTTTATGACGCGCAGCTGGTCGTGCGTCATCCGACACGGCAGAATTGGCCCGCGCTTCGGCGCAAATACCAAAGGCTCGTGTCGGAACGGTTCGCGCTGCGCCCCGAGCATCGTCGGGATTGGGCCATTCGCGCGCTGCTGACCGGGCTGAGCCCGCTGCGCGATACCCGCAAAGTGCTGCGCTCGCCCCGCCTCAGTGGCGCGCGGGAGCGTGCAATGTGCCTTTGGGTGCTCTACCGGTTACGGCTGGCGCGCATGGGGTGGATGTTGCAGCTGTTGCGGATCAAATCTGATCGTCCAGCCAGATCGTGACCGGGCCGTCATTGAGCAGCGCAACTTTCATATCCGCGCCAAAGCGGCCGGTCCGCACAGGAATTCCAAGACCGGTGAGGTCGGCTGCAAATGCCTCGTAAAGCGCACGGCCCTCTTCTGGCTTGGCCGCAGTGGAAAAGCCGGGGCGGTTGCCGCGTGACGTGTCAGCGGCCAGCGTGAATTGGCTGACCACCAAGGCGGCGCCGCCCGTATCAGCAAGCGACCGGTTCATCTTGCCCTCTGCGTCCTTGAATATTCGCAGTTTGGAGATTTTGAGGGCCAACTTTGTCGCTTGTTCCGCCGTGTCACCCTCCATCGCGCAGATCAGGATCAAGAGCCCATGCTCAATCGCGCCGACCACCGCGCCGTCGACCGTCACCGAAGCCTCGCTGACGCGCTGGAGGAGGGCCCTCATAGCTCCGAAAGGCGGGGTGGGTTGGCACCGGCGCGCGAGACGGTGATGGCGGCGCAGCGCGCGCCCATTTGCAGGGCTTGCGTGATGGCCTCGTCTGACAACGACGCGATTGCGTCCTTCGTCAACAATCCGCCCTGTTGCAGCGCGTAGAGCACGCCTGCGTTGAACGTGTCGCCTGCGCCCACCGTGTCGACAACGTTGACCTTTTGTGAAGGCACGAAGATTTCTTGCGTGGCGCTAAACGCCGTAGCCCCTTTGGCCCCTTCGGTGATCAGCACAAGCTTGGTGCCGCGCGCAATCAGCTGCTGGGCCAGATCCGCGATCGCGCCATCCCCTTCGAGCCAAGCCAGGTCCTCGTCGCTGAGCTTCACGATATCGGCGATACGCATCATATGTCGGATGCGGGCGACATAGGCGTCGCGGTCCTTGATGAAGCTGGGGCGGATATTTGGGTCGATCATGGTCATGCGCGCGGGTGCCTCGCGCGTCATAAAGGCCTCGAAAGCCTCGGCGCTTGGCCCCTCGGCCAGAGAAATGCCGCCGAAAAACATCGCCTCCACCGCGTGGCTCAGCTTGGGCAGATGATCTGCACGCAGCGAGGTCAGCGCGGTGTTCTCATCGTAGAATGTGTAGGTCGCATGGCCATCCTGCAGGCGGACGAACGCCAGCGTGGTGGGGTTGTCGGGACGCGGGGCGAGAGCGGTCGACACCCGCGCGTCATCCAGCGTCTTGACCAACAGCTCACCAAAGAGATCACTGGACAGCCCGCAGAAGAAGCCGGGCGCCGCTTCGAGCCGCCCCAGCGCTATGGCCGTGTTGAACACCGCGCCGCCTGCATAGGGCGCGAAGGCGGGCTCGCCTGCCTCGCTTTTCCGGGGCAGCATGTCGATTAAGGCTTCACCGCAGCACAGTATCATTTTGTAACGCCATTCCGTATCCAATGGCTGCCGCAATCAGCAGCCCGATGATGACCGCGCATGCGATCTTGATGGCCGAATAGGGCCGCTCGCCGCGCACAGCACCTGTTTGTGCGTTGACGACGAAGCGGAAGGTTCGGCCGCGGTATTTGTAGGCTGCCATCCAGACGGGCAGCAAGATGTGTTTGAAGGTGACGTCTGAGACTTTTGTGTCGGCGGAGTGGATCCGCTGTCGGTCGCCGCCGATGTCAAAGCGTATATCGCGGGTGATCCTTCGATCCATGATCTCTCGCGCCTCGACAAAGCCGTCATCCAGCTCGACCGTGTAGGCCTCCGCCCGGAAGCCTGCCAGATATTCAGGCGTGTAGGGGCTCAGGTGAGACAGGTCCCAGGGGCTCAGCGCATCCGTGTAAGGTTTGGGCAGTGAGGTGGAAGCCAGCACCAACTCATCGTCAAAATCGCGCGCAACCCGGCCGCGCACGCCATTCCAGCGGGTCTTTGTGACCATGACCGTATGTTTCTTGCCGTCGCGGATGACGGTGCGGCGTTCCTGATAGTCGATCCCCCGCTGCCCGGTATAGCTGGTGCGGGTGGCGGCATCATAGGTCCAGTAAGGCACGTAGATGCCATCAAGCTTGCGGCCCTTTCGCGCGTAGTTTTTCAGCCCATTGGGGGCAAACCACAACCCACCCAGCCAATCTGTCATCGCTTTACGCGCCTGGCGTTCGTCCAGTTCGAAGGGCACAACGCCTTTGGGCTTGATGTGGCGATGGGTCCCGGTGTCGGCCACCACGGGTGTCGCGCAAAACGGGCATTCGGTGGCGTGGATATCGGCGTTGAATTCGACTTGTGCCGCGCAGTTTGGGCATTGGGTGACGCGGGTTTCCTCCATCTCGGCATCTGCAAGCGCGCCGCGCACGGCGGTTGCAAAATCGAGCTCGCGGATCGCGGTGGAGCGGCCTTCGGTAACCGGCTTGGCATTGCCGCAATGGGTGCAGACCAGACGATCTTCGCCGGGCGCGAACTCCATATCCGAGCCGCAATTGTCGCAGGGAAAACGGTGCTCTTGGGCGGGAGCGATCATCTGTCAGAGAAACCTGTGCAACGCCTTTGGGGCCATGATGCGCAAGGCATTATCACGCAGGCGCAGGTGGCGCCACAGATGGAAAAGCGCGTGGATCACCACGACCCCCGCAAGTGCGTAGAATTGATAGGTATGAAAGATCCCCGCCAGCTCATTTGCACGCGGCCAGCCCATCGGGGGGGCGACAGGCACGAAGCCACCAGCCTTCAACATGACAGCCGAGGTAAGGCCCAGCATAAAGCCACCAAACGCTACCAAAAACAGCCCGATGACCAGCGTATGGTGTATCACACGGTGCACGATCCGCGCCCATGACGGCAGCTTTGGGCCGGGGCGCGAGGCCAGCCCGCGCCGCAGGTAGTCAGCTGTCCAGATCAGGGACAGGGTGACGAAGATTAGCCCCATGACTGAGTGAAATTGAAATACGCGCGGGCCTGCGCGCCGCAGAGCATCGGGATCGGCAAACAAGAACCAGATGAAGAACGGAATTAACCCCCAGTGGAGCCATTTCAGGCCTGTACGACGCGCAGGCAGGTGGCGGGCAAGCGCACTGGTCCAGGTGGTGGAATGCTCCGCCCCGATACGCTTTACTCTGCTCGCCTCAGCCTCCATGGCAAACACACGCATAAAGCCGCGCCAGAGTTTCATGACGTGGCCGAATTTTGTTAAGCGTGGTTAACAAAGCGCGCCTTCCCGCCGTCAGCTTCCGGGGGGCGGGGGCGGCAAGATGGTGAAGAGCTGCGCCAGCTCCATCACCTCACCGGCGGTTTTCCAGCCGTCTTGCCCCGGCGTCCAGACATGGGTGTCTCGGCTCAACGTGCCGTCACCGACCATTTGCCCCATACGGGCCTTCGAAAAAGGGCCCGTGGTCTGGCCGTCTTTGGCAATATGCCAGACATGTTCGACCGGCGGCGGTGGTGGAGGTGGGGTCACGGCTTGCGGTGTTGCGCCGCCTGAGCCGCCTGAGCCCCAGGGGCCGGGCTGCATCTGGTTTGCCATTTGCGTGGCCATGGCCATACCCATCCCGGCCCCGAGCCCTGCGCCCATGCCACCACTGCCGCCCGGGTTTGAGGCCGCGGCCGTCATCGCCTCTGCGGCTGAGTACTGCGTGAACTTGCCCAGATCACCGGCGATGCCCATGGAGGATCGCTTGTCCAGTGCCTCTTCCACTGCGGCGGGCAGGGAGATGTTCTCGATATAAAATTCGGGGATTGTCAGCCCGTATTCCCCCACGATGGGGGAGATGGCAGAGGCGATCAGCTTGCCCAGATCAGCCGTATTGGCCGCCATATCCAAGGCCGGAATCCCGGAAGAGGCGATCACGCGGGAGAATTCCTGCACGATGATATTGCGGATCTGATAGCTGATCTCGTCCATTGTGAATTCGCCGTCGGTGCCGACAATCTCGGTCAGGAACTTGGCGGGGTCGCTCACCCGCACCGAATAGGTGCCAAAGGCGCGCAGCCGCATTGGCCCGAACTCAGGGTCGCGCAGCATGATCGGGTTCTTTGTGCCCCATTTCAGATCATTGAACCGCGTAGTGTTGACGAAATAGATCTCGGATTTGAACGGGGAGCGAAAGCCGTGATCCCAATGGTTCAGCGTCGTCAGGATTGGCATGTTGTTGGTCTCAAGCATGTAGAGCCCGGGCGTGAAGACATCCGCCAGTTGCCCCTCATGGACGAAGACGGCGGCCTGACCTTCGCGGACGGTCAGTTTGGCGCCGTATTTGATGGCATGGCCTTGCCGCTCGAACCGCCAGACCATCGTGTCGCGTGTGTCGTCAGTCCAATGGATGACGTCGATAAACTCGCCCGTCAGAAAATCCAGAATGCCCATAAAGTCCTCACAAGTTGGATGTCGGGGTTAACTATCTCCGCCCAGAAGCTCGGCGGCAATCACTTCCACCACAGGGCGGGCCTGATCAGGCGTGGCACCCAGCGGCAGGCGGTCATCATAGAGAATTTCCAAAAGCAGCTCGTCATGGCGGGTCAAAAGCGCGAACTCGTCGTCATCATTAAAGATGGAGGGCCGCGCGGCGGGGCTGTCATTGCTCAGCCCCAGCCCTTGCGCGATCTCCTCGTGAAAGCAGCTGTCGCGCAGCAGCTTTGGATGCTCTGCACGGATGATGGCAACGGCAGATTGGAAACTGTCGGGGTTGTCGGCATCCGAGAAGGCGTAGACGGCGCAATAGATCGGTCTTGGCAGGCTGGTGATCTGTTGCGCAAGCGTTTCGGACAGCCCCGGGAAAAGCTGCATCAGGCGGGGGCCATAGGCCTCCAACTCGTCCACAGTCAGCACCGCCACGGTGAAGTTGCCCGCCTGCGGCGTGAGAGCGATGTCGAGTCCGGTGACACGCGACAGACGCGACGCATAGCTGGCAACCGTGCTGCGCGCATCCGCCTGCATATCGGCTGGCACGGCTTCGCCGAAATCAAGCGTGAGCTGGACCGGTTGATCCCAACGCTGCACCCGCCCCTCAGAGCGGCGATCCTCGTAGCGGTCGCCGTCGAATGTGAATTCGTTGAAAACGCCGATCTGGACAAAATTCTGCACCAGAATGCGCTTGGAAAAAGGGGTGTCAGGTCCGCCCCCGTCCTTTCGCAACAGTCCTTGGCTGAGGAGCTGGCGCTGCACATTCGCATAGTAGCTGGCCAGCGCTTTGCTGCGCGCAGACGGCTCGACCACTTTGGGCGTTGCCGGAAGGGCTGCGCGCTGCTCCGGCCGGGGGCTGGTGGTCAGCGGGTCGCACGCCGCAAGCGCCAATGCGCTCGCAGCTGCCACCCCGAACCTGAGCCAGCCAAAGCGCATCCTAGCCTGCGCTGCGGGCTGTGGCGGAGGCCAGCGTGTCGCGCAGCTCGCCTTCCATTTGCGACAGCTTCACCTCGGCCTCGGCGCGCTTGCGCTTGCCTTCATCGGCGATTTGGAGCGACTCGTTGATCGTGGCCACAAGGTCGTCATTCGCCTGCTGGACGGCATCAATATCGAAGACACCACGCTCCATCTCTTCGCGGATCGCCTTGTTGGCCGTGCGCAGGTTTTCGGCATTTGCCTTGAGCAGCTCATTGGTCAGGTCGTTGGCGTCCTTGACCGCCTCTGCCGCCTCGGCTGAGCGTTGGATCGTCAGCGCCTGCGCCAGCTGGGTTTCCCAAAGCGGCACGGTGTTGACAAGTGTGGAGTTGATCTTAGTCACCAGCGATTTGTCATTTTCCTGCACCAGCCGGATCGAGGGGAGCGATTGCATGGTGACCTGCCGGGTCAGCTTCATATCGTGCACCCGGCGCTCCAGGTCGTCGCGGGCGGCGCGCAGGTCGCGCAGTTCCTGGGCTTGCATGACCTGTTGGTCCTCGGGGGCTGCGTTGACCTGCGCCTCTTTGGCGGGGATGTCCCTGGCGTCCAGCTCGGCGATTTTCTCTTCGCCGGCAGAGATATAAAGCGCCAGTTCGTTGTAGAAATCGAGCGTGCGTGCGTAGAGCACATCAAGCGATTTGATGTCTTTCAGCAACGTCATCTCATGGGCTTCCAGGTCGGCGGTGATTTTGTCGATCTGGCCTTGGACGCCTTCGTATTTCGCCATGAACATCGCGGCAGGCTTGGCGCGGCCGATCAGTTTTTCCCACCAGGACCGTTTGCGATTGGGGTTCAGCTCAGAGACGGAGAACCCCCGGATTGTCGTCACGATCTCGCGCAGCGAGTTGCCCGCCGGCCCCACATCCTTGTTCTTCACATCAGCCAGCATGGATTGGCTGATTTCCTGCAATCCGGCCTGCGCGCCGGAGCCGAAGGACACGATGGAATTTGTGTCGCTCATATCGATCTCGTCCATCCGCTTGCGGATCTCGGCAGCGACAGGCGGGTCAGCTCTTTCCAGCGGGATCAAGTCACTGGTTGGTTCAGGCAGCACGACGGCGTTCACCTCTTCAACCATGGCAAGGGCGGCTTGCGCTTTTTCGCGGGTGGTCTGGGTCATGTTAGTCCTCCTGTCGTGCCTCGTGACGGGGCATCATGATGCCTTCGCGCTGCAGTCTTTCGCGCAGCACGTCGATTTCGATATTCAAAGCGTCCTTGTTATTGCTCAGAAGCTTTTGGGTTTTCGCGGTGAAATTCGCCTCCAGGTCATCAAGAAGTGCCACGTAATCTGTTTTGGCTTCCGGGTTCTCGGTGCGGCGGGTCAGATCGACATATTGCTTGGTCGCGTCGCGTGCGCCCTGCAGGTAGATGCCAAGAAAGCGGCGCGCCGAGGTCAGGTCGCGCGGGTCATTCTCGACCGTGCGGAACATCTCGCGGGCCGTGGTCTGAAACTGCGCAACGCGCCCCATCAGCACGCGGTCTCGGGTTTCGGCGATAAGGTCGCGCATGTTTGTCAGAACCCGCTCGGCCTCGTCCACGGCCTTGGCGACACGGGCGTTTTGAAAATCGTCCACCCCTTCGGCGACCTTGTTTTTCATAGGGTCAAGGCCAAACGCTGTCAGGTGCAGCCCGGCGGCGATTATGCCGTAAAGCACGCCGCTGAAGAGCCCTGTGTCAAAGGTGGCGAGCCCGACACCAAGCCCGGTCAGAACCGATCCGAAAAGCTTGCGCGGGATGGCCGGACGGCGAGAGATGGTGCGCGCCTCATAGGCTTCCTCCGCCTCCAGCCCCTCGCGGGTCAGCCAGGCGGCAAGGGCAATCGCTGCGAAGGCGAGCAGGTTGTAGGCAAGCCCGGTGGCACCGCCGCCAAAGGCTGTAAGCAGCAGGGGCAGGGCGGCCACGGCCAGAAACAGCGCCCGCGTGCGGCCGCGTTGCGGCTTGGCGTGGCGCAGCTGTCCCTGTTTGGTGGGCTGTGCGCCGGGGCTATGCTCTCCACCGAAGCGCTGGGCCATCACACGGCCCCGAAAGCTGCGAGTGCGATCAGGACAAGTAGCATCGCATAGGCCAGTTTCTGTATTGCGCCAAATGACATGGACGAAAACCCCCTAGGTCGTTCCGCCACCCATATAGGGGCCGCAGGTCAAAGTTACCAGAAATCCAGGTGGTCAGTGATGCGCCCCGCCCTGGCCTGCGGCGCGTTCGGCTTCGAGTTTGCGGGCATAGCCGGATTGGATGATCTCCACCACAAAGAGCACGATGACCGAGAAATAGAAGGTTGTCTTGGACATCGGCACCAGAGGATAGCCGAAGATCATGATGGCAAGATCATCGTCATGGGCGGCATGGGACGCCGCAACGCCTGCCTCGCCCAGCAACACCACGCCCACGATCAGCAGGATGAATAGGCCCAGCACCTCATACATTCGGTTTTTCTTCAGAAACTCGGTGACGCCGTTGGCCAGCACCAGCATGGCGATGCCAGAGATCAGAATCGCAGCAGCCAGCACCGGGAAGACCTCGGTGATCGCAATGGCCGACAACACCGAGTCGAAGGAGAAGATCAGGTTCATGAACACGATGAGCAGCACAACCTGGGTGGCCGATTTGCCGCCTTTGGCTTCGACGTCCTGCCCGATGTGGTGGACCGATAGCAGGTGCCCGATCTCCTTGAATGCCGTATACATGATGAAGATGCCGCCGAACACGAAGACGCAGGTGGCGAAATTGACCCCGCCGGTCAAAATGCCTTCCCACTCAAAGACATAGAAGGGCTCCGTCAGGCTGCCCAGCAGGCTGACCATGACGAATAAAAGCACAATGCGCAGCGCAACCGCGATGATGATCCCCCAAAAGCGCACCGTGCGTTGCTGCGCCACCGGTGCGCGCTGACTTTCGATTGAAATGTAGAGCAAATTGTCGAAACCCAGCACCGCTTGCAGGAAGCAGAGCATCAGCAGATTGCCCAGATTTTCCAAGGTGAACAGGTTGTCAAATGTCAGGAATTCGCCCATGTCCGCGGCCCTTCTCGTCAAGAAAATTATTCAGTTTCCAGTGATTACCGGAGATGGGCGGAAGGACAAGGTGCCAATTAGCGCTTTGGCCTCATATTTCGTGCGGGCCGTTTTGGGTTGGGCTTGGGCGCGGCGCGTTTGCGCTGTGGTGGCTTCTTTTTCGGGCGGGGGGCCGCGCCTTCGGGGGCGATGCCAAGCTGGTCGCGCAGCACACGGGGTTTGACCTCTTCAACCTCGCCTGCTTTCAGTTCATTGAGGCGGAACGGGCCGTAGCTGACCCGGATCAGCCGGTTCACTTTCAGCCCCACCTCGGCCATGGCGCGGCGGATTTCGCGGTTCTTGCCCTCGCGCAGGCCAACGGTCAGCCAGGCATTGGCGCCTTGCTGGCGGTCGAGTGTGACCTCCATCGGTTGGAACCGCTCGCCCTCGGCGGTGATGCCTTTGCGCAGCGGCTCGAGCGTCACGTCCTCAGGGCGGCCATTCACGCGCACCCGGTATTTGCGCAGCCACCCGGTAGCGGGCAGTTCGAGCTTTCGCTTGATGCCGCCATCATTGGTCAAAAGCAGCAAGCCTTCGGAATTTATGTCCAATCTTCCGACACTTACGACGCGGGGCATGCCGGCTGGCAAGGCGTCGAATACCGTTTCGCGGCCCTTCTCGTCCTTCTCGGTCGTCACAAGGCCCACGGGTTTGTTGTAGAGCCACAGGCGGGGGGCGTCGGGTTCGCCGACCTCTTTGCCGTCAAAGGTGATCTTGTCCCGGGCGGTCACATTCAGGGCTGGGCTGTCGATGATCTTGCCGTTCACGGCGACACGTCCGGCCACGATCAGGGCCTCGGCGCCGCGGCGTGACGCGATGCCGGCGCGGGCCAGAACCTTGGCGATGCGGTCGCCGGTTTTGCTTTCGGGGGGCGTGGATCTGTCGGACATGTCAGGGGTGTAGCGTCTTGGCCCCGGCAGGGAAAGGCTTGTGTGCAAGCCCTTGATCTGATTAAGAAAGCTGATGGAATTTCTGTCCCATATGGGTCTCGCGCTGGACGAGGCACGCAAGGCGGCGGCCCGGGGCGAGGTGCCGGTGGGGGCGGTCATCCTGGGCCCTGATGGCGCGGTGCTGGCACGCGATGGCAACAGGGTGTTGGAGCTGACCGACCCGTCGGGCCATGCCGAGGTTCTGGTGATCCGACAAGCATGTAAAACGCTGCAAAATGAAAGACTTACCGGTTGCTCCATGTATGTGACGCTGGAGCCTTGCGCGATGTGTGCGGGGCTGATTGCGCAGGCGCGGATTGCGCGGCTGTATTACGGGGCCTTTGATCCCAAATCGGGCGGGGTGATGCATGGCGCGCGGGTGCTGTCGCAGGCGCAAAGCCATCACCGGCCGGAGATTTATGACGGGATTTGCGAAAGCGAGGCGGCACAGCTGCTGCGCGATTTCTTCGCCCAGAGGCGCGGACATTAACCGCGAAACCTGCGTGCATAACCTGTACACAATGCGTACACAGCCCGTCGTGACGGGGCGTCGTCAGCGCCAAACCGTTAAGGGCCGCATTTTGGCGCGCGTGCGATGATCTGCCAGCCTGCCAAACCACCCGCCCAAAAAATTCTTTGATTTGAGCCGCCGGGCCTGTATGACAGCGCCACGCGACATTTTAACAAGAGGGAGGCGCGACATGACTGCACATCGTTATCATATGCGTTTTTCCTTTGCGGGTCAGCCGTTCCAAATGAGCGGGACCCTGAAGGGCTAAGCCCCGACCCGTCGCGCTTCTGGCCAAATGCTGGCCAGCTTTTTCCAAACCAAACTTAACCCGATCTCGACGCCCGCATTTTGCCTTGGCCTATGCGTGCTGCAGGATCCTCCACATTAAAAGGACAGGTCCGTTTGTGTGACCTGAAAATACCATGAACGCATTGCCGTTGAAGCCGGGGCAGAGCCCCGCAGAAATTCTGGACGAGTTGATCGCAAGCCACGGGATCAAGGCCGTGGTGCTGGCGCTTGCCGGGAAGCTGGTCAAGCGCACGCGGCCGCCAGATA
>CAYLVP010000008.1:29376-65138 GCA_964387155.1 uncultured Rhodobacterales bacterium | reverse complement strand
CGCACACCGATGGTCTGGGAGCCGTCCAACCAGAATGGCGGCTTCTCTGTCAGCCAACCCTGGCTGCCTGTCAGCAGCGCGCATCTGGCGCGCAGTGCTGCCGCGCAAGAAGCTGACCCGGGCGCCCCGCTGCACCACTACCGGCGGGCCATTGGCTTCCGCCGGGTGCATTCTGCACTGACCCAAGGTGCGCATGAGGCGCTCAAGGCTGATGGCGATGTGCTGAGCTTTATGCGCACCGACGCTTCGGAACGGATCTTCTGCGCCTTCAATCTCAGCGAGACACCCTCGACCATCGATATGCCCGCAGGCAAGTGGCAGGCCATCGGGGCCGAGCTGGGCGTGACCGGCGCGTCTGAGGACGGAAAACTGCATCTTGGGCCCTGGCAGGCCTGCTTCGCGCTCGAAACGAGCGGCAAGAGGGGGAATTAACCAATGGCGGATCTGAAACTGACAGATGTCGGCAAGACCTATGGCGGCGCGGTCGAGGTGCTCAAGGATATCAATCTGGACATCAAGACCGGCGAGCTGATCGTCTTTGTGGGTCCTTCGGGCTGCGGCAAGTCAACGCTGCTGCGCATGATCGCGGGTCTTGAGAAGATTTCCAGCGGCGAGCTGACCATTGACGGGGACGTCATGAATGATGTCCCGCCCGCGCAGCGCGGCATTGCGATGGTGTTCCAATCCTACGCGCTCTATCCGCATATGACGGTGCGCGACAACATGTCCTTCGCGCTGAAGCTGGCCAAGAAAACGCCTGCTGAGATTGATGCCGCAATTTCCCGCGCGGCCTCGGTGTTGCAGCTTGAGGAATATCTCGACCGGCTGCCCAAGGCGCTGTCTGGCGGGCAGCGGCAACGCGTGGCCATTGGCCGTTCCATCGTGCGCGACCCGAAGGTCTATCTGTTTGACGAGCCCCTCTCGAACCTTGACGCCGGGCTGCGTGTCGCCACCCGGATCGAGATCGCGCAGCTGAAGGAAAGCATGCCGAATTCCACGATGATCTATGTGACCCATGATCAGGTGGAGGCGATGACGCTGGCCTCGCGCATTGTGGTGCTCGACGCGTTGAAGGACAATGACTACAGCCACTCGATTGCCCAGGTCGGTACGCCGCTGGAGCTTTACGAGACACCCGAAAATGAATTTGTGGCGAAGTTCATCGGCTCGCCCTCAATGAACTTGATGCCCGGCAAGATTGTCAGCACAGGGGCCGTCACGGGCGTATCGCTGGACCATGGGGCAGGGACCGTTATGGCCAACATCCCCACCACCGAGGCCGATCAGGGCATGGCCGTCAATGTGGGGATCAGGCCCGAGGATATGACCGAAACCGATGGCGCGGATTACGCCTTCCGTGGCACGCTTGAAGTGACCGAACGGCTTGGCGAGGTGACGCAGTTCTACTTCGCCCCGACCGCGCCGGGTGCGGCCCCAGTCATCGCCAAGCTGGCCGGGATCCATAAGGAAAGCCGGGGGCAGGTCATGACGATGACAGCGGATCCGGCAAAGCTGCATCTTTTTGCCAACGGACGGTCGCTGCTTTATCGGTAGTGGCTGACTTTGGGCAATGCTGCGCAGGTCAGCGCCGTGCCACAATGTGCAGCGCTGGGCTCGGCGGCTGTTCTGAAGCGAATGATTTGTGCTATCCTCACAATTTCCGCTGGACTGTTAGCGCTAACATGACTAAGTGAGCGGCGAAGCAGGAGACATCGCCATGTCAATCAACCCACGTATTGAAGAGATCACCGCGCGCATCATCAAACGCTCGGCAAAGAGCCGGAAAACCTACCTTTCCCGGATGGCCCAGGCCGCCGAGGAAGGCCCGCGCCGCGGCCATCTGACCTGCGGCAACCAGGCCCATGCTTATGCTGCCATGGGCGATGACAAAAACACGCTGGTGGCCGAGCAGGCGCCCAATATCGGCATCGTCACGGCCTATAATGACATGCTGTCGGCGCATCAGCCATTTCAGACCTATCCTGATCTGATCAAGGAGATCGCCCGCAAGAACAAGGCCACCGCGCAGGTTGCAGGCGGGGTGCCCGCCATGTGTGACGGTGTCACGCAAGGCCAGGTCGGCATGGAGCTGTCGCTGTTTTCGCGCGACGTGATTGCGCTGTCGACGGGCGTGGCGCTGAGCCATAACACGTTTGACGCAGCGCTTTATCTGGGGGTCTGCGACAAGATTGTGCCGGGGCTGATCATTGCAGCGGCAACCTTTGGCTACCTGCCGGGCATCTTTCTGCCGGCGGGGCCGATGACCTCGGGCATCTCGAACACCGAAAAGACCGATGTGCGCAAGAAATTCGCCAAGGGCGAATGCGACCGGGCCGAGCTGATGCGGGCGGAGATGGCGTCTTACCACGGTCCGGGAACCTGCACCTTCTACGGCACCGCGAATTCGAACCAGATGCTCATGGAATTCATGGGTTTGCACCTGCCCGGCGCGTCCTTCGTCAACCCGGGCACCGAACTGCGCGACGCGCTGACCGAGGCTGGCACGAAACGGGCGCTGGAAATCACCAAGCTCGGCAATGATTACCGCCCCGTCTGCGACATCCTTGATGAGCGCACCTTCGTCAACGGGCTGGTCGGGTTGATGGCGACCGGTGGTTCCACAAACCTGATCATCCACATCATCGCCATGGCACGGGCCGCAGGCGTCTTGCTTGATCTGCAAGACCTGTCCGACATCTCGGATGCCACACCGCTGATGGCGCGGGTCTATCCGAACGGGCTGGCGGATGTGAACCATTTCCACGCCGCGGGCGGTCTAGGATATATGATCGGCGAGCTGCTGGATGCGGGCCTGCTGCATCCCGACACGAAAACCGTCTATGGGGACGGGCTGAAGGATTACCATGCAGAGCCGGTCCTGAAGAACGGCCATCTGGCTTGGGGCAAGGGGGCCACGAAATCCGAGAATGAAAAGATCCTGCGCCCTGCAAAAAATCCGTTCCAACCGGCAGGCGGGCTGAAGCAGCTGACCGGCAATCTGGGCCGCGCGGTGATCAAGGTTTCTGCCGTGGACCCTGACCGCCACGTAATCGAGGCCCCTGCGCGGGTCTTCTCCAGTCAGGCCGAGGTTAAGGCGGCATGGCGTGCGCATGAGCTGGATCGCGACTGCGTCGTTGTCGTCCGCTTTCAAGGCCCCAAGGCCAATGGCATGCCAGAGCTTCATGGGTTGACGCCCACGCTGTCGGTCATTCAGGACCGGGGCTTTGATGTGGCGCTGGTCACGGATGGGCGGATGTCGGGTGCCTCCGGCAAAGTGCCTGCCGCGATCCATGTCGCACCAGAAGCGGTTGATGGCGGGCTGATTGCCAAGATACAGGATGGGGATCTGATCCGCGTTGACGCGGTCAACGGTACTTTGGAAGTGCTGACCCCCGGCGTGGAAGAGCGCGCCCCGGCGACGCCGGATCTGAGCGATAACGGGCATGGGATCGGGCGCGAGCTGTTCGAAAGCTTCCGCCAGAATGTGGGCCGCGCCGATACCGGGGCAGGGGTGGTTGTCTAACCCCGCCCCAACGCCCTATCAGTGTCCAAGACATATCCCCGCCTGTGCCAAGGCGTGGGCAGAAATGAGGAAAGCCCTGTGATGACCCCGATGGAAGCAAGCAACGAAGCGTTGAAAATCTGCCAGCTGGCCCCGATCGTGCCGGTGCTGGTGGTGGAGGACGCGGCCAAGGCCGCCCCGCTCGCGACCGCGCTGGTCGCAGGGGGATTGCCAGCGCTTGAGGTCACCCTGCGCACGCCGGCCGCACTGGAAGCCATAGCAGAGATGGCAGCGGTCAAAGGCGGTGTTGTCGGGGCAGGAACATTGATGACGCCCGCCGATGTGATCGCCGCGAAAGAGGCGGGGGCAACCTTTGGCGTCTCGCCCGGGGCGACGGACCGGCTGCTTGATGCCTGTGAGGATGCGGATCTTCCGCTTTTGCCCGGGGTCGCCTCTGCAACTGAGGCGATGCGTCTGCTGGAACGCGGATATGACGTGCTTAAATTCTTCCCGGCGGAAGCCTCGGGCGGGGCACCGGCGTTGAAAGCCATTGGTGCGCCCATCCCGCAGATCCGCTTCTGCCCAACGGGTGGTGTGTCGATGCGCAATGCGCGCGACTATCTTGACCTGCCCAATGTTGTCTGCGCGGGCGGGTCCTGGGTGGCACCCAAGCAGATGGTTGAAAGCGGTGACTGGGCCGGGATCGAGGCGCTCGCGAAAGAGGCCGCAGCGCTGTAGCGCCACGGCCTCCCGCAATGTCACAGCTGTAACGGTCCGTTAAGATTAACGACCGACGCCGGTAAAGCTCCGACGTGGATCTGGGCCCACACCCAGCCAGCCTGCCGTCACCTTCGCAATGTGGTCGCGGATGCGCACTTGCTGGGTCTGGCCCTGTTGGGCTGCCAGAATGGCCTGGGTTCCGACATTCGCTTCAAGATCCGCCATTGTGATTACCTGCGGGGTCAGCGGGTTGCCTCTGCTGTCAAAGGCCTGGATGGTGTAGCGGATATCATGCACCGCCCCGGGCGCGCGTGATACGGCCCGCGGCGTGACCGCGTGAAAGCGGGACATGATAACTTGCAGCGTCACCGGTTTTGAGCCGCGCAGTTTGGCGGAGCCAGCCCGCACCCCTTCTTCCATCAGCCGGGCAACTTGCGCTTTGCGATCCCCAAGAGGCTCGCCATGCCAGACGATATCGAAGTTGGGCGCAAAGGAGTTCTGCTCCGACGTGGTCAAGCTGTCAGGCACCACAACCTGCACGGAGGCCACGCGCCATCCACGGCTCACGTCCGATGACAGGGGGGCATCGTAGTTTGTGGTCCATGTGCTGCTGCACGCGCCCAGCCCCAGTAAGGCGGCGACTGCCACGATTTTTGTCAACAATTTCATCTTGTCCCTCATTAGGTTAGTTGGCAGTGCCGCGACGCGGCAAGTTGCGTAGAGTGTAATCCCTCAGCTGTCTAGGGTACAATCATCGCAAGTGAATGGTGAATTTTTTACGAATTTTAGCATCGAGCTGCGGGTCAAACTCGGCGCTGGAGGGGGCAGCCAGGATGGCCTCTTTGCGTGCCGTGGCAGTTTCAATGAGGTCGGGCTTGTCTTTCTCTACCCATTCTTTAGGTGAAGTTCTGTCGCCAAACTCTGGATATACATAGTTTTTTTCCATCAGGCTGAGGGTCTGGGGCGTTCCCAGATAATGCCCGACCCCCAGGCCGGAGCCGTCTTCGCCAAGACAGGTGACGCGCATCTCTTCCAGCGCGAGGCTGTCATCTGTTACTTCTATGCCACGCACGCAGCGCTGTGCCTGCCCGATCAAGTCGTTCCCGAGGATCAGCGACTCATGGCAGAAACCCAGAAGCGAGGCGTGCATACCCGCTGCTTCATATACCATGTTGAGCCCCGAAAGACCCGCCATAACGTTGGAACACATCTGCTCCCATCCCGCCTGCATATCGGGCAGCTTGCTGTCCGACGCGCCCGCCGCCGCACCGCCGGGGATGCCATAGAACTGATGCATCTGCGCGCATCCCGCTGTCAGCAGCGCCTGCTCGCCCGAGCCCACCGACATCGCCCCCGTCCGCAGATCAAGCCCGAAAGGCCAGGTTCCAAACACCGCAGGATGACCGGGTTTGAGCGCATTGACATAGACGACGCCCGCCAGACATTCGGCCACGGCTTGCACAATGGCACCCGCAATGGTCGAGGGCGCCGTGGCCCCTGCCATCCCCGCAGACAGCAACAAGACCGGCAGACCCGCGCGCACCGTCTCTTCCATCACCTGGCAGCTTTCGGTGGCGAATTTCATCGGCGGGACCACGAAGCAATTGGTGTTGGAGACAAAGGGCCGGGCGCGCCACGCCGCCTCCCCACCCGCGATCATGTGCAGTAGCTCTACGCAAGGCGCTACAAAGCCCGGTTCGGTGAAGGAAACGCCCACATGTTTCGTCGTGCCGCGACAACAGGC
The DNA here is from genome assembly GCA_964387155.1 of uncultured Rhodobacterales bacterium. Lineage (GTDB taxonomy): Bacteria > Pseudomonadota > Alphaproteobacteria > Rhodobacterales > Rhodobacteraceae > Litoreibacter. The sequence continues at coordinate 59,172 of CAYLVP010000008.1, read as the reverse complement.
ATAGATGGAATTCAGGTCCATCTCCTGATTATCCGCGATGTCGCGGCAGACCATGGGGCGCTGCAAAAAGTGAATATTGTCCAGCGCTTGCGCGATCTTGGCGGCGTCAAACAGGTCCTGCACGGTTGAATCGCGATAGGCGCGCCCGTCGGGCTCCACCAGATGTACGGCGGCCCCGGCTGTGCCGTAATGGACGCGTGTGCCAGACAAATCGAGGTCGAATTGCGGATCACGGCCGCAGAGCGTGACGGATTTTGCAGCCTTGGCCAGCATGTCTTCGACCAAGGCGCGCGGAAACCGCAGCCGCCCGTCTTCCCCAAGGATCGCACCTGCTTTGGTCAAAAGCTCAACCCCGGATGGCGGCGCGTCGGCCAGACCGATCTGTTCCAGCGCGTCAAGCGCTGTTGCGTGGATACGCTCCATCTCGGATTGGGTGAGCGCTTTGTAGCGCCCGCCCTCCATGCCTGGGCGGATGGCGCGCTGATCTTCGGTGGGAGGGGCCGCGCGCAGGGCATGGCGTGCGGCACGCCCGCCGGAGCGGCGCGTTGATCGGATATGTTCGGTCATTGGTTTGGCCTCGATTGCAGGGGGTGGTGGACTGGAAGATCAGATCGTCGCAGATGGCCGCCCCCGTGCCGCACGGCCCCGCCGCGCGCCGATGGTCATCAAAACCAATGTCATTTTGCTCCGCGATCTGTGCATCACATGAGCCCTCCCTGAACCCTCATCAGGGCAGGGCGTGTCGATCAGGTCTGTTCCATTTGCGTCATCGCGGCCTGTTTGCGGCACCGCTGCCTCAAGGCCTGCCCCGGCTAAACCGGGGTTCACCCGTTCTTTCGTCAGCTGCCCTGTTGCAACAGGGCGTCAACTTTATGCCCGCTCATTGCCTTTGTGAGAGGCGAGAAATCACCGGATTGGAACATGGCATCGGCGGTCTCGTGAATAACCCGGTGGGTGACGCGCGCAAGGGCAGAGCCCAGCGAGATACGCGCCACGCCCGCAGCTGCGTAGTCGGCCATGCTGTGCTTGGCAAATGGTCCGGCAGCGAGAACATTCACCGGCTTGGAGGTCGCGCCCACGACACGTTTAAGATCGTCAAGGCTTGGCGGCAGTGGCACATAAAGCCCATCTGCCCCGGCCTCGTCGAAGGCTTGAATGCGGCGGATCGCCTCTGACATGTCGTAGCCGCCGGTCATCACCCCATCCGCCCGGGCCACGAAAAAGAAGTCTTTCTTCAGCGCACGGGCGGCGCTGCTGGCAGCGCGGATGCGCTCTACCGCGAGATCAAAATCGTAGAATCGTTCCGACGCGCCGATTGTGTCTTCGATGCAGATACCCGCCAGCCCGATCTCGCCTGCCAGGGTCACTGTGCGCGCGCAATCCTCGGGCGCGGGGCCGAACCCGTCCTCGAAATCGCCCGACACCGGCACATCCACTGCGGCCATCAGATCCTGGGCATGGGCCAGGCTGTCATCGCGCGAGACGTTGCCGCCATCGGGCAACCCAAGCGTGAACGCATAGGCGGCGGAAGAGGTCGCAATGGCCCGCGCCCCCATCGCCACCAGCATCTTGGCCGAGCCAGCATCCCAAGCATTGGCCAGAATGAACGGATTGCCCGGCACGTGCATCTCGCGGAATGTGGTCATGTCTGCTCCTTCGCAAAATCAAGGACGGTTTGCAGCGCGGCGGCGAATGCGCCGTCTTCAAGCGTCATTGCCACGCGGATATGCCCCGACGCGGCCTGCCCAAAACTTTCCCCCGGCATGACCGCGATGTGATGTGCATCAAGCAGGCGGTCGGCAAAGGCGTTGCCCGACAGGCCCGTCGCGCGGATGTCGAGCATAAGATACATAGCCCCACCGGACGGCACCAGCTTGACGGTGTTCTGCGCCGCCAGCAGCTTTTGCCCCGCCGCGCGCCGCCTTTTGAAGGGCGCGGCCACCTCCGCTTCCAATTCGGGGCCTGCATTCAGCGCAAAAAGTGCTGCATGCTGAATATAGCCAGGCACGCCATAGGTGATATGGGTGGCCAGGTTGACCACCTGTTCAATGGCCTCGGCCGGCCCCGCGACCCAGCCCACGCGGCTGCCCGTCATGGCATGGCTTTTCGACATGGAGCCCACGACCAGCGTGCGCTCCGCCATGCCGTCCATCATGCGGGGCGAGATGTGGCTGCCGGTCCAGACTTGCGTGTCATAAACCTCATCCGAGATGCACCACAGATCAAACGCGCGGCAGGCCCGCGCAATGCCCTCGATGGTCGCCGCATCATAGACCACGCCCGTTGGGTTGTTGGGCGTATTCACGAGAAGCGACCGCGCGCCGGGTGCCTGCTTTTCAATATCGGCGAAGCTCGGTTGAAAGGCGGCCTCAGGTCGGGTGGGAACCGCGCGCGGCTCTGCCCCGACGGCGCGCAACGTGCCAGGGTAGGTGGTGTAATAGGGGTCGCAATACAGCGCCACGTCCCCCTCATCGCTGGTCAAATGATGCGCGGCAAAAAGCGCGGCCTGCCCACCGGGGGTGATCAGGATATTGTCGCGGGAGGTTGGCACACCGGTCCTCTCGACCAGCCGCGCCGCAACCGCGTCGCGCAGGGCGTCAATGCCCGGAACAGCGGCATAGCCGGTCTGCCCGGCCAAAGCTGCTGCATGCATGGCCTCAAGAATGCGGGGATCGGTGCGGATGTCATGCTCGCCAATGGTCAGTTCGGTCACGTCCACGCCATCCGCGATCATCCTGCGGGCGCGGTAGAAGACGTCCCATCCGTCCGAGCCGCCGCCAGTCAGGCCGGTGATCCGTTGCGAAAGCTGCATGGGTCGTCTCCGTCTGTCATGCCTCTGCGCGATCTGGCCCCGGCGGGACTGCCGTGTCAAATCGCATTTCGTGATTGTTAGGATCACAACATTGGCGCTATAAGGCGGCATGACCCTGACCTGTACGCAAATGACCTGCTGCATTACCAACTGACGTCCGTCGGCTGGGTCTTAACCATTTTCTTCCGAGACATGAGTTGCTAAGCCCCGCTGGCCACAGCTGCGCGCGAGACCCTATGACCATCACGCTTTACAACACCGCGACCCGCAAGAAAGAACCACTGACCCCTATCGAGGAGGGCAAGGTTTCCATGTATGTCTGCGGGCCGACTGTTTATGACCGCGCGCATATGGGCAACGCCCGGGCGGTGGTGGTGTTCGACATGCTTTTCCGTCTGCTGCGTCATGAATATGGGGCGCAAAACGTCACCTATGTGCGCAATTTCACCGACATCGATGACAAGATAAACGCCCGCGCCGCCGAGACCGGGCGCGAGATCGGCGATATCACGGCAGAGACGACGCAGTGGTTCCTTGACGATATGGCAGCGTTGGGAACGCTGGAGCCCACCCATATGCCGCGCGCCACAAGCTATGTGGGCCAGATGATCGCAATGATCGAGGACCTGATTGCGCGCGGCCATGCCTACGCGGCGGGGGCCCATGTCCTGTTCAAAGTGCGCAGCTATGCTGATTACGGCAAGCTATCGGGCCGCTCCGTAGATGACATGATCGCGGGCGCGCGGGTCGAAGTGGCTCCTTATAAAGAGGACCCGATGGATTTCGTCCTCTGGAAGCCGTCCTCGGATGACTTGCCCGGGTGGGACAGTCCCTGGGGCCGGGGTCGCCCCGGTTGGCATATCGAATGTTCCGCCATGGCGCATGACCTGCTGGGGGAGCGGTTCGACATCCACGGCGGCGGCAACGACCTGACCTTCCCGCACCACGAGAACGAGATTGCCCAAAGCAAATGCGCGGGCCACGACTTCGCAAATATCTGGATGCATAACGAGATGCTGCAGGTCGAGGGCAAGAAGATGTCTAAAAGTTTGGGCAATTTCTTCACCGTGCGCGATTTGCTCGATCAGGGTGTGCCGGGAGAGGTCATCCGCTTCGTGATGCTATCGACGCATTACCGCAAGCCGATGGATTGGACGGAGAAGAAGCGGGCAGAGGCGGAGAAGACGCTGAAACGATGGTGGGAAGCAATTGCTGCTCTAAAATACGACGATCAACCGACAATTCCTTCATCGTTCCTAAAAACGGTTTCAAACGACCTAAACACTCCTGGGGCCATTTCGGAGATGCATCAGCTTTATAGCGCTGGGAGGCATCAGGAACTTGCCCTTTGCGCGGAGTATTTGGGAATAGACGAGCAAGTAACAGGTTTGGTTACAGCTGCAATCGGCTTCGGAACCTCCGATAAAGAGCAAGAGCTCGCCAATGAGGTTGCTCGCAAGTGGATGGATTTGCGCGAGAGTGGAGATTATGCAGTTGCGGATATGCTCAAATCAGCAGCCGAGGCAAACGGGGTCGTCCTGTCGGTTGTCAAACAGGGCAATGCACAGTCCGGTACGGCGACCGTTTCAACCAAATTCAATATTGCAAAGATAAGAGAGCTGGCCCAATGACCGTTCAAAACACAGGGCCGCGACCGACCTGGAGGGCGTTCCTAACGCCAGTTCAATACGTATCGACCCAAAGCATAAATGCCGCGCGTGATGGGCACGACCTAACAACGCGCCCTCCGGGGGGAGGTCGGGCGCGGCCCGGCGATGCCGGACGGGACGATGGAAAAGGGTCAGAAACATGACCGAACGCCTCTACCTCTTCGACACAACCCTGCGCGATGGGCAGCAGACACAAGGGGTGCAGTTCTCGGCGACTGAGAAGACGCAGATCGCGACCATGCTGGACGATCTGGGAATAGATCATATCGAGGGCGGCTGGCCCGGCGCGAACCCTACCGACAGCGAGTTTTTCGCAAGCCCGCCAAAGACCCGCGCGATGATGACCGCCTTTGGGATGACCAAACGGGCCGGGCGCTCTGCCGAGAATGACGATGTGCTGGCGGCGGTGCTCAATGCAGGCACAAATGGCGTGTGTCTTGTCGGCAAAACGCATGATTTCCATGTGGAGGCAGCACTTGGCATCTCGCTGGAGGAAAACCTCGACAATATCTCCGCCAGTTTCAAACATATCGTGGCGCAGGGCCGCGAGGCGATTTTCGATGCGGAGCATTTCTTTGACGGCTTCAAGGCAAACCCTGACTACGCGCTGAAAGCCATTCACGCCGCGTTTGACGCGGGCTGCCGTTGGATTGCGCTTTGCGACACGAATGGCGGCACGCTGCCTACAGAGATTTCCCAGACGGTCAAAGCCGTGATCGCATCCGGCATCCCGGGCAACAGGCTGGGCATCCACACGCATAACGACACGGACAATGCGGTTGCGGGCAGTCTGGCGGCAATTGATGCGGGGGCGCGGCAGGTTCAAGGCACCATCAACGGGCTGGGGGAGCGGTGCGGCAACGCCAACCTGACCTCCCTGATCCCGACGCTGCTGCTGAAAGAACCCTATAAGAGCCAGTTCACCACCGGCGTTGATCCCGACAAACTGGATCAGCTGACGCTGACTTCGCGCAAGCTCGACGACATTCTGAACCGGGTGCCTAACAAACATGCGCCATATGTGGGCGCGTCGGCCTTTGCGCATAAGGCGGGGCTGCACGCCTCGGCCATCCTCAAGGACCCCACAACCTACGAGCATATCGACCCCGCCGCCGTCGGCAATGCGCGGGTCATTCCGATGTCGAACCAGGCAGGCCAGTCTAATCTGCGCAAACGCCTGACAGAGATGGGGTTGGGCGAGGTCGACAGCGCCGCACTGCCCCGCATCCTCGACCGGATCAAAGCGGCGGAAGAGAAGGGATATAGCTACGACACCGCGCAGGCCTCGTTCGAGCTGCTGGCCCGCGAAGAGCTGGGGCTTTTGCCCAGGTTTTTCGAGGTAAAGCGCTACAAGGTGACGGTGGAACGCCGGAAGAACAAATACGACAAGATGGTCTCGCTGTCAGAGGCTGTCGTCGTCGTGAAAGTCGGTGCCCAGAAGATGCTCAGCGTGTCTGAATCGCTGGACGAGACCGGCTCTGACCGCGGGCCGGTCAATGCTTTGAGCAAAGCTTTGTCAAAGGATTTAGGGGCTTACACGGCGATCTTGAAGGATATGCGGCTGGTGGATTTCAAGGTGCGCATCACCCAGGGCGGCACCGAGGCTGTGACGCGTGTGATCATCGACAGCGCCGACAGCGCCGGGCGGCGTTGGTCGACCGTCGGTGTCAGCCCCAACATTGTCGACGCCTCTTTCGAGGCATTGCTCGACGCCATCAACTGGAAGCTGATCCAGGAGGGCGCATGAGCCTTGAGGCCTGCCGGGCGCTGGTTGAAACCGCTGACCCGGATCGCTTCGTGGTGAGCGTTTCGGCGACTGAGGCGGCGCAGCGCATCCTCTGGCCGCTTTACGCGTTCAATGTCGAGGTGACGCGCGCGCCCTGGGTCACGCAAGAACCCATGATCGCAGAGATCCGGCTGCAATGGTGGCGCGACGCTCTGGCCGAGATCCGCGAGGGCCAACAGGTTCGCAGCCATGCCGTCACGGTACCACTCGCGCAGGTGCTTGATGCGGAAGGGTCCATGGTGCTCGACAAGCTGGTCGAGGCCCGCGCCTGGGACATTTATGACGACCCTTTTCCTGATCGCGCCAGCTTTGACGCCTATATCGACGCGACCTATGGCAACCTGCTTTGGAGTGCGGCGCGGCTGATCGCGCCCGAGGCGGATCAGACACTCATCCGCCATTTCGCCTATGGCTGCGGGGTGGCTGCGATGCTGCGGGCCACGGCGCGCCTGCGGTCATTGGGCAAACAACCGGTCCCGGGCGGAACTGTCGAGGCCTTTGAAAGCCTCGCGGAGGCCGGATTGCAGCGTTTCCAGAGCGCCACGCGCGCGCGCCATAGCCTGCCAAAATCTCTCGAAGCGATTTTGATGACCGGCTGGCAGGTGAAACCCACATTGCAAGCGGTCGCGTCGCAACCACGCAGGGTTTTCGAACAGGGGATAGCCCAAAGCGAATTCGCGCGCCGCGCGCGGCTTTTGAAACTCAGCTTTGCGGGGTGGTGGCGCTAGGCAGGGCTGCGGCGCCCCAAAACCAGCCACACCAAGGCACCGCCCGCGAGCGCAAGAAACGGGCCCATGGCAAGGTTTACCGCGCTCCACCCCTCAACCGGCGTGCCGCCCGAGCAATTCATCAACCCGCCCGAGGCCAGTGACGCCACGGTCACGCAGCCGAAGACCAGCGCGTCATTCATGCCCTGCACCCGGCCCCGCTCATGCGGGGCGTGGGAAGAGGCCAGCAGCGTCGTGGCCCCGATGAAGCCAAAGTTCCAGCCCAGTCCCAGCAGGATCAGCGCGCCAAAGAAATTGGTCAACGTCACGCCCGACAGCGCCACCATACCTGCAACAGCCAGGATCACGAGCCCCGCGCCGATGATCTTCTCGACCCCGAAGCGGGCAATCAGATGGCCGGTGAAGAAGGAGGGCGCGAACATGGCCAGCACATGCGCAGAGACAATGTCGTTGGCATTGTCATTGGTGAAACCGCAGCCAATTACGGCCAGCGGGGTCGACGTCATCACAAGGTTCATCAGCGCGTAGGCCACCATCGCGCAGATGACGGCCACAAGGATGCGTGGGTCCCGCAACAGGTCCATCTTGCTGCGCGCGGCTTCGACCCCTTTGGCCGCGACATCTGACACGGTCTTTGGCAAATCAAGCGCGAAGAACAGAAACAGGCCCACCAGGTTCAGCACCACCACGGCAGCATAGGTCCCGAAAAACGGGATCATCCAGGCCTCCATCACGCCCTTGTTGAGCTGCGGCCCGACAATGGCCGATAAAAGCCCGCCCGCCATCACGTAAGAGATGGCTTTCGGCTTGAAGTCATCCGAAGCGATATCAGTGGCCGCAAATCGGTAGAACCCCTGCGCTGACATGTAGATGCCGGTCAGGTAGCTGCCTGCCAGCAGCGTCAGAAATGAGCCGATATAGAGCCCTAGCGCGGCGATCGCAGCGCCCGCAGCCCCTGCCAAAGCGCCAAGGATGAACCCGTTGCGCCGCCCGTTTTTCTGCATATAGGGGCTAAGCCAGGGTGCCGTGGTCATCGATCCGAAGACGATCATTGAAATCGGCAGGGTCGCAAGGCACGGGTTGGTTGACAGCATGTTGCCAGCCAGCCCGCCAGTGACGAAAATCATCGGCATCTGCGCGCCAAGAATGGCCTGCGCGAGCACCAGAACCCAGACATTCCGTCTGGCTCTGCTGTCATCAATGCTGGGTGTCGCGATATCTGTCATGGGCTCCGGCCTACGCCGCCCGCAGGCTCATGGCAAGACGCGGTCGATGATATGCGCGAAAGAGCCCGAGACCCGTCCTTGACGCAGCCCCATTGGCGGCAGCGGGGTGCCTTCGGCATCCGTGGCCTCAAACAGCGGCGGGCCATCGGCTTTGAGCGTCGTTGCGTAATGAAATTCATGGCCCTTGAAGCGCCCGCGCATCGGGCCATGCGTGGCCTCCAGATTTCGGTATCCCAGATGCAATCTTCTTTGGGCGAAACTGGTTGCAAGCGGCAAGAGCCCCGCCATCTTATGTGCGGCCCCATCCGCATCGATCAGTGTCTCGCCCAGCACCATATAGCCACCGCATTCACCATAAATATCAATGCTCTGTGCGGCGTCATTAAGGCTAGACATAAAATTCTCTGCGCGGCTGATCTGGGCTGCGTAAAGTTCTGGATAGCCGCCGGGGAGGAAGACCATATCGGCCGGCGGCACTGCATCATCGGCCAGCGGGGAAAAGGTGCTGATGGTGATCCCGGCCTGCACCCATTCCTGGAGGAGATGGGGGTAGATGAACCCAAAGGCCAAATCCTGGGCGAGTGCAACATGCCGACGGAAGGGCGGGATCGGGCGCTGCGCGCGCGCCACTGGCAATGGCCGTGCCAGCCGCAGCAGCGCGTCAAGATCGACCTCTTCGCTGATCTGCGCTGCCGCCCGGTCGAGGAAGCTTTCGAGGTCGGCATGCTCTTGGGCCTGAACCAACCCCAGATGCCGCGACGGCGTGGCAAGCCCCGCATCCCGCATGACAGTGCCGATCACCGGAATATCCAGCTTGGCCAGCGCATTGTGCAGCAATGTGGCGTGGCGCGGGCTGCCGACACGGTTCAAAATGACGCCCGCAACATGCACCTCCGGGTCCTGCGCGGCAAAGCCGGTCACGACAGGTGCCACAGATTGGGCCATTCGCCCGGCATCAACCACCAGCACCACCGGCAGGTGAAGTTGGCGCGCCAAATCTGCCACGGCCCCTTTGCCATCGGGCGGTGCGCCGTCAAAGAGGCCCATCGCGCCCTCGATAATCAACAGCTCTGGGCCCGCAGCCAGCTCTGCAATGCGGGCAGGCGTCATTGCCCAGGCGTCAAGGTTCATGCAAGCCCGCCCGCAGGCGGCCTCGTGGAAGCGCGGGTCGATATAGTCAGGGCCCGATTTTGCGCCGCGCACAGCCAGCTTTTTGTCGCGCAGCGCGCGCAAGAGACCGAGTGTGATCGTGGTTTTGCCGCTGCCCGAAGCAGGCGCGGCTATGATAAATCCAGCCATGCGATGCCGCAGGTCACGCGCTTTCTGCCGGACGTCCGCGGCCCAGCGGATCAAGGTTGCGCGCGGGCGCGCCGCCCGCCATGGCCTGCCAGTCCAGCACCTCACGCATCAGCACGGACCGGCCCACGCAAATGATCGCAGGGGGCTCCATCTGCGCGGCGTCAATGTCGGCCACGCAGCGGCCAAGCGTGGTTTCCAGCACGCGCTGCGCGTCGGTTGTGGCGGTTGTCACCACCGCCACAGGCTCGGAAGCCGGACGCCCAGCGGCCAGCAGCTCCCCGGCGATGCGGGCGATATGCTTCATCCCCATATAGATCACGATAACCTGGCTGCCCCGCGCGATAGAGGGCCAATCCAGCGAACCCGTGGCGTTGCCGGATTGGTCATGGCCGGTCACGAAGGTCACGGATTGATTGACGTCGCGGTGCGTGACCGGGATGCCCGCATAGGCAAGCCCGCCAATGCCCGCGCTGATACCGGGGATGATACGGATCGCAACGCCATGCTGCACCAAGGTCTGCGCCTCTTCTCCGCCACGGCCAAAGACAAACGGGTCGCCGCCTTTCAGGCGCAACACGCGTTTGCCCTGCCGCGCCAGCTCCACCAGCCGCAGCGAGATATCGCGTTGCTTGGCCGAGGGCTTTCCGCCACGTTTGCCCGCATATTCGTGGATTGCCTGCGGAGCCCAATCAAGGATCCGCTCCTGCACAAGCGCGTCATAGATCACGATATCGGCCTGCCGCAACGCGTTGAGCGCATGCAGCGTCAACAGCCCCGGATCGCCTGGGCCCGCGCCGCACAGCCAGACCCAGCCTGGTTCGAGACTGGGCCAATCCTGGCCGGGCAATGTGAGTGAGTCGCTCATAGCGCCACTGTGCCCTGCATGCAGCCCCATGAAAAGCGCAACAGCGACAGGCAATGCGGCATTGGCGGCGGGAATTTTGCCGGTATAGTCGCCCCTTATGAGCGACGACCCCGCAACCCGATTGAAGCGCGGCTGGACCACCGGGGCCTGCGCCACGGCAGCCACGAAGGCGGCGTTGCAGATGCTGTGGGGCGGGGTGCGCCCCAAAACAGTCGCGATCACCTTGCCCAAGGGGGGAAGACCGGTTTTCGCGATCGAGCGACACGCACAAGGCCCCGATTGGGCCGAGGTTGCGATTGAAAAAGATGCGGGCGACGACCCGGATGTGACCCATGGTGCGGTGATCTGCGCCCGCGTCAGGGCATCGGATGGCGGCGTAGTGTTTCGCGCGGGCGAGGGGGTTGGAACCGTCACCAAGCCGGGCCTGCCTATTCCGGTGGGCGCGCCTGCGATCAACCCGGTGCCACGTCGCATGATGGAGGAGGTGGTGGCCGACATGGCGGTGCGTCACGAACAATGCGGCGATATAGAGATCACGATTAGCGTCGACGGGGGCCGTGCCCTTGCGCTCAAGACCTGGAACCCACGGCTCGGGATCGAAGGAGGGCTGTCGATCCTGGGCACGACCGGCGTGGTGCGCCCGTTCTCCTGCGCCGCGTGGATTGCGTCAATCCACCGGGGCATTGATGTGGCAGTTGCCACCGGCACGCGGCATGTCGCCGGATGCACCGGGGCGACGAGTGAAGGCGTGGTCCAAAAGCTCCACGCGCTGCCCGATCACGCCATGCTGGATATGGGCGATTTCGCGGGTGGGCTTTTGAAATATCTCGCAAAACACCCCGTCGAGCGCTTCACGCTGGGCGGCGGCATCGGCAAGCTCACCAAATTTGCCCAGGGCGCGCGGGACCTGCATTCGAAACGCGCGCAGGTTGATTTTGGCCTGCTGGGCGATTGGGCCGTTGGGGCCGGATTGCCGGATGTGCGTCACGCGAACACCGCGCTGCAAGCCGCTGAAATCGCGGGACCAAAGCTCTGCGCCATTGTGGCTGCGAAAGCGCAGGCGCATGCGCGTGCCATGCTTGAGGGCAGCGCCATCGCGGTCGATGTCGTGGTGATTGATCGCGCGGGCAAGATATTGGGGCGGGCAGGCTGATGCGGCTGTTGGTCCTGGCCGGGACAGGGGACGCGCACGCCCTTGTGCGCGGGCTTGTCGCCGCAGGGCATGAGGTCACGGCGTCCCTTGCCGGTGCCACCCGCGCGCCAAAACCCATGCCTTGCGACACGCGGATCGGCGGGTTTGGCGGCGCGAAAGGGTTTCTGGGCTATATTGCACAGACCACCCCGGATGCGGTCATCGACGCCACACACCCTTTCGCCCACCGGATCACAGAGCGCACCGCGCGCCTTTGCGCGCAGGCGGGCCTGCCTTACCTGCACCTGCTCCGCCCGGCATGGCCCACCGATGACGCCAAGGACATTTACGAGGTGCACGACATCGCAGGCCTGCGCGCAGAAATTCCAGCCGGGGCGCGCGTCTTCCTGGCGACGGGCAGGCAAACGCTGGACCAGTTTGCGGGCTTTGACGGCTGCTACCTTCTGTGCCGCCAGATCGACCCGCCTGAGGGTCCGTTTCCGTTCTCACATGGGCGGTTTCTGGTTGGGCGTCCGCCGTTTTCCGTCGAAAGCGAAATCGCGCTGTTCCAGAAAGAGAAGATCGATTGGCTGGTGGTCAAGAACGCGGGCGGCGCGGCGTCTTACTCAAAGATCGAGGCGGCTGTATCGCTGGGTCTTCCGGTGCGGATGCTGGCCCGGCCCACGCCGCCCGATGCGCCCCGGGTCGAAAGCGTCTCGGCAGCCATAAAATGGGTGGACGATCATGCGGATCATTGAAACCGACGCCTGCGTGGCTGAAGGGGCGGAATGGCTCGCGGCAAATATCCCCGAATTCGCCGCGATCCTGCCCGAGATCACGCCATTGCCCCTAAGATTACGCGATGAGGGGTTCGGGCAGCTCTTGAGCGCGATCATGTCGCAGCAGATCAGCGTGGCAGCGGCGGCCTCAATCTCTGCCCGGCTGGACGCGGCGGGGCTGCTGGGCGAAGAGGCCGTGGCCCAGGCTTCTGAGGAGGATTTGCGCGCCTGTGGGCTGTCGCGCCAGAAGATCCGCTATGCAGGCGAACTTGCCCGTGCGCGGATCGATTATGACGCTTTGCGTTTTGCTGAGACCGAAACCGTGATCAAGACCCTGACCGCCGTGCCGGGCATTGGCCGGTGGACGGCAGAGATTTACGCGATGTTCTCGCTGGGCCATGCCGATGTCTTTGCCCCGAACGATCTGGCCCTGCAGATTGCGGCCCAACATGTGTTTGACCTGCCCGGGCGGCCAAAAGAAAAAGCGCTGCGTCTCCTGGCGGAAAACTGGTCGCCCTGGCGCGCCGTTGCGGCTCGCGCGCTCTTTGCCTACTACAGGGTCATCAAAGGCAGGGAAGGGCTCTAGAGCATGGCGAGAATTCTGGAAGGCGGGCGGAAAGCCTCGAAATCGGGTGAGGTCTCCTCCGTCGTGATTTTCCTGCATGGCTACGGGGCCGATGGCAATGACCTGCTGGGGCTGGCCGATCCGCTGGCCGAACATCTGCCCGACACGGTTTTCTATGCGCCCAACGCGCCAGAGCGCTGCATCGGCAACCCGATGGGCTATCAGTGGTTCCCGATCCCTTGGATCGACGGGTCATCGGAGGAAGAGGCCGAGGCGGGCATGGATGCCGCGGTCGAGGATCTCAACGGCTATCTCGACAGCGTCATGGTCGACGAGGACGTGCTGCCCGAGCAGGTCATCGTGTTGGGCTTCTCTCAAGGGGCGATGATGGCGCTGCATGTCTTGCCGCGCCGCGAAGACCCGGTGGCGGGCATCATCGGCATCTCCGGCCGCTTGCTGCGCCCCGAGCTCTTGGCCGACGAGCTGCAATGCAAACCGCCCGTGCTGCTGATCCATGGCGATCAGGACGAGGTGGTGCCCCCCATTTCCATGCCCGAGGCCGGCGACGCGCTGCAATCGGCAGGCTTTGAAGTGTTCGGCCATGTCATGAAAGGCACCGGCCACGGCATCGCCCCCGACGGCCTTGGCGTGGCGCTGAGCTTCATGGGCAAGCATCTAGGGATGGATTTGGGGTAGGCGGGCGCTGTTTGGGTTGAGGCGTTCGTTGCAATGTCTATACGACGCGGTCCAACTCTGGCTTTATGACGCCTTAAATCTAGGAAGACTTTTTATGACGCGATCACTCGGAAGTGAGTTTGAAAGCTGCGGAAGGGTTTGGCTCAGAAACGCGGTTTCGGAAGAGGACCTAACGCTCTTTGATAACGCGACCACGGCGCCTACGAAAGCAGGACAAAGGCTTGATGTCTCAAAACGGTTGAAGTCGGCTCTCTCGGAAGAAAGCTCGCTGCTACGTGCCGTGCGGCGTCTTTCACCCAATGCTGTGCCTGTGCGAATTGTTGCTTTCAATAAGTCCGAAAGCGCCAACTGGGGTGTCTCTTGGCATCAAGACAGAGTCATTGCAGTTTCCGATAAAGCTGAGATTGCCGGATATAAAAATTGGACACAAAAGTCCGGCACTTGGCATTGCGAACCACCGCTCTCGATCTTGGATGAGATGCTTTTTGTTCGCATTCATCTGGACGACAACGATCAATCCAATGGCCCGATGGAAATCGCTGTCGGAAGCCATGCAAATGGAATTGTCCCATCCTCTAAGGCCGAAAGTGTGGCAAGTACATTTCCTGTTGAGACATGCGTGGCCAAACGTGGTGATGTATTGATACTTAAAATGCTAACGTTGCACTCATCGAAGCCAGCTCTAAAACGATCTGGACGCAGAGTGCTTCGCGTTGACTTTTCTTCTATTCAACTGCCGCTGCCATTGTCTTGGGAAAGACGGTCAGCCGAAACCTGACGTTCGTTCTGAAATCCCTACCGTAACGAAGTCCGCGAACCCGATATCCTCTGCCCCCCCCAACCCGCGACATAGCGGGGGTTGCCAGATCTGAAACACGATATATAGTTTCGTTAAGCAAGGGCAGGGTGTCCTGCTCTGGTGTCTGATGAGGCGTTACAGGGCGGGAGACGAGTCACCCATGCAAGACCACGCAATTCACGAGTTTCGACATGATTTTGTGCGGGAGCCCGGAAGCCTGAAACACAATCCGGCGCTGGTGCTCAATGCCGATTACCGGCCTCTGTCATATTACCCGCTATCACTCTGGACCTGGCAGGAGGCCGTCAAGGCGGCCTTTCTCGACCGGGTGACGATCCTGTCGGAATATGACGAGGTCGTCCGCTCCCCCACGACGGAGATAAAGATACCCTCGGTCGTGGTCCTAAAGGATTATGTCAGGCCGCAAAAGAAAGTGGCCTTCACCCGGTTCAACCTCTTCCTGCGCGACGAGTTCTGCTGCCAATATTGCGGCTCGCGCGGGGAGCTGACCTTTGACCATGTGCTGCCCCGCGCGCGTGGCGGCGTCACGAGCTGGGAAAACGTGGTGGCGGCCTGCTCGAAATGCAATCTATCCAAGGGCTCCAAGCTCTTGAAACAATCGGGGCTGTCCTTGCGCAAACCGCCGCGCAAACCCGAAGCGGAGGAGCTGCGGAACATGGGCCGGAAATTCCCGCCCAATCATCTGCACGAAAGCTGGATTGACTTCCTCTACTGGGATGCCGAACTTCAGGCATGAGCGCATTTTTCCATCCGGTTGCCGGCACCGTCTTGCCGCGCTTCGCCGGGGTGCCCAGCTTTATGCGGCTGCCCTATTTGCCCGAAGGCCATGACCGGCTGGGCGAGGTTGATGTCGGATTTTACGGCATGCCTTGGGATGGCGGCACATCAAACCGTCCCGGCGCGCGACATGGGCCGAGGGCGCTGCGTGACGCCTCCACCATGATCCGCGCGCAGCACGCGCTGAGCAATATCCGCCCCTTTGAGGCGATGAACTGCGCTGATCTGGGCGATGTGGGCGTGAACCCGGTTGAGCAAGACGCGACTTTGGCAGAAATCACGCGCTTTGTGGGCGCAATGCTGGCGCGCAAGACCCGCCCCTTCGGCGTGGCAGGCGATCATCTGTGCAGCTTGCCGGTGCTGCGCGCGATTGCGGCCTCGGGGGTAAAGCCCGCGCTCTTGCTTTATGACAGCCATACCGATCTGTTCCCGCCCTATTTTGGCAGCCCGGTGCTGACCCATGGCAATCCGTTTCGCATGGCGGTGGAAGAGGGTCTGATCGACGCTGAACGCTCGGTCATGATCGGGATGCGTGGGACGATGTATGACGACAGCGACCGGCAATTCGGGGCAGAGCATGGCGTGACCATCATCCCGATGCATGAGGCGTTTGAGACAGGGTTGGTGGCGACCGTGAACCGGGCCAAAGATATCATCGGCGATGCGCCGACCTATTTTAGCTTCGACATTGATTTCATCGACCCGGCTTTCGCGCCGGGAACCGGGACGCCCGAGGTTGGCGGGCCCACATCGGCCCAAACGCTTGACATGATCCGTGCAGCGGCCGGGCTGTCCTATGTGGGCATGGATCTCGTCGAGGTCTCGCCGCCGTTTGACAATAACGGGATCACCTCATGGCTCGGCGCCTCCGTCATGTTTGAAATGCTGTGCCTCATGGCATGAGGCCGGATGCGCGTGAAGCCCAGTGTGAGGCTGTGCGCCGCTGAGGGCAGCCCAAATCAGGCAGAGCAGCTCGCCCCGCCCAGCACACAGAACTTGGCGCAATGCGGGTGGTTGAGCTGCACCGACCCTTCGGCCTCTTCCAAACTGTGGCCGAGCTCAAATTCAGCGGAATAGGGCAGGAGCGTGCAGGCCAATACGGCCGGCTTTTCCGCCCCGCGCCGCTTGACCACCATGCGCGACGAGGCGCACATCATCGCGTCGGGAGATGTGTCGAGGATGCTCCAGCAGGCGGTCGTAATCTCAGGCACTTCCACTTGCTCGTCCATTTCTGGAAAAATGACCGTCATCCCAGGGTCTTGCGCATCGATCTTGAAGTTGTTCTTGGCGAAAAGGGCTGCAAAGCCGGCCCGGGTCTCGGCCTCGCCCTCAGCCCAGATCGAGCGGCCCGCCACGGCAAGCCGCGCGCCTTGATCCCGAAGCCAGGCCATCCCCTCAATCGTCTTGTTAAAGGCGTCTTTACCGCGTTCGGCGTCGTGCAGGCTCTCTGACCAATGATCGAGGGAGACGCGGAAGGTGATCTTGTCGCCAAACTTTTCTATCAGGGCGGCGATGCCTTGGCGCACGCTCTTGCGCATCATCGGGCGCATTGCATTGGTCAGGATAAGCACGTCGTAGCCGCGCTCCAGCGCGGAGCGGGTCATCGCATTCATCTCAGGGTTCATATAGGGCTCGCCGCCGGTAAACGCGATCTCGCGCACCCCCCACTTGCGGGTCTCAAGCTGGTCGAGATAATCGCGCAGGTCCGCATCTGTGAAATAGACCAGCGCATCATTGGTGGGCGAGGACAGGATGTAGCAATTCGCGCATTCGATATTGCAAAAGGTGCCGGTGTTGAACCACAGCGTTTGCGGGTTGGTCAGCGCGACCGAGGCACGTAGCTCCCCCTTTGCGGTCACAAGCGGGTCTTCAAACTTTCCCAGATTTGCCGGTTCCGGCGGGGACAGCTGGTCTTTCATCTTGGCACTCCACGGCGTCGTTCGGACTGGTGTAAGCCTGCGCAATGCAAAAGGAAAGTATGCGCGGCTCCGCTTGACGGCGATGTGATCCCTTGTGGCTCGGAACGGGCGTGCTAGACTTTCTCTGAGACCGGGTTTAGAGCAGCGATGTTAACGCTAACATCCGCGCAACCGGCGGCTCACAAGAGGATCAAGTCACAATGGTATCACGCGTCATCCCGGTGGAAAGTTTCGATCTGGTTGTCTTCGGTGGCACAGGCGACTTGGCACGCCGCAAGATCCTGCCAGGCCTCTATCGCCGCTTTTGTGCGGGCCAGATGCCGGAAGACG
This sequence comes from uncultured Rhodobacterales bacterium, assembly GCA_964387155.1. Classification (GTDB taxonomy): domain Bacteria; phylum Pseudomonadota; class Alphaproteobacteria; order Rhodobacterales; family Rhodobacteraceae; genus Litoreibacter. The sequence continues at coordinate 41,768 of CAYLVP010000008.1, read as the reverse complement.
CGCGCGTGATCGGTGCGGCCCGGGGCGATCTGGATGATACGGCATTTCGGAAGCTGATCGGCGAGGCCATCGAGGAATTCGTGCCCGAAGACCGCCGAGACGCCAAAACCATCAAGACCTTCTGCGCAAGGCTGCATTTCGTGAGCATCGACGCGAAAGGTGAGAAGGGCTGGGCGGAGCTGGCCAAGCTGGTGCGCAAGGATGTGGTGCAGGCCTTCTATTTCTCAGTGGGCCCATCCCTGTTTGGCGATCTTGCCACGCGGCTGCACAAGCACAAGATCGCAGGTTCTGAGGCGCGGATTGTGGTCGAAAAACCCTTTGGCCGCGATCTTGATAGCGCCAAGGCGCTGAACGCCGTGCTGGCCGACAGTTTCGACGAGCACCAGATCTACCGGATCGACCATTATCTGGGCAAGGAAACCGTGCAGAACCTGATGGCGGTGCGTTTCGGCAACGTGCTGTTCGAGCCGCTGTGGAACGCGCAATATATCGATCACGTGCAAATCACTGTGGCAGAAACCGTCAGCGTGGAGGGGCGGGGGGCCTATTACGACCGCTCCGGCGCGATGCGCGATATGGTGCAAAACCACCTGATGCAGCTTCTGTGCCTGACCGCGATGGAGCCGCCCTCGAAGTTCGATCCCGACGCGGTCCGCGATGAAAAGCTGAAGGTCATCCGCGCGCTCGATCCTGTCGCCGCAGACAATATCGTGCGGGGGCAATATGCCGGGGCGGGGGAGGTGGCCTCCTATATCGAGCATTCTGAGAACCCCGAGACAAAGACCGAGAGCTTCATTGCGATGCAGGTCGATATCTCCAACTGGCGCTGGAAGGGCACGCCCTTCTACTTGCGCACCGGCAAGCGGCTGAAGGCGCGCATGTCCGAGATCGTGATCCGGTTCAAAGAGACGCCGCATTCGATCTTCGAGGAAGATGCCGGCAGCCATGCCAACGTGCTGACGATCCGCCTGCAGCCCGACGAGGGGATGAATTTGCGCGTCACCATCAAAGAGCCGGGCCCGGGCGGGATGCGGCTGATCGATGTGCCGCTGGATATGACCTTCGCAGAGGCATTGGGCCCGGAGGCAGAAGACGTCCCGGACGCCTATGAGCGCTTGATCATGGATGTGATCCGGGGCAACCAGACCCTCTTCATGCGCGGCGACGAGGTGGAAGCGGCCTGGGCCTGGACCGACCCGATCATCGAAGGCTGGACCACACGCGGCGACCGGCCCCAACAATATGAGCCGGGCAGCTCCGGGCCGGAAGAGGCCTTGATGCTGTTGCACCGGGACGGGCGCCGCTGGGCGGAGATCAAGAAATGAAACTTATCGAATATGCTGATCGGGAGATGCTGATGATCGACCTCGCCCAACAGCTGGCGGGCGAGCTGAAAGCCTGCCTTATGACCCATGATCATGCCAGTCTTGCGGTGCCGGGCGGCACGACGCCGGGGCCGGTCTTTGATGCGCTATGCGCCGCTGATCTGGACTGGGCCAGGGTTCATGTCATGCCGACGGATGAGCGCTGGGTGGATGAACACTCCGAGCGGTCCAACGCGCGGCTGATCAAGTCGCGGCTGATCACCGACCGCGCTTCAGATGCGGTCTTTGTGCCATTCTTCCGTGATACCGATGATGTTGATGGGGCCATGCCCGAACTGGCCGACGCGCTTGCGCCCGAGCTGCCGATCTCGGTGCTGCTGCTGGGCATGGGGGCGGATATGCACACGGCCTCGCTTTTCCCCGGCGCGGCGGAACTGCCCGAAGCATTGCGCGCGACGTCACCGGTCATACCCGTGCGCCCCGAGGGGCAGGAGACCCGTGTGACCCTGACCGGCCCTGTGCTTGAGGGCGCGATGAGCACCCATGTTCTGATCACCGGTGACGACAAACGCGCGGCACTTGAGCGCGCGCAAGGCCTCTCGCGAGAGGAGGCCCCCATCAACACCGTTTTGGCGACCGCAACCATTCATTGGGCTTCGTGATGACATCAACGCTTTGGACTGAAATCCGCACCGCCGCCGATGACAGCAAGACCATTCTGGACCGGTTTGACGCAGACCCCGGCCGCGCCGCTGCGTTTTCGATCCGGCATGGCGATCTGCTTTTTGATTTCTCGAAGACCAACCTGTCCGAAGTGACATTTGGGGAATTGCTCGGTCTGGCAGATAAATCAGGGCTGGCGGAGCGTCGCGCGGCCATGTTCGCGGGCGAGAAGATCAATGACACCGAGGGGCGCGCCGTCCTGCATACCGCGCTGCGCAATATGTCGGATGAGCCGATCACCGTGGATGGCGCCGATGTCATGCAAGAGGTGCGCGCCACGCTGGCGCGTATGGGCAGCTTTGCCGAGGCCGTTCGGTCGGGCAACTTTACGGGGCAGGGGGGCAAGATCACCGATATCGTCAATATCGGCATCGGCGGATCGGATCTGGGGCCGGCCATGGCGACCCTGGCGCTCGCGCCTTATCATGATGGTCCGCGCGCGCATTTCGTCTCTAACGTTGACGGGGCGGATATTGCCGACACGCTGAAAGGCCTGGACCCCGCGACGACGCTGGTGATCGTGGCCTCCAAGACCTTCACGACGATCGAGACTATGACCAATGCGCAAACCGCGCTGGACTGGATGGGCAAAAGCGTGGCGCAGCCCGCCACGCAGTTCGCCGCACTGTCTTCCGCTACTGACAAGACCGAGGCCTTCGGCATCGACGCGGCCCGCGTCTTTGGATTTGAGGATTGGGTGGGCGGGCGCTATTCGATGTGGGGGCCGATTGGCCTCTCCCTGATGATCGCCATCGGGCCCGAGAATTTCACCGACTTCCTGTATGGCGGGCATGACATGGACCGCCATTTCCGCGAAGCGGATCTGACCAAGAACATGCCTGTTGCTCTGGCGCTGGTCGGCATGTTCCACAACCAAATCTGCGGCCATGCCACCCGTGCTGTTCTGCCCTATGACAACCGCTTGTCACGACTGCCCGCCTATCTGCAGCAGTTGGAAATGGAGAGTAACGGCAAGCGGGTCGCCAGGGACGGCACCGAGCTGACCGAAAACTCCGGCCCCGTCGTCTGGGGCGAGCCCGGCACCAACGGGCAGCACGCGTTCTACCAGCTGATCCACCAGGGCACCCGCGTTGTGCCTTGCGAATTCATGGTGGCCCGCGAGGGGCATGAGTCTGAGCTTGCCCAACACCACGCGCTGCTGGTCGCCAATTGCCTGGCCCAAGCCGAGGCGTTGATGGTAGGCCGGTCGATGGAGGAAGCCCGCACGCTGATGCAAGCCAAGGGCTTTGAGGGCGCGGAGCTTGACCGCCAAGCCGCCCACCGCGTCTTCCCGGGCAACCGCCCGTCAACCATGCTGGTCTACCCGAAACTGACGCCCTTCGTTCTGGGCCAGATCATTGCGCTTTATGAGCACCGGGTCTTTGTCGAGGGCGTTCTTCTGGGCATCAACTCCTACGACCAGTGGGGTGTTGAGCTCGGCAAGGAACTCGCCACGGCCCTGTCTCCGATCCTGGCGGGGGAGGAGAGCGATGCGGAGAAGGACCCATCGACGCGTATGTTGTTGGACTACCTGCGCTAAAAGGCTTGCAGGGCAGGGGGGCTTGCCCTAGAAGGCGCGTACTTCGCAGGCGGGGTCGGGTCGATTGGGGGAGAAATCCCATGACATCCACCGGTTGAGGCACACGCCTCTCACACCCCGCCGAGGCTTAAACCGGAAAGGAAAACGGACATGGCTTTGCCAGAATTTTCGCTCCGTCAGCTCTTGGAAGCTGGCGTACACTTTGGTCACCAGACCCAACGTTGGAACCCGCGCATGGAGCCGTATATCTACGGCGCCAAGAACGGCATCCACATCATGGACCTCACCCAGACTGTTCCAATGCTGGATCAGGCTTTGCAGGTGGTGCGCGACACCACTGCCAAAGGCGGCCGCGTGCTTTTCGTGGGCACCAAGCGTCAGGCGCAACGCCCGATTGCCGAAGCCGCTGAGAAATGCGCACAATACTATATGAACCACCGTTGGCTCGGCGGCACATTGACCAATTGGAAAACCGTGTCGAACTCGATCTCGCGTCTGAAGAAGATTGACGAGTCGATGGCCGAAGGTTTCGCCGGTCTGACCAAGAAAGAGCGCCTCGGCATGGAGCGTGACCAGGGCAAACTGCAGGCCTCGCTTGGTGGTATCCGCGAGATGGGCGGCACGCCTGACCTGCTGTTCGTCATCGACGTCAACAAGGAAGACCTGGCCATTGCCGAAGCCAAGAAGCTGGGCATCCCGGTTATTGCTGTGGTTGATACCAACTGCTCGCCCGACGGCATTGATTACCTTATCCCGGGCAATGATGACGCGTCGCGCGCAATCGCGCTTTACTGCGATTTGGTGGCTCGTGCGGCTTTGGACGGCATGCAGGCGCAAATGGGCGCGGCTGGCGTTGATCTGGGCGCGATGGACGAAGCCCCTGCCGAGGAAGCCGTGGCTGAGATGCCTGTAGGTGGCGCATCGGACGAGGCGGTCTCTAACGACGCTGTTGCCGATGGTGCACCGCTGGATATCGAAAGCACCAAAGAGACCGTCGCGGCTGCCAAAGAGTAGGCCTGCGACATTCATCTGACTGTCACCGAAGGCCGTTTTGCAGGCCTTCGGAACACCCTTTGATTACAGGAGACCCATGAGATGGCGATTACCGCTGCAATGGTGAAAGAACTGCGCGACTCGACCGGCGCAGGCATGATGGACGCGAAAAAAGCGCTGACCGAAAATGGTGGCGACATGGAAGCCGCCGTTGATTGGCTGCGCACCAAAGGCCTGGCGAAAGCCGCCAAGAAATCAGGCCGCACCGCGGCTGAGGGGCTTGTGGCCGTGAAAACCGATGGCGGCGTTGGTGTGGCCGTTGAGGTGAATTCCGAGACCGACTTCGTTGGCAAGAACGCTGAATTCCAGGAGATGGTCTCTGGCATTGCTGGCGTGGCACTTTCTGTGTCCGACGTTGACGCGCTGAAAGCCGCCGATATGGGCGGCAAAACCGTCGAGGCTGTTGTAACCGACAAGGTTGCCACGATTGGTGAGAACATGTCGGTGCGCCGCATGGCCCGTCTCGAAGGCAGCTCTGTGGTGTCCTATGTGCACAACGCCGCCGCAGACGGCATGGGCAAGATCGGTGTGCTTGTAGCCCTGTCGGGTGACAATGAAGCATTCGGCAAGCAGGTCGCCATGCACGTGGCCGCTGTGAACCCCGCCTCGCTGTCGGAAGACGATCTCGACCCGGCTGTGGTGGAGAAGGAAAAGCAGGTTCAAATCGACATCGCCCGCGAGAGCGGCAAGCCCGATGCGGTGATCGAAAAGATGATCGTGGGCCGCATGAAGAAATACATGGCCGAGGTTACGCTCGTGAACCAGTCCTTCGTGGTGAACCCTGACCTGACCGTTGGCGCGGCTGCAAAAGAGGCAGGCGTTGAGATCACCGGGTTCATCCGCCTCGAAGTGGGCGAGGGGATCGAGAAGAAAGAAGAGAACTTCGCTGAAGAAGTCGCGGCAGCCCTCAAGGGCTAACCTGCACTGTCGGGTTCAAAACAGGAAGCGGCGCCGAGGGTCACCTCGACGCCGCTTTTTTCTTGGCCCACTACCTGTCGGGTCATGCTGGGGAGCCGGGTCAACAGGCCGTCGAGCGAAGAAGGGTGCTGTCCAACGCGCCGACTATAGGCACGCTGGACAGCGTTTCCGGATAACCGGATCGGAAGCTTATTCCAGAAATCCCAAGAACGCCCCTCCGAAAAAGTCCCATGGCAAAAGCCACCACTCACGGAACGCGTTAAAATTACGCAAAAATCGCGGGAATAGCAAAGTAAGGTAAACCTTACCCAGTTCGTTAACAAATTGTTAACATTTACAAAATCGGCGCTTGATTAGCGCTCGATCAGGAAGAACTGGTTTTGCGATGAGGCCTTGAGAATGGCCTGCGCGGTTGTGTCCACGTCCAGGGACTCGCGCGCCAAACGTAAGTGTTTTTCGACAGTTGCAGGGTTTAGCCCCATGATAGTGGCCGTATCCTGAATGGTTTTCCCGTCCGCGACCCATTCAAGAACCTCGCGCTGACGCGCGGTCAGTGGGCGACGTTGCCCAGTCGTATGCGGCAGCTGCACGACCTTCAAATGCCAAATTTTATTTGCCAATTCGATGTCAGACCCATGCTCGGCCCAAATCTCATCCACCTCATCTTGAAACAACCCGCGCCGAGCCGTCAGCCCGATGGCCCCCTTGGCCCTGAGCGAGACCTCGTGGAAGCTGATTGTGTATCCTGCGACCACACTCATCTTCTGGTTGAAGGCCATGGCCTCCATCATGTCAGGCGTGACATCGCCAGATGCAATCTGCTCGTGGATCATGCGCCAGGAACAGGCGCCTGTATTGGCGGTCGCCCAGGCCACCATTGGCCCTTTGGCATACATCCCCTTGCCGATGAACTCATCCACATAGGCCGGGTCATGATTGGTCAGCACCAATGCGTCCTGCGGATCCCCCAAGGACGAGCCTGTGCCAAAACGCGTATAGGCGTATAGCAGCCGGTCAAAGCCGTAATCCGCCATCTTCGCGCTATGGACGTCCCACGCGTCTTCAATCGTATTCGCGTCTGTCATCTCGTGAAGATAACGGTCGATCATGCGTCATGCCCCAAATGGCTGAGCGCGGCGTCAATGGCCAATGTGTAGCCTCGCGCGCCAAAGCCGCAGATGATGCCCAGAGCCACCGGTGCGATGTAGGAGTGGTGGCGAAATGTCTCGCGGGCGTGGACGTTTGAGAGATGGAGTTCAATCACCGGCAGCTCGACCGAGCTGATGGCGTCCATAAGGGCAATAGAGCTGTGCGTATAGGCACCTGCATTCAGGATCACCGCATCATGCACTGACTTCGCGCCATGCATGAGGTCGATCAACGTACCTTCATGGTTTGACTGTTCGAACGCCAAGCTCACGCCGCGCGTGCGGGCATGGGCCGCGCACATCTTCTCGATATCGGACAGCGTCATGGTCCCGTAGACCTCAGGCTGACGGGTCCCCAGAAGATTCAGATTTGGCCCGTTGAGGACAAGGAGTGACGGCATTTGGGGGTGCTCTTCGTTGAGTTGGAAAGACACTAGGCTTTGCGCGCCAATCTGTCGAGGGAGCCCGCGGTAATTTTGGTTAATCTTGGGGTATTTTTGTTTCAATTCGTCTTTGTTTTTAGACAGGTTTTTGAAAAACGCGTCTCAGACACCCGATGTTATCCGCATAAGGAGGGAGATTAACGAATCGATTAATGCATACGCTATGGCCGAGCTTCCACTTTGGAACCAGGTCGCGCTGACCCTCATTGGAAACAGTGGCACCGGTGGGGGCGTGATTGATTACCGATTGGCATCAATCATCCGGTCCACGCATTTGTCCCGGAAGATTTGTGAGGGAGCCTCTTCTACTCCACCCACGGACCATGATGGCCCTCACCACCATCCAGCCGGGCGAAGCTGTGCCGGCCGAAGTAATCCCGCTGGCCCTGGATCATGTTCGCGGTCCCGCGACCCGTGCGCATCGCGTCAAAGTAAGCAATCCCGGAAGCCAGGGCCGGCATGGCGATCCCGTGCAGCGTGCCGGTTGCCACGACTGATCGCAGCGCCCCTTGATGGGTCTTCAACTGCTCCGCGAACACAGGGGCAAACATCAGGTTCTTGTCGGCATCCGCCTCCAGCGCGCTCGCCATGTCGTCGAGCATGGCCGAGCGGATGATGCAGCCCGCCCGCCAAACCTGCGCAATCTGGGGCAGGGGTAGGGTCCAGCCAAACGCGTCCGAGGCCGCTTCGATCATGCCGAAACCCTGCGCGTAGCACAGGATTTTGCCGGCAATCAGCGCGTGCTCCAACTGCGCGATACTGAGGGTCCCGTCTGCCATGACCACCGGGGCTGCGCCAAACAGCGTCTCGCCCTCCGCGCGCTCGCCCAGCCGTGATGAGAGGTTGCGCGCAACCACTGCGGCCTCGATGGCGGGGATGGGCGCTGCAAGCTGCTGCGCCTCGATGGCTGTCCACCGCCCCGTCCCCTTTTGCCCGGCCGCATCAAGGATCACGTCCAGAACCGGGCCGCCTGTTTTTGGATCGGTGGCTTTTGCAACCTCTGCGGAGATCTCGATCAGGTAGGATTGCAGTGGCCCCTCGTTCCAGCGTGCGAAAACATCGCTGATTGCGGCGGCATCCATGCCCATCGCATCCCGCATGATGCCATACACCTCCGCAATCATTTGCATATCGGCATATTCGATGCCGTTATGGACGGCCTTTACGAAATGCCCGGCACCTTCCTCGCCCATCCAAGTGGCGCAAGCTGTGCCGTCATGCTTGGCGCTGATGGCCTTCAGGATATGGGCGACACGGTCCCAGTATTCACGCTTGCCGCCCCCCATGATCGACGGGCCATAGCGCGCGCCTTCCTCCCCGCCGGATACACCGATCCCCAGAAACGGGCCGGAGGCGTCGCGCGCGCGCCGGTTGGTGTCGTGAAACAGGGCATTGCCCGCATCGATGATCAGATCATCCGCCTCCAGCAACGGACGCAAAGCCGCGATTTGGTCATCGACCGCTTTGCCAGCAGGCACCATCAAAATGATCGCACGTGGCGGTTTGATCGCGTCTACCAGCTGTTCCAGCGTCTCAGTGGGCGTGATGCGCGGGGCAAGGCTGCCCGCCTCAGCGGCGAAATCATGCGTGACAGAGGTGGTCCGATTCCACACCGCAATATCAAAGCCGTTATCCGCAATATTAGAGGCCAGTGCCGCCCCCATCGTCCCAAGGCCGACCAGACCAATCTCCGCTTTACTCATATCCTTGCAGGCTCCCTTGGTGTTACCGATAACATTCAATTTATGGCTGTGGTTTGACATCCTTGTAAAGCCGTTCTTACACCGTGTCCTGTCGCAATTTCTGTATCCCAGCGACCGATTTTCGGCCACTCTGCCGGAAATGCGCAGAAATTGCCTTTGCGCGCGGAGGATGGTGGATGAATTTTGGTCTCACGGAAGAGCAGGAGATGATCGTCTCGACCGTGCGCAGCTTCGTGAAAAAGGAGATCTACCCGCATGAGGCCGAGGTCGAACGCACCGGTCAGGTGCCGCAAGACCTGGGAGAGGCGATCAAGCAGAAAGTCATCGATCTGGGGTTTTACGCCTGCAACTTCCCGCAAGAGGTGGGCGGAGCAGGGCTGAGCCATCTTGATTTCACGCTGGTGGAGCGGGAGCTTGGTCGGGGTTCCATGGCGCTGACGCATTTCTTTGGCCGGCCTCAAAACATATTGATGGCCTGCGAAGGGGAACAGAGAGAACGCTACCTGCTGCCCGCCGTGCGCGGGGAGCGGATGGACGCGCTCGCCATGACCGAGCCCGATGCGGGCTCAGATGTGCGCGGTATGAAATGCAGCGCCGTGCGGGAGGGCGGTGATTGGGTCATCAATGGTTCAAAGCACTTTATATCTGGCGCGGAACATGCTGATTTCTTTATTGTCTTTGTCGCCACCGGCGAGGATGACACCCCGAAAGGTCCAAAGAAGCGGATCACCACATTCCTGGTCGACCGCGGCACGCCGGGCTTTGAGGTGCGCAACGGCTACAGCTCTGTCAGCCATAAGGGCTACAAGAATTGCATCCTTGATTTCGACAATTGCCGCCTGCCAGATGCGCAGGTTCTGGGTGAAGTCGATGGCGGCTTTGCGGTGATGAACGAATGGCTCTATGCGACGCGGCTGACGGTTGCGGCTTTCAGCGTAGGGCGCGCGCGGCGTTGCTTTGACTACGCGTTGAATTACGCCGCCGAGCGCAAGCAATTCGGCCAGCCCATTGGCCGGTTTCAGGGGGTCGGGTTCCAGATCGCCGATATGATTACCGAGATTGACGCCGCTGATTGGCTCACCCTTGCCGCCGCATGGCGGCTTGATCAAGACCTGCCCGCGAACCGCGAAATCGCCTCTGCCAAACTCTATGCCTCGGAAGTGCTGGCCCGCGTGACCGACACCACACTGCAGATCTTCGGCGGCATGGGGCTGATGGACGACTTCCCGATAGAGCGCTTCTGGAGAGACGCACGGGTGGAACGCATTTGGGACGGCACCTCCGAGATCCAGCGCCATATCATCAGCCGCGACTTGCTGCGGCCCTTGGGCGCCTGACGCGGGCCATGGCGCACCGGCTCGACTTGCTGCTGAGGCCGCGCTCCATTGCCATTGTCGGCGGCGGTGCCTGGTGCGCATCGGTGCTGGAGCAATGTACGAAGATCGGGTTCCAAGGGCCAGTCTGGCCCGTTCACCCGACCAAGGCCAAGATCGGCGGGCGCAAAACCTATCCAGATATTGCAGCTCTTCCCTGCGCCCCTGACGCGACGTTCATAGGCGTCAACCGCCATGCCACGATCGAGGTCGTGCGCGCTTTGGCTGCGCGCGGGGCAGGGGGTGCGGTCTGCTTTGCCTCGGGGTTCAAAGAAGCCGCAGCGGAGGATGAGGGAAGCGCGGATCTGCAGGACGCCCTGTGCGAAGCGGCTGATGAAATGCCAATCCTCGGACCCAATTGTTACGGCTTTATCAATTACTTGGACGGCGTTCTTCTCTGGCCTGATCAGCATGGCGGCAAACCTGTGCAGACGGGTGTGGCCATCATCACCCAAAGCTCCAACATCGCGCTCAATCTGACCATGCAGACCCGTGGCCTGCCGCTGGCTTATGTGGTCACTGCCGGCAATCAGGCGCAAACCGGGATGGCGGATCTCGGCCAAGCCCTGTTGGAGGATCCGCGCGTCAGCTGTCTGGGCCTTCATATTGAAGGACTTGGCGATCTGCGCGCCGTTGAGGCCCTCGCCGCCAAGGCCCGCAAGCTGGGCAAACCGATTGTGGCGCTGAAACTTGGCAGATCGCATCAAGCACGGGCCGCCACGATGTCGCATACAGCGTCGCTGGCGGGCAACGAGGCAGGTACGGACGCGCTGCTGCGCAGGCTTGGCATGATCCGGGCAGCTGACCTGACGGGATTTCTTGAGACGTTGAAGCTGTTGCATGTGCATGGGCGGCTGCCGTCAAATAAGATCGCAAGCATCAGCTGTTCGGGTGGTGAAGCAAGCCTCGCCGCAGATACGGGACTGGCCCACAAGGTGCAGTTTCCCCCGCTCACCCAGCCCCAAAGCGAAGGGTTGCGACACGCGCTGGGTCCTATGGTCGCGCTAGCCAACCCCTTGGATTATCACACCTATATCTGGCGCGACACGGAGGCGATGACACGCACATTCGCCGCCATGGCCGACCCAGGCATTGCCCTGACGGTAATCATTGCAGATTTCCCACGCCCGGACCGCTGCGACCCCGGCGATTGGGATTGCGTGATCCAAGCCGTGTCGGCTGCGGCAACCCGGACGGGTGCGCGCTACGGCATAGTTGCAACCCTGCCGGAGCTGATGCCGGAGCCTGTCGCAGAACAGTTGATTGCGGCCGGGATCGTCCCATTCTCGGGCCTCACTGAGGCCATGGCCGCCTGTGCGGCAGCGTCCACGGCCTCACCCCCCGAGGCGCCGCCGATCTTGCTGCCAACCGCAACGGTCGATGCGGTCATCGTGCCAGAAGGCCAAGCCAAAGCATCGCTTGAGGTCCACGGGCTGCGTATACCCCGCGCGCAAGGCGGGCTCGAGCTGGCAGAGGCTGGCGAGGCTGCCGATCAGATTGGCTACCCGGTGGCGCTCAAAGGCGAAGGGATCGCGCATAAGACAGAAGCGCGCGCGGTCGCGCTGAACCTTACCTCTGCAATGGATGTAGCGCGGGCAGGTGCGGCGATGCCCACCGACCGGTTTCTAGTCGAAGAAATGGTCATGGACGGTGTGGCGGAGCTGTTGATCGGCGTCGTGAAAGACCCTGCCAGCGGCTTCGTGATGACGCTTGGGGCAGGGGGCGTGTTGACCGAGCTTCTGGCCGATACCGCCTCTGTCCTGTTACCAGCTACGGACGAGATGGTCCTGGACGCATTACTGTCCCTTAGCTGTGCGAGATTGCTCCACGGGTATCGCGGCGCGCCCGCTGCAGATATCCCGGCAGTATTGCGGGCCATCCGCGCGGTTGAAGCCTATGTGATGACCCAGGCGGATGGCCTTGACGAAATCGAGATCAACCCGCTTATCTGCACGGAGCATGACGCAATCGCGGCCGATGCCTTGATACGAAGAAAGGACGCTTAATGTCTGATAATCCTGTGAAAACACGTCGTGACGGTGCGGTGCTTGAGGTGACGCTGGACAGGCCAAAGGCCAATGCGATTGACCTTGCGACCAGCCGCATAATGGGCACCGTGTTTCGCGACTTTCGCGATGATCCTGAGCTTCGCGTCGCGATCCTTAC